>CALHPU010000085.1 GCA_938036435.1 uncultured Pirellulaceae bacterium | reverse complement strand
CATCGGGTTGCCGGAAAAGGCTGTATCGCCATAGCCTTGGTCGTCAGTGATCACGATGACGACGTTGGGACGACCGGCTTCGTCGGCAAAAACTGGAGGCGCAACAACCGCAGCGAGAAAGGAGATTGCGAGCAAGTATGTGATTCGCATAGTGTGTTCTGTTTCCAATAAATGGTTTCGTTGGCACTGCTGTTGAGTTCCAACAAATTAAAGAGATGTTGGCCCTAAAGAGTTCTAGCCATTCGAAAATTAAGAGCAACATGATTGAGTATGATGTTCTTGCGCGTCTCGGTCACCTCAAAATTCTGTGATTCGAAGAATGTTTTCGCAGTTTTGCTTACGTTGGCGAAAGCTCGCTCTAAGGCATGAGTTTTAGCTTCGGTGATGAGAGTGTCCATCAACCTTTTGCCGATCCCCCGTCCTTGGTGGCTTGGATGGACATAAAAGTAGTCAATGAAACCTTCGCGATCAATCTCGGCCATCCCTACGATTTCGTCGCCAATAACGGCAATGAAAGGGTTCTTCTCTTTGAGACGTTTTGCCCATTGAGTCATGTTTTTGTCGTGTGGAGCCCATCTGTCAATTAGTTCGCGATGGTAGTCCTTAGCAACAGAAATGCGTGTGGCAGAGTAGTACATTTGCCAAATCGCAGGTTCTTCACCCTCGAGATATCGTCGAATGTTCATTTGTTCCCACGAGGTATTGGAAGTGTTTTGATTGCCGGTAATTGAGTTCTTGCCATAAACAAAGTGGTATATCGTCTCGAGAGCTTACGCAATCGGTGATCACTCAGCTGTACAGCAACAGTGAAGCGAGATTGATCAGTACGCCGAGGGCTACAAAACGATAAGCCGAAGTATAACGACGGCGATTCGCGGCATTCATAAGTCTTGGCCCGAAGCTGATCCCAATGCCCGCACGAAACAAGCTGCATTTCGAAATCACCAGCTTACTCAAGCCAATTAGATAGAGAACGGCAATAGCGACAACCAGAAAGAGCGGATTGGAACCAATCACCACGAACGCCAAAAATACAAACGGGCCATAGATGAACACCGCGTTTGCAACAGCGTTCGATTCTTGCATTATGTTCTCCATTAAAAAGCAGGCAGCAGGATGTCTGTCGACGAATGATGTCCGAACAAGATCTGCGTGCCGACTTGTCGCCAGAGCTCTAAGAATGATTGCTACGCGATCGGCGCAATCAAGAAGAATTCTATTTCGGCCTCTTGCTTTGCAGGGCTGTTACTAAAGCCCGCAGGTCAGAAACAAGCTCAAATGCGAGAGGCTTCATCACAAACAGAGACGGCTAAATTAGCAAGAGGGCCACCAGAAATATCCCACACTTTGCCGCTGGGCGAGACTCGTGTCAGCCGCCGTTGTCAGATAGTACAGGAAGCGACGCCCCGAACTATTGACCAGCGGCCGCTGGTACCGCTGGTTCGACGATGGCTTCAACCGCGCCCTCAACCGTCGTGACGGCAGGTTCAATGACTGCTTCTACCGCTCCTTCAGTCGTAGTGACCGCTGGAGCCGGTGTTTCAACTGACGATTCGTCTGCTGGCTGGACAGGTGCAGCTTCCTCAACCTTCATTTCCGACCCGGCAGGCGCCGCTTCCTTCACCTCAACCTTTTCAGATTCAGCTGGCTTCGCAGCGGGTTTATCTGCTTCGAAGTCACCGCCAGAATCAGAAGATTCCTTCGCTTCGTCCATTTCTTTTGGAATGTCGATCTCAGGGAAGTCAATGTTTGGCGCGTCTTCCACCGCAGCGCCCGGAGCCTCTTCATCGAACAATTCGTGATCCTGAAACTGTTTATAAAGTCCTGTGAACTTTGGGTTGGTGACTCGCGCTAGACCGCGTTGAGCATCTTTGTACAAAAGGGAATCTGGAGCCTCTTGGGTGTATTTGGAATACAGTTCCTTCGCCTCATCGAACTGACCGAGGCTTTCCGCCGCGTAAGCCAGTGTGTACAGCGAACGTTGCTGCTGCATGACGGTTTTCGATGTGTTGGGAGCGTCGTAGACCTTCTGGAACGACTCCTTGGCGTCTTTAATCAGCTTAATCGCCCCATCGCGATCGGTAGGCAATTGTTGCAGACCACGGTTCAACTCGTAGTCGCCGGCCATCTGCAACGCGAAATTTGTGGCTTTCTCATTAGGATAGTCGTTCTCCATCTGCTTCAGAGAATCAACGTTTTGGCTGATCCGAAACTGGTTGATAGAACGGTCCAGTTCCTGCCAAGGTTCTGCAGCAGCATTTTCGCTATTCTGAAAGAAGATACTTACAAGTACGTATCCCAGCAACAGCACGCAGACGCCAAGTGCAATCTGTCCCCAATAGGGGCGCGAGGCCTCCAGGATTTTCTCCGCTTCCGAGGGCTGTACGACCTCTTCGGGCATCTCGCGTGTCGCGTTAGGCGGCAGCTCGATGTCGCGAATGTTACTTTTTTTGTCTTCAGTCTTGGGTTTTGACATGAGTGGGAAAACGGATCAAACCGGCCTTGGTTGATGGTGTATAGTAAGGCGCAAAAGCAGCCATTTCGAAACAAAGAGTATACGTAGTTCGGTAAACAATGGTCAATAGCGACGCCCTAATCCATTTGCGTTTGACAACCGATCAGCGAAATAGATACTGACCACGTCTGAGGGTCGGCCGCCAAACCGCGTTTCGCCCAACCCGGCTCAGTCGCCAACAACGCCCACTTTCGCACGTCATTTCCGCCATGAACGGCCTGAACCCGGATCAACTCGACGCCGTCAACACGCTCTCAGGACCGCTTTTGGTACTTGCTGGAGCCGGCACGGGCAAGACGCGCGTCATCACGTACCGAATTGTCAAGCTGATCCAAACAGGTACGCCACGTGAACGAATTCTGGCGGTAACGTTTACCAACAAGGCGGCCAACGAGATGCGTGAGCGGCTGATGCCGATGATCGACGTCAAACAGAAGACGCCGCAGCCCCACGACAAGTTTAAGCCTAAGTACGCGAAGAATCGTTTTGCCGAGGACGACCCTCAGCCCACCGTGTCGACGTTTCACTCATTGTGCGTCAAGATCCTTCGGCGGCAGATTGATAAACTGGGCTATCCTCTCAAGTTCGCGATTTACAACCGTGGCGACCAAGAAAGTCTTGCCCGAACGGTTTTGCGAGAGATCAACGTCAACGACAAAATGATGGCGCCCAATCAGTTGCTGTTTCACATCAGCAATTGGAAATGCAAATCGCTTAAACCGGGCGACGCAATCATGCAAAGCGAGAGCGATGCTCAACATCTAGCGGCGATCGCCTATCAGCGCTATCAGCGGCAGCTGAAAATTTCTGGGGCGGTCGATTTTGATGACCTGCTGTTGCTCACCGAGGAACTCTTTCGCACCCACGAGGAAGTACGATCTGAGGAGGCGGCCAGATTCGACCATTTGTTGATTGATGAGTATCAGGACACAAACACCAGCCAATATCGCATTGTCAAAGCGCTGGCGTCGCAGCATCGTAACTTGTGCGTGGTAGGTGACGATGATCAGTCGATTTACGGTTGGCGTGGGGCAGAAGTCGAACACATCCTCTCTTTCAATCGAGACTGGCCCGACGCAAAGGTCGTCAGGTTGGAGGATAACTATCGCTCGACGACTTCGATCATTAGCCTCGCCAATACGCTTATTAAATTCAACAAGACCCGTCACGATAAAGTTCTTCGCGCCGCGCGTCCCGGTGGTGATGTGCCAGCTTTAAGACAGTATGACAATGAAACGGTCGAAGCGCAAGAAACTGTCCGTTCGATTCAGCGACGACTGGAAGAGAAAGGGCGTGAGCCACGTGACTTCGCGATTCTGTTTCGCACCAATGAACAACCTCGTCCGTTTGAAACCGAATTGCGAAAAGCGAAGCTGCCGTACGTGTTGGTGGGCGGTATGTCGTTCTTTGATCGTAAAGAGGTCAAGGATCTGCTCGCGTATTTTCGACTGCTGGATGCCGAGCCCGATGATATCTCGATTCTGCGAATCATTAACAAGCCACCTCGGGGAATTGGTAAGAAGTCGATCGAGAAATTGCTTGATCATAGTGTCAAGCAGAAAGTTCCACTGTGGGACATGATTGCGGGGGATGCCGAGCGTCCGAAACTCACTAGCGCCGTCGATCGTGGACTAAATGGTTTGGTGGAGTCAATCGGTATCGTTAAGGCGCAAATGGGTGGACTGTCTTTGGTCGAAACGGCTCGATTGTTGATCGACCGGACTAACTACAAAGCGGAGATTGAAAAAACCTATTCCGAGCCGGAAGACAGAGAGTCTCATTGGGCGGTGGTGGAGCAAATCGTTAGTGCGTTAGGAGAATACGAACGCTCAACACGCAAACCGACGCTGTCAAAGTTTTTAGACAAATTGCTGTTGGGTGATCAAAGTCCAGACGACGACAAAGAAAAACAGCTTAAGAAAAACGCAATCGCGTTGATGACGATGCACTCGGCAAAGGGATTGGAGTTTCCCGAGGTGTATATGGTTGGGCTGGAGGAGGGGATTCTGCCTCATAAGCGTTCGCTAGAGGACGATGATGCCGGTGTGCCTGAAGAACGCCGGTTATGTTACGTTGGTGTGACTCGAGCGGAAGAGTTGCTGACGCTTTCGATGTCACTGAGCAGAATGAAATGGGGTAAGGCTAAGCCAACCAATCTGAGCCGTTTCGTGTTCGAAATGTTTGGTAAAACAGATTCTCCAAACTATGCGCGTCGAAAACGCGTGCAGTGAATTTTTTTGACCGGGTTCCCCAGAATTCGGATGGAACGAGAAAAGCGTTGAATTCTGGCGACTCCACCTAAATCGAATCGGCCCCTGTTCATCAATGTCACAACGTTCATCTCAAAATCTTGGTCAGGCCGATTCTTCGTTGGAGCCTGAATTTCGCCAGCGGTGTGACGACTGCTTTAGACCCGTCACGCAATGTTACTGCGACGCGATTTCGCCGGTGGATACACGTACAGAGTTCCTGATCCTGCAACATCGGCGCGAGCGCACTCACCCTTTCAACTCGGCCCGAATTGCAGCGCGAGCACTGACGAACTGTCAGTTGGTTTGTGATCGGAACGAGCAACTGGCCGAAATGCAATTGCCAATCAAACCGACAGCAGGGTTACTTTATCCTTCGCGCGATGCAAGATTGCTGCACCAAATCCCGCCGGAGGAGTTGCCGGAACAACTGGTCGTGATCGATGGCACTTGGCATCAGGCCAAAACACTTTATCGGGATGTGGAGGTTCTACGCAGTTTGCCGTGTTTTGCTTTGGCTCCCACGACACCGGGCAAATATCAAATTCGTTTGGAACCGGATGATGCTTCCCTGTCGACCGTCGAGGCGATTGCGGCTGCGATTAGGCAGATGGAACCCGAGAACGCGGATGTGGATCGGCTGTTGGATGGCTTCTATGCAATGATCGAGAAACAGTTGGCTCACCCTCAAGCCAATTACAGCGGCGAGACTGTTCAGTCAAAGCGGCCGCCGAATCTGAATGTACCGAAGACTTTGTTGTCTGATGAGAATTCTATCGTCGTGTTCTACGCCGAAGCGACGCCTCTGCAGTTCACTACCGGTGAACAGTGGGCAAACGTGAAAGCGAAACGCCGCGCGCATCCGTTACCGCCGGTTTATGTCTGTGCACAGCGGATCAGCTTGGGTGACTCAAAAGCGTCTGTCGCCGCTGCGGATCAGTTCGTTCGACAGATACAACCCCGAGAGGCTTTAACACCGGTGGGATTGCGGCACATGGGTTTGCAAGTGGAGGATTTTGAAACTGCGGTTTCAATCGAAGCGTTCAGGAATCAATGGGATTCGTTTTTACAGCCTAACGACCGACTGGTCGCCTATCATTCAAGCAGTATTGGTCTGTTGAACAACGCCAATGCGCAGGTGCCGGTCTACGATTTGTTACAGGGGATTAACTACGATCTTGAGAATCGTTTCGAAGGAATCGCCGATTATCTCGAGAGCTTTGGCGAACAGATCGCTCCGCCGATTTGCAAGGGCAGGGGAGGGCGGCGACTGGCGTCCTCCGTGGCGCTCGTTCGGCATTTGAGAGAGCTCGCTGGGTAGCGTAAGGACAATCGGAAACACACTTTTTGGGTGACCGAAGTTGTTAGTCTCTGGATCGCCTTCAAGAGTCATTTTTACCAATCGCTTGCGAGATCGGCTATAAAAAGCGTTCCGCACCTAACTACAACTCTTCATCGGCCGCTGCGATCACGGCATGGATCTCGCCCGGTCCTTGGGCGTCACGAATCTGGTCAAGCACTTCTGGTTGTTGGATTAATCGGCTGAGCCGCGCGAGTACGCGCAAATGAACTGCTTCGTCGGTAGAGCCGATCAGGAAGAAGATGTCGGTCAGGCACCCGCGCGGACCGCCGAACGGAATGCCGCTGGACGTCACGCCCAATCCAAGAAAAGGTTCACCCATGGCTTGTGACATTGGGCGTCGAGGGTGCAAAAGCGCGACGCCATTCTCGAGAGCCGTTGGATGAAGTGCCTCGCGACTGTGGATCGCTTCGGCCATTTTATCGGGCTCCCACAACGCACCAGTCTGCGCCACCATGTCGCAAATCTTGGTGATGACTTTGATTTTGGTCTTGGCCAGCAAAGGTGAGAAAATGTTTTCCTGTCGTAAAAGATCAGGAATGTGAAACTCGTCAACCGTCTCTTTGCGAGCTTGAATCTCGAAGACTCTCTCGACTTCGACTAATTCCTTCTCATCTGAGGCGCCAATTCGATTTTCAAACCACGTGTGGATCTCGGGCCGCGAAAAACGCCATTGACCACCGATGCGTCGCCCCGGTAATTTACCGCGCTCGGCCATCTTCCGTACTTGCTCTGGCGTTAGGTGAAGGTACGCAGACAAAGTTTGAATGTCAAAGTCTTCCATTGGGCCGACGGTCGTTGAGAGAAGGAAAGATCAATTAGAATCATCCTATCACCGGAGGCAGTATGGAAAAAGTGTTTGTTCTACCGTGTGGCAAAAATTAGTACGACAGAATGCCATTGGTTCGCATGGAATCAATAATGTCTGGCACGATTGGCGTCGTGTAAAGGATGTAACCGCAGACAGCGCAAGAGCCCATCAGTATTACCGAGGCAATAAATTTGTTGATCGCCTTTCCAGCTTGTAGTTTTCTGATAACTTTCGCTTCGCTCTCAAGTTTATCGGCGTAGTATTTTTCAGAAGTAAGTGTTTGGTACTGCTTCACAGGTGATTCTCTTTAGATTGAGTAGGGAAAATGAAAACGGCGGATGCCACTTCGTTTTTGATCACTGACGCAAGGGCCGTACCAATCCAGGCGATTGAGTCAATCGCAGCCAAAAAGTCGCCTTTTCCCGAGTGAAAAGAACGGAGTCTTGTTTAAGAGAACGTCGCTAAGGGTTGTTTTTACGCATCATCGCCCGTGGCGCGTGTAGCAAAAACACCCCATGTTGATTTTGGACAGCATCGTGCGGCTTGTGCGATGGCAACTCCTACTTTGTTTTGGCTAAGTCGTCTTGTTGGACAATCTGACTAGTGGTCTGTCAACATTTAATTTTAGGGTAGCTGGATTCGCCAGAATTCAGTTCAGCAGTATAAAACCGAAGTCTGGCGACTCCGGCTACGATGACACACTCTAACTTCCATCCCTGACAAACCACTAGATTGAGATCCAGTTCAAACAACTCTATATTGAGTGTCGATTGGCCATGATGTTTTGGCCACTTTACGCTCTTCTTCGTATCGTTTTTGTTCTTGAGAGTTTGACTATGAACACGGTTCTCTTGTTTTGCCTGCTGTTTGCAGGTGGCTTTGTCTTGGATGATGTGCACGGCCTTGCGATGAAAGGAGGCGAACTTTCAGCGACCGAGGCTGCTTCAATCGAGAAATCGGTCGAAGCGACTCCAGACGACATCAACGCTCGGACAAAACTACTGGGATATTATTGGCGTAAGGCGATATCTGATCCAGCAGCAGGGGCATCGCAAGTCAAGCACGTTTTGTGGTTGGTCAACAATGCGCCGAAATCAGAAGTTCTTGGACTCCCTTACTCGCAGGTCCACTCACACTCGAACCCAGAGGGCTATGCAGCAATAAAGAAGGCTTGGCAGGTCCATTTGGAGAAAGAATCTGTCGATTTAGCGATTCTGAAGAATTCTTCCAAATGGTTTTTGCAGTATGATCGCGCGCTGGCTGGGGAGATTTTGAACCGTGGTCGGGAGATCACCGAAGACGAGCCGTATTGGGACCGAGAGCTTGGCCACCTGTACTCACTTGACATGATAGGAGTCGATTCCAAAAAGAAACGGCGTGAACTCGCGGCAAAGGCTTTCGAGCACTTTGAGATTGCCTATGAGTTATCCACCGAAGAATCGCGCGACTCCATGCTCCAATCGATGGCAAGAACAGCTTTGGCGGCGGGCAAAACGGAGGAAGCAAAAAAGTACGCTCAAAAGATGCTGACGCAACAAACTAATGATTGGAACAGCGGGAACAATGTCCACCACGGCAACAGTATCCTTGGCAGAATTGCGTTGGCAGACAACGACATCGATGAAGCCAAGCGGCGATTACTTGCGGCAGGAGAAACCAAGGGTTCGCCTCAACTTGGTTCCTTCGGTCCATCTATGGCGTTGGCAAAAGAGCTGCTGGAGAAAGGCGAGACGAAAGTGGTGCTTGAGTATTTTGAACTGTGCCGCGAATTCTGGGGCATGGGTAAAGAACAATTGGACAGATGGTCAGTGGTCGTCAAATCTGGAAAGATCCCGTCTTTTGGTTCAAACATCAACCGCTGAGCCAAGTTCGTTTGAGTTGCTGGCGGCGCGGAATACGACTTCATAGTGTTTTCTGTAGAAGATCACGAAGCCCGCAAAGGATAGTTCAGGCTGAGCCCCTTACTTCAACGCACGTTTTTCTTTGCGGTCTTAGTGTACTAATTTAAAAGTACGGGAGTTTATCCCTGCGGATCGATTGGTTTGTCGGCCTCTGCGCCGAAAAGTTTAACCGCATATCGTGAGTAAGTGCTAAGTGCCGAAGGGATTGCTCTCGTTAGCTTCGGTAGTACTGGTAACTTATCGGGCCAAGTAGACAATATCGCCAAAAACTGGCAAAGCGTGATCCGTTGGCATATACTCAATCATTGGGAGTCTTGTCTTGTCAAAATTTCGTGGGTTCAATGTCGCAGCTTGCAAAAGAGTTTGAGCAGTTCACCGACGGGCTTTTGGCCGCGTGCAAGGCTAAGATCGATCTTGATGTTGGCATTGGCGAAGCGCCTCATCTGCTGAACGAGAAAACCATTGGCGACATTAAGGTTACTGATTCTGATGGCGGTCAATTACATTTTAAGTCACCGCGACTTTGTGCAGCCTTCGAGTTTTTTCAACAGACTGGTTCATTGACGCCCGTCGTCGAGGGGCTTTCGTTTAAGTTAAGAGCCAAAGCTCGACTTCGCCAGTTGACGCGGAGGACGACCCTATACTTGCTCTTGATCGTCCTTACCGCGATCGCATCTCTAGCGTTTTTCTGGTTTCAATTGCGGCCGGGTCTGGACCTAATTCATTCGGACATTAATCCTGCCAGTGATGTTAAACTGAGCGAACACAATGACGGGCTAATGATGTTGGCTTGCGCGGTGCCGTTGCTGTTTGTCTTCGCCGCGTTGTTATGGCAGCTTTTTGGCAGAACGAATTGGTTTACTCGGTTTTCCGGCGGGAATGCGTATTTGGATCTTCGGCAACAAGCTTTGTTTTGGGCGGCGACGGAGCGATTGGTGGAGTCTGGCCAAACGGTCTCTGACGCAATGGCTACCTCAGGTCGGCTGATGGGAATTGACTCGCCGCATCAAACACTGCCGGAGAGTGTTGCTTGTCAGTCTCTGCAACAAATCTCGTCTGCGCGAAATTTGATGGAAATGCTCGCAGATCAAAAAATAGAATCTGTTTCGACTGCCTTCCCCACCGCTGCTATAGTTGTTGTTGGCGGTGGATGCGGCCTGATTTGCTCTCTAGCAACTTTTTATCCAATAGTCCGATTGTTGGACGAGCTGACGATGGTGGGGATTTAGTGACCGAGAATTCGACAACCGATATTTGGAGCCATGTCTCTGGAAATGAAGGGGAGATCGCAACTTATTTGCGCTCTCTGGCTGACGTGCTGCCGCGTGCCACAGCCCAACGCGTCATCGCAGTAGCGAAAAAGATGGAAAGAATTGATCAACGGGGTGGGATGAGTGGTGCGTCAGCTCAAAAGAGCGCGCTTGCCGACCAAGATCTATTGGCGATCGTGTCTCCGTTGCTTCAGCGAGCACACGACCACCATGGCGATACGAGGAGTGCGTCTGCGGACCTGCTGGCCGATTTACAGACCGGAGTTTGCCGACTTGTACGCATTAGCAACGTTCAAACGAGTATCGTGGGGATGTTTGCCTACCCGGGGCTGCTGCTGATCGGTCTGATCGGGATCATGATTTTTTTCAGCCAATCGATTTTGCCTGAGTTCAGAAAAATACTCACCGAGTTTGGAGTAGAGCTACCTGTTAGTACCAAGACGGTGTTCTGGGTTGGTGGCTTTCTCGAGAAAGCTTGGCCGTTAGCGGTGATTGTGGCGGCTCTGTCAGCACTACCTATGGTGATTGAACTATGCCGCAGCGCTGGTGTGGCGTCAGGCTTTGTCAGATGGATCGAAGATAAAATGGCATCCAGACGATCGGCAATGGCTGCATGGGCGCGGCATACGGCGCTGTTACTTCAAGCGGGGGTAGATCAGGACGCGGCCGTCGAAACGTCGATGTTGGCTTCAAAACGTTGGGTTCGATCTGGCAAATGGCCTTGGAAGTTTGGTCTGCTTGAAGAAGCTCTCAAGCTGGACAACAACGCGGTGAAAATTGCTGTACTCAATCACACGGCAGACTATCATCACGCTCGCCATCGAAACGCCGTGCAGTGGTGGGCCAGTTTCTTACCTCCAATCATGCTGTTTTTGTTAGCTGCTTTGGTCGTTTTTCTGTTGCTCTCGATTTTTATGCCGTTGATATCGATTATTCGCGGGATGACAGGAGGAATGTTTTGATTGATCACAATCAGCCCTCAAAGAAGCAGCAACCGGCTGTTGCAGATCATCTTCCCGGCGTCCTCAACTGGCAATGCAAGACGATTGATGAACTTTGTTGCGCCATCCCGATTCAAGAGCAAATGATCGTTTCCATGCTGGCGGCCGCGTGGCAGTCGGAAGCGGGAGTGTGGGACGCCGCGACTTTGAAAGCGTTGTTAGAAAGTTTTGCCCGCGATGTAAATACGACCACCGAGCATCAGATCGCTAACGCGCTGAGTTCTATCTCGTCAGGCACGGGGGTGTTGGCAGCGCTTACTTCAAACGGTGTCATCGGGACGCTTACCCACGAAGCGTTGAGGATCGCCGTTGCCAAAAGGCAGCTTAACGAATTTTTCAATTGTTGGCAGGAACGTCCTTTAATCTCTGGCGTGCTGGTTCCTCATGAACAGACGATTTTGGCGAAAGTGTTGCGGTTTAGTGTGACCGGGCTGGTCGTGATGAACGTGGTCGTTTTTATCATGCTGTTCATTATTCCCGAATTTCAAAAGATATTTGGGGAGTTCGGACTCGAGATGACTCCGGCAGCGCAGTTCTTGATGATTTGGGCGGCTCGTTTTACTTATTTTTGGTTCATTCCGTTCTTCTTGATGCTCGCCATTGGGTTTTACTACCTTCGGGGGCCAAGCATTGGGAAATGGTTGCAGCGTTGGTCTTCACGCAACTGGACCGCTCTTCATTGGCACGGCAAGGATCAAAAACGCTTGTTTAAAGCGTGGGAGTTGCGACCGGCCGTTGAGACTAGCGCGGTGTTGACTGGTGAAACTGGGGGAGTCAACGATACGGCGAACGAGATGCCGCGCACAATCAGCCGGTGGGGCGAGTCTCCTTCCATGATAGGCATTCTAAGCAAATCGGAATCGGCCGCGTTGTCGATGACAGACGACAAAGAACTTAAGGATTGGTTGTTTGAGAAGATGATTGGGGCGAAGCGATTGAGACGCGCTTCTACCAGAAAAGTTTGGGCGACAATCTTACTGGGAGCAGGGCACTGTTTGATTGGGTTAATTGTTTTTCTGGTGGCGTTAAGCATTTTTGGCTCTTTGTTGGCGGTCATCTATGGATTGGCAGGGGGACAGCCATGATCAAAAATGCACGCCAGTTTCGAACAATGCAATCAAATCTCCCTAGCGGTTTCACCAAGATAGAATTACTGGCTTCGGTGATGCTGTTGATGGCGGTGATGAGCGTTACGGCGACGATGTTTCATAAAGTCAATCTGGTTTGGAAAGACATTCGGCACCACCGCGTGGCCACGGGGGAGCTGGCGAATCAATTGGATGTTCTAACACGTGTCGGCACTGAAGATATTGAGGCCGCAATCGGAGAGCTGAAGCCTTCAGTAATCTGCGGCAATGCACTCCCCAAGCCGACGTTGTCTGCCAAAGTAGTCAAAGATGCAATTGGGGAGCGGGTTGATCTCGAAATACAGTGGCGCAACAGCAACGGGACGCGCGCTGATGCGCGTCCCAATCGAGCCCGACTGTCTGGGTGGCTGATGGAAGGGACGTCCAAATGAGCGCACGACGATTTCGAGATACTGCTGGTTATTCGTTGGTCGAGTTAATCGTGATGATGTCCGCGATAACTATGGTGATGTCTGTCGCCGTTTCGTGGATTCATGCGTCGATGAAGTTCGGCAGCGCTGTCAAAGATCGCGCGGCGGTGCATCAGCAGTTGAGCCGCCTTTCGGAGGATTTGCGAATACGGATCGCACTTTGCGACATTGTTAGCGTCGATGATAACACGATGAAACTCAAACGGGATGGAATAGAGACGCTTTATGTAATCAAGAACAGCGTGATTGAACGGGTACACAGGCCGAAGTCACAAGATGATGCTGGAAACGATCGCCTTGAAATATATAGCATTGGTAATAACGTTGAAGCGACTTGGGGAGCGGAGGAACTACCGGACTGGGTGTCGCTGACGATCAAGCAGAAACCTGTCGTTGCGGTCTCGGGCGATTTGTCGAAATCGATTGGCAGCCTCGAAACGCCCAAGTTGCAGTTCTATCTTCGTGCCGGACCAAGAAAGGCAGTTCAATGAAAATACGCGCGAGTCATCGTGAGGGCACACTGCTGATTGTGGTGCTTGCCTGTATTGGAATTGCTTTAGCACTGACCATGGTTGCCATGCAGACCAGTATCAAGCAACGCCGGCATCTGAGTCGCACGTTGCAAGTAGAACAGACACGTCTGTTGCTCGACGCGGCGGCTAACAGCAAGGAATTCAAACAATGGCGAAAAACTCTCGGCAAAGCTGACGACGCCAAACCGCTGAAGATCAGCTTCAAGTTGCCAAATGGAAAACCTGCAGAGGTGACGGCTAAGGAAACTGAGGAAAAGGACGTTTTACTGTCTGTGCTGATTGGTGATGCGAAGAACGAGACCACTGTGACGCGACGTTCAAGATCTTTTGGCAAAGAAGAAAAACCTAAGAAAGTAGAGGCAAACAATGAATGAGATAAAGCTATCTTCTCCGCTGGACGGACTTGAAATCAGGAGCGTTTCCTGTGGCGTAAGCTTCCAGCTTGCGAATTCTAGGATGTTTAATACTGGCAAGCAGGATGCATGCCCCACTTTAAAGCCGGAGCAGGGTTTCAGTGCTTCGTCGAAACTGAACATTGGAGAGTGCCGTTTTCACTGTAGCTTGGCCACCCTTGGCCGAGTTGAGAAAGATGATGAAGACGGGCGGGAGTGCCCATCCTACATGGAGTTGAGTCTTCGTCAGCAACGTTCAACTAGTTTTCAATCGATCAGGCGACTCGCTTCTAATTTTAGATCTGAACGGAGTGCTACGAGAAAACGACGGAAGTCTGCAAGCCGTATCGGTTTCACGTTGGTGGAATTGTTGGTGGTGATCGCCATTATTGGGATCTTGGTCGGTATGCTGCTACCGGCGGTGCAACAATGTCGAGAGGCGGCCAGAAGAACGCAATGCCTGAACAATATCGCGCAACTGGGTTTGGCAGTGCACAATTATGAGTTTTCCAATGAGCGCTTCCCAGAAGGCGTGGTGGACAGCGGCAAAGGGCCTATTCTGTCGTTGCCTAATGGCCAGCACGTCAGCCTGTTTGTACAGTTGCTGCCGTACCTTGAGCAACGGGGAATGGCTGACCGTTTTGATGTTAAGGCTGGAACGTACGCTCCAGTTAATGGTCCGGTCAGGGAGTTGCACGTTCCGGTTTTGGTTTGTCCGTCTCAGGGAGAGTATGTGTGCGACCTGTCTCTTAATTTTTCGACTAAAACAGAGGGGGAAGGTGGAGAGTCTGGTGAAGATGATCAGTTCCTAAACCTTAGTTTGGATGGAAGTAACAATCTCGATCCTGCAGGCCAAGGGACTGATACCGTGGCCATTTCGAGTTACGCTGGCTGTCATCACGGAAGTGAAACTCCCATCGACAGCGACAACAATGGTTTGTTCTTCTTGAACAGCCGAATTGGTTTCGATGACATCTACGACGGCAGTAGCAACACGATCATGTTCGGCGAATACGTTCCTGACAAGGACTGGAATCTAGGCTGGGCGTCAGGAACCCGTGCGGCTCTGCGAAATATGGGTGAGCTTGCCGATTATCAGACAGTTTACAAAGCCAATCTTGGTGGGATTGTTCCCAAACCGGACTTTGTTGGTGGTTTTAGTAGCATCCATCCCGGCACGATCAATTTTTGCCTCGCCGACGGCTCTGTCCATGCTTTCAGCAACAGTAGTGCACCCGCGCTTTGGGAAAAGTTAGGCAATCGTGAGGACGGTGAAATGATGGGATCGTTGGACCTTTAGACTAGCCAATTCAGCGACGATTCGAGCCTGCGTGAATCGCGCTAACCCAGAAGAGTTACTTTATGACCACCGATAGCTCCAGCCAAGTGATAAGGGATGAGAAAGCCCGCGCTCCGATCATTGCAATAGACACGATCGACGTGGCGTGGCAGCGACTTCATACATCCGAAGCCTATTGGAATGGGTATTTGGGAATGTTGGTCGGTGGCCTAGTCTATTCCATCTTGACGTCGCTGGTCCTAGCAATCGAGTCTTATGGCATCGGTCTTGTGATCCTCATCGTCTGGCCTCTAAGCTTCACCGCGTTGATCGCTATTGTCGGTGGAGTTGTCTTTCTTGTCATTCGGGCAATGAACTCGTCGCTGGGTTGGTTGCTTACGTCGCGTTACGCCGCGGCCACGGCCGCCTGTTTGACCGGGCTGTTCGTCTTGTTCGTTCCGATGTTCGCGATCGGGAATACACTGGGCAGCGGTGCTGGATTTATCTACATTTGTTTTGGGCCAATGATGTTGATTGTGTTGCTGCAATCTGGGGCTTGGTTGGCGATCGAGCGAGAAATACGAAAATTTGAGCAGCGAGTTGCCTTTAAGCCGTCTCAACGTCGCTTGCCGAAGAAGGAGCTTCGTTTCGGCATCGGAAGTTTGCTAGTCTGCACTTTTTGGCTGGCAGGAATGATGGCGATCTTCGGAGCAGCCAGCCAACTGAACAAGCCGGGAGGTGGCTATGGCCAATTGTTGGTAGCGCTGGTGGTCTCCGTGTTTTTATCACTTGGCTTCACGGTAATGATCATTTGGATGAACAAGACCGTACGCATTTTGTCTGAGAAACTTTTCGGTGGCAAGCTGCCGAATTGACGGCTGCGGCATAACGTTGCGCAACGGTCGCTTTATTCGTCCCACAACGTTTTCTGTCCGGGAGAAAGTTTCGGTTTCTTTTTTCGAAACTTCGATGGTGTAGGTTTGGGCGATGGCGGTTGTTCTCCTTCGCCTTGGTTGATCACCCGTTTCTTGCGATCGGCATGCGACACGGCCAGTTCTTCTTCTGGGACTGTGCTGGAAACAATTCGCTTGCCGCGCTCGGGCGTAGGGGCAGCTTGTGTAGAGTTCTTTGGCAGAGAGATAGTGGACATGGCGTCGACCGTTGTTTCTGCGAAATCTAGGTTGACTACCTCGCCTGTGCCAACAAATACCAGTCGAGTGGCGATGCGGTCCAATTCGATGTCGTATTGAATTGCGACCGCTTGCCGGTAGGCAGCCATCTGAGGTTTGTAGAAATCGACCTTCGCCGGCAGTTCGCCTTTGGCCACGGTGTCCGTCTTGAAATCAATTATGTCTGCCGCAACTAAGGCTCCATCTTTGTAAACTAGAATCAGTCGGTCGATCACGCCTTCCATCAATTCGACGTCATCGCCTGTAGGAACGTTGATGGCAAAACGGTGCTCGGTAAGCACCTCCATCCGATTGGCTTCACCATCAAAATGAACCGGATGCAGTTCGGCGAACTGTTGATGGCTGAACAGCTTGCTCAATGGCGCTTTCTTAATCGCCGAAAAGAATTCACTAATTACTTTGCCGATCAGCACTGACGACGGGCAGATTCTCTCTAGGTGTTGCCGTAGCCGATCGGTCTCCGGCAGTCCGTCTTCGATCCACCGCACCATTTCAAAACAGCCGTGAATTAGCTGCCCACGCTCCAATGCGACTTGTTGATCGCCGAGCCCGAAGATTTGGGCTAATTCGATTTCGTCTCCGCCCTCTAGCATGGAAGGTTTAACCCGAGCGACGCCGCGTCCCGAGGCAACGCGGTTTTGAACACGGTTTTGGGGTCGGTCTGCGATTGCGTCAAAATAGAATCCGTTCAGTCTCTTCTGCTGTTCGGTTTCTTGCTCGGGTGCTTTCAGATCCTTGAACCACTCTTCATCGCCCAGCGGTGAGGTGTAAACAATCCCTTCTTCGCGCGAGACCGATTCGCCAACGGTCGCCAACAAGACGCCGCCCATTGATTTGGGGAATGTCTTTTTCTTGGAGTCGTATTTAATTCCGTATGACATGACAACGTGTGTCGAACGCGCGGCACGTGTCAAAGCCACATACAACACGCACATGGCCTCCCGCACCGTGCGGCGTTTTTCGTCGGTAAACACCTGCTGGAAATCTTCAGGCAGTAGTTTCTGATGAGCGTCTGAGGCATAGCGTGTGACGATCTTTGCCGGTTCGGTCGGTGAATCACGTCCTTCGACCACCGCCGGTGGAAAACCGGACCAGCTGCGGTCGCTGCTTTTGAGTGGCAAGACAACCGAATCGAACTCAAGGCCTTTAGACTTGTGGATCGTCATCACACGCACCTGCGCAGAACTCTGATCGCCAACTTTGACCTCACGGACAAATTCCACAAACTTCGACGGTCGCAGCGACCATTGCTGAGCCTGTTCTGGGCTGCCGAAAGCGAGACGCACCAGGTGCTGTAGACGAAGTAATTCTCGGCGGGTGCTAACTGGTGCGAGTAGCCCCGCCATCAGTTCAACGGTCGGGCCGTATCCTTTTTCGGCCAACATTCGTCGAACTTTCGCAGCTCCCCCAGCAACCGCTTTCTTGTTTTCAGCTCGATTGAGATCACCTTCGGGTACCACATCAAACAGTTCCCGCAGCGGTCCGTTCGAAATGTGGAAACGCGCAACGTCATCACCCGGATGATCGCACAATTGCATCGCAGATAGGATCATTTCGACTGCCGCCGAATCGGTCAGCGGGTTGCCGCCCTCTTCCGAGGCGTCTATGCCGGCCTTTTGGAGGTCGAAGATTAACTCGCCAACGTCTTTGTTGGTTCGCAGCAACACACCGATCGTCCCGTGCGGTGGCAGGTCACGCACCAATTGTCGAACTCGGTCAACGGTCGCCGTGTTTACGTTTTCGTTTCGGATGCGGGCTGCCAGATGGTGGTTAATCGTCGGCTTGCCGTTGGCGTCCTTTTTATCATGGTCGGCCGCGTATTCAATCGCGGCAAAACCTTTGTAACTTTTACGTGCTGTGGTGTGCGGTTTAAACCACTTTGCCCATTGTTTAACCGATTCGTTGGTTATCGGGTCATCGCAGTTGTACTGCGCGATGTTGGCGAAAACTTCGTTGACGAACTGAATTACCACCGGACTACTCCGGTAACTTTTTAGCAGTGGTTCCGTTGGCTGTAGGTTGTCCAGTTGGCCTTCCACAAGATCAAAGATCTCAGCCACGCCACCACGCCAACCGTAGATCGCCTGTTTCATGTCGCCGACGCAAAACAGTGAACGGCCGACGGCTGCGTTCTCGGTGACCGATTTCGCAAAGGGTCTCACGATCGACCACTGAACAGGAGACGTGTCTTGAAACTCGTCCAGCAACAGATGTTGAATCTGATTGTCCAAGCGGAACGAAAATCGGTCGGTCGTCCACTCTCTGGCAATAGTTTTCAGACGATCAGTCACGTCGGCAAACCTTAGTTGCCCAAGTTCATCTTTCGATTCTTCGAACACTTCGCCAAATTGCTTTAGCAGCGCCCACGTCGATTGGTTGCGTTTGACAAGACGGTGTATGATCCACCAACGACACTGCACGATGATGGTGTTGAACAACTGCAGCATGTCTTCTGGAAGCGTCATCCGACCGTACTTCGGATTGCCATCGAGAATGTTTTGGGTCGAAGTCAGTTCGGCGATCTTGTCCCACTGATCAGAAGCAACCAAATCTTGGACGACCTTCCAGTGCTTTAGCAGTGAAGGCTTGACGTCGAACTCGCGATGTATCACCTCTTGCTTGAGGTTGTCCATCTGATCGATGCTCAATCGCTGCCTCGGTTCCTCAAGCTTCTTCCACGCCTCGTCCGTCGATTCGCGAAAGGTTTCGTAGACGTCCTTGACCGTTTGCAAAACCAAGGAGGACACCCGCCGGTCAGATTCTCCTTGGGACATCAGGTTCAGCAGGGTCTCAACGTTGTCGTTGAGCAGCACATTTTGAACAGCGATGTCCCGTAGGACTTCGATTTGCTGCTCCTCGACCACGTCCCAAGTCGGCGGCAGGCCCAACTCTAGGCTAAACACCTTGGCCACACGGTTGAAGAAACTGTCTAAAGTGCTGATTTCAAGTCGGTGCAGGTTCTTCAGCAGGTCTAGCAATACGTCTGCGGCGCGTCGGCGGCTGATGACAAAATCTAACTCCTTAGAAAGCTCGGCGGCTGCCTGTTCGTCGAGCGCCGCGTTTGAAAGGCGCTGAACGATGCGGTCTAAGATCTCTCCAGCGCCTTTTTTGGTAAACGTTGTGGCCAGAATAGACTGACACTCGACGCCCGAAGCCAACAGGACAAGGTAGCGATTGGATAGCGCAAACGTCTTTCCTGTGCCCGCCGAGGCGCGGACGACTTCGTTTCGCATAAACTGCTGCATTTCGGCGTCGATAGTTTTTGGATCTACCATGGCAGTTCCACCTCCGTCTCTTTTTCCTCGACGGCAAGCGCTTCAGGCGTATTGTGTGCCACATCGAATCTCTCAAAGACATTGTCCTGACAGATGGCGGCAAAATCCTCAGAATAGAGCGGCGGCTGTTCTTCAGGCGGCCAGTAAAGTCCCTTGCGAATCTTGCGAATGCAATCAAACGCCAATTCATCGGCTTCTTGAAGCTCATCAGCAGTAAATTCTGCTTCCTCAAATGCGATGCTGTCGAGGTCCTTTGACAGCAGCACATACCCAAGAGTGATCGTGCTGAGATTGGCGTTCTTAACCGCCGCAACCTCCTTCACAAGATGACGATACAAGGGCAGTTGCAGATCCTTCCACTTCGAGCGTGTCTTATGCGACTTGTAGGGCCCCTCGCCTTTGTCGGAAGTCTTGTAGTCCCAAATGGCGACTTGGCCGGTCTCCTGGTGTTGGTCCACACGGTCGATCTTTCCGGTGATCGTAAAGACCTGTCCATCAACGTTCAATGGATGCTTAAGTAGTTCCTCGGTGCTGACGATTCGCCAGCCCGAACGCCTGTGATTTGCTTGAGCCGTTGCGAAACGCTCGAGTCGATGGCGAAGTTGCTGCATTTGAATTCTGACCGCGGGTAAGCGCGAGGTGGAAAAGAGCCGGCGAGCCTGATCTTCCAATTCGCCAGCAAGGAACTCAAAGATCAATTTGTCATTGCTGGAGTCGCGCAGTTCACTTTCGGCAAATGCCTCTAAAACCTCGTGAGCCAAATCACCGAACGTGCCCG
The DNA here is from genome assembly GCA_938036435.1 of uncultured Pirellulaceae bacterium. Taxonomy (GTDB): domain Bacteria; phylum Planctomycetota; class Planctomycetia; order Pirellulales; family Pirellulaceae; genus Mariniblastus. The sequence goes on along the minus strand of CALHPU010000085.1, from coordinate 27,912 downwards.
CGCTCAATTCTCGCCAGTCGTCGGTCGCTGTTCGAAGCTTCAAAATAATGTTCAGATAAAACCGGTAGGGGCATTTAAGAAACTCGCGAAACTTCGTCACGCTCATCTGCTCCAACGGATGAGTGCAGATGGGAAACGGGATTTCGATCTGCTGCTCTTGAGGTGGATCGGGGTAATTCCCTAACCACAGTTGGGATTCGTTTTGGCCGCGGAAGGTAAAAAATGCTTTGGCCCGCCAAGCACTTACCTCGGCCGAATCGGCGAACAACAAACGGCTCGGTTTCTTAGGCTCCTCTTTCTCATCATGGCGGCCTACAACCAGCAGGAAATCGTCTCGCACGGACGTGATCACCGTCAACGCGTAACAGTCGCGCGCGTATCGGCGATTGTTGTCAAGAATCTCGAGCTGTTCACAAAGTGCATTGGGAAGGAACTGATGTCCGACCTCTGAGGTCGGAACCGAATCGTCATTCATTCCCGTGACGATCATCACTTCAGCATCGTCCAAAGGCAGGTCCAGCCAACCAGCGAACTCAACCGCTTCAGGAATGGGGGAGGGCAGCACACGTTGCTCGGACGCCGCTTCTAGCGCCCACTGCAATGCCTGAGCCGCGGTGACGATGGTGCCAAATTCGGCAGGAACCTGCTGTTGATTCGCTAGCGCCAAATAAATGGCCTCGCAAGCTTTGATGGTCGCTCGATCGGCGTCGTCAGTTTTGCGCAAGCTTCGATTGCCGTAGATGTTTAGCAGCACCTCCGTCCAAGGCTGGCTCCACTGCACAATTGGGCGCGTGCCTTCGGCGAGCGGTTTAAGCAGGTCACGGACGAGAGAATGGATCTCGTTAAGGACCTCACTGGTCGCAGCGGCAGCCGTGGCTCGGTGCTTTGAGTTTGGATCTTTGGCGTCGTGACGGGATGCGATTTTCTTGGGATCGCCGAATGGTTGCTTTTGCGTGACGAGGATTTTGTCTGGCAAGTGGGCGTTCTGGTAGCTGTCCAGTTCGGCCAGCCACTGGTCATCGTCGATCGTGTCGGTCACCCATTGAAAGACATCAGGATGTCGCACTAGTGATGCGAACGAGTCATATGTCTGTGCCTGTAAGTAATCACGACACGCAATCAATAATCGGACTGGAGCTGTTTCGCTAAGCGACCGGCCGGCGAGATTGCGGAAGGGGACGTCGATCGCACCCATTGCGCGTTCGAGCTGCGGGATGACCGTCGCATCAGGCACGCCGATGGTGACTTGATCTGTCGCATAATCGGTTCCGGATGCCAAATGCGTCAAGTGATGCGAAACCGCAAACGCTTGATCGGCTGGCGTATCGACGATCAAGATCTTATTGTCATCGATCCTAATATCGACGTCCAACCATGCGGAGGTGATTAAACTTCCAAAATCGTTGAAGCGATCGGCCATGGATTCGTCGGCGACGATCATGCTAGTCACCGAGGATGCGATTTGCTGCAGCATGCCGGAGATGCTGCGGTTAAGATCGGCAACGGCGATCAGGACGATCTGCTTGTTGGTGTCGCAACGCTTTTCGCCGATCTTGGCACCCGCTGCGACGTAGCTGCGGGCTGCCTGTCGGTCCCACAGGTTCGCGCGTTTAAGAATCGCGTAATACTGGTCTTGGATGATTTTTAGCGCGTCCCAACGCGCTTGTTCCTCGGAGAGAAAATTCTTGACGTCACGAACCTCTCGTGCCACGCTTCGGAAACTCCAAATGTCGCTGGCAAGGCGCGTGTGCAATCGGGAAAGCAGCTTTGCCAGCGGCTGCCATCTTTCTAGCATCTCAGATGAATCCGAGTCCGCATCTTCATCGCTCGGCCGTCCCAACAGTGCCTCGATCAATTCAGGATCAGCTTGGCGAAGTGCTTTACTCCATGCGATTTGCTGAGCGAGATCGGTGGCCAGAGATTTTTCGGCGGCGTAGAGATGTTCGGGAAGGTCACCGACGGTGATGATTTGTGGTGGCGTGAAGCGAATATTCTGCTGGGCTGTTTTCTGAACGAGCAATTGCAGCAGGCGTTTGGAAGATCGGCTTGTGGGAAGCACCAGCAAAAAATTAGAAAGGTCCAACTCCGTAGTGGCCCTCGCATCGAGCGCGTCAATTTTGGCGTATTTCTCAATGACCAGATCAACCGCCGAGTGAAGCGGTGGTCGGCTCAACCCCAAAAAGATACGTTCGATTTTGTCGCCCACGGCACCCATCCATGTGGTCTTTGTTTCGAGATGCCCAGGGCAAACACATTACACTGAGTAGTCTGAAAAGATTGTAGCAATTTTGGACGGCGCAGGGGAGTGACCGGAAGTACGCTAACAGCCTCAGCACTGACGATCGGTGTCACTTCAGCCACTGTCCTGTAAGTGACTGGGCGATTTTGGCCACGTCCTCTGGAGTGCCCGCAGCGACTAGGTTGCCGCCTGCTTCACCGCCCTCAGGTCCCAAATCGATGATCCAGTCGGCATTGGCGACCACATCCAAATTGTGTTCGATCACGATCATACTGTTTCCCCGATCTACGATCCGCTGAAGCACCGTCAGCAGTTCGTCAATGTCGGCGAAATGTAGACCCGTCGTGGGTTCGTCAAGCACGTACAGCGTGTGCCCCTCGCGCTCGATGGATAATTCCTTGGCCAGCTTGATCCGTTGCGATTCGCCGCCAGAGAGACTGTTGGCGGGTTGACCAAGCTTAACATAGCCCAATCCGACATCCGACAAACACTGCAGCACGCGCGCGATGCGACTGAATCCAGCGAACTGAAGCAACGCTTGCTCGACCGTCATCTCAAGCACATCTGCGATCGAAAACTTGCCGAACTTGGCTTGCAGAGTCAGCGGATTGAATCGGCGGCCTTGGCAAGCGTCACACTTGACGAAGACATCCGGCAGGAAATCTAGACGAACTTTTTGGTGCCCGTGTCCAAGGCACTGCTCACACCGACCCGTTTTCGAATTAAAGCTGAATCGCGTAATTGTATAGCCACGTTCCTTGGCAACGCGCGTGGCAGCAAACATCTTGCGAAATTCGTCAAACAAACCAGTATAGGTTGCCGGACAACTTTTGGCCGACCGGCCCACCGGTTTTTGATCTACGAACACCAGCGAATCGATTTGCTCGAGTCCAGAAATCATTTCGTGGGGCGCCGGCGGTAAGGACACCAAATCCAGATGTCGTTTCACAGCGGGCACCAACGTCTGATTGATCAGCGTACTTTTTCCGCTGCCACTAACACCAGTGACACAAGTTAGAACGCCCAGCGGAACGTCTACGTCCAGATCTTTTAGGTTGAAGCCCGTCGCGCCACGAATTTTGATCATACGGTTGTCGTCAATACGACGCCGATTGTGGCACGTTTGAATGCATTTTGTTCCGGACAAATATTGTCCGGTCACACTGCCGTCTGTGGACTCAAACTGGTCAATCGTTCCGGCAGCCATCACGCGTCCGCCCTCGGTTCCTGCTCCGGGACCAATTTCGATCAGATGGTCCGCAGCACGCATCATCGATTCATCGTGCTCGATCACGACCATCGAATTTCCCGCGTCACGCAAACGCTTGATCGAATCAATCAGCCTTTGATTGTCACGCTGATGCAGACCAATCGAGGGTTCGTCAAGGATATAGCACACGTTGGTCAGACCAGCACCGACCGAAGTTCCCAGACGTGTGCGCTGATACTCGCCTCCCGAAAGCGAATCGGTGGACCTGCCAAGGGTTAGGTAACTGACGCCAACCTCCACAAGAAACGTGAGCCGTTTGACGATGGCTTTGACAATTGGAGCGGCTATTTGCGGGAGTTGGGCTTCAGAATCTTCAAACTCCAAGTTCTCGAAAAAAGTTAGCGCATCACTCAGCGACATCGAGACAATTTTTGCCATGTTGGCGTCGCTCAGGCGTACGGCGTTGGACACGAGGTTGAGGCGACTTCCTTGGCACTGATTGCACTCGAGGCGTGTTTCCATGTCCAGCAATCGATCACACCAGTCATCATCGAGTGATGTGGACAGGTCGCGCTCTAGCAGCACCATCAGCCCGGGCGCGTTGCGGTCGCTGTGGTACAGGAGCGTTTGCCACTGATCTGAATTCAGTTGATCAAGTGGAGTTTCGAGAGTGACATCACCATCCAATTGAGCCAGCAATGGCGCGACCTGTTGTACTTTCTTTAAGTAAGCTGCTTTTGTTAAATCACCCCAAACGGCGACAGCCCGATCGACTAACGATTTTGACCTATCTGGGACGACTTGACGCGGATCGAAGTGAATCGCGAACCCAAGCCCACCGCAGGACTCACATGCTCCCAGCGGACTGTTGAAGCTGAACGAACGCGGTTCCACTTCTGCGTAGTCGATGTCACAGTTCGAGCATGCGTAACGCGTACTGTAAAGCTTCTCATCCCAGAGCGAAGGATCGGATTTTGTTTGTGCGTTTGATTTCTCGGGCGTCAGCCAGCACGCGATCACCGCCCCGCCGCTGAGTTTGACTGACAATTCAATCGCTTTGATCAAACGGTCTTCAATACCGGGTTTGATGATAATTCGATCAGCGACCGCTTCAATCGAGTGGGGCAGGCTCTCGGGCAAAGGCTTGATGTGATCAATGTCTTGAACAATACCGTCGACACGCACCCGTACCAAACGCTCACGCCGAATAGACTCAAACGCCGCTTCATGAGATCCTGCCTGATGGTGAACGACAGGCGCCATCAGCATCAGACGCGTGGATTCAGGTAGCCGCATCAAGCGTTTACAGATATCTTCTGGCGACTGTTGATCAATTAGGCTGTCGCACTGGTGGCAGTGTACTTCGCCGACGCGCGCCATGAGCAGACGGAGGTAGTCGTAGATTTCCGTCACGGTTCCCACCGTCGAACGCGGATTCATGCTTCCCGAAGTCTGATCAAGGCTCAGTGTTGGCGGCAGACCGCGGATCGAATCAACGTCTGGTTCAGGAAGTTGCCGAAAGAATTTGCGAGCTGAAAAAGGCTGGCTTTCGAAAAACTGCCGCTGCCCCTCGTTGAACAAAGTGTGAAACGCCAGAGAGCTTTTACCGCTGCCGCTGCGCCCGGTGATGACAACCAATTGGTTGTGCGGGATGTCCAGATCGATGTCGCGCAGGTTGTGCGTGCGTGCTCCGCGTATCTCGATGCAGGTTGCGTTTGAAGTCAGGCGTGCCGAACGTTCAGCTTGAGTTTCGACGGGCGGCATGGGCGAAGAAGTAATAGTTGAGAAACGACGCGCTTTAAGTTTCCTGATAATAGCCGATCAGCCGCGAGGCAGAAAGCTGTAGGAGATAGTCGCCGAAACTTCACTTCTTTCGTTGCTTTCGCGATAAGCCCGTTGGAATTCGTCGCGAGCATCTATCGCGAGGGGTACTTATACGCTGGATTGTCCGGACTGAAATCCAGATCTGTGAAGCCCTGGTTGAGAGCGATTTTGGCGTAGGTGTACTCTTCGATTAATTCTGGTTCGGCCCCGGGGCATCGCGGCCAATCGTATGATACGAATCGAATTGGTAAGTTAAGCTCTTTATCGATGAAGACCTGTGCCTTGTGGAAGTCGTAAGGCGCTTTCTTTTCTTGGTGCCGTAACTCGATCAAAGAGCATTCACGTTTCATCAGTTCGACGCCGTCCCGGTACTGGACCTCGCACATCCCGGCGCTTTTATCGCGTTGGGCTTTCTCGATCAATTTGATCATCAGATTTTCAAGTCCCACGTCATAGACAGGGTACTTGTTGTTCTGCATTGCCAGCCAGCCGTCGGGGTCGAGATGAAGCCGTTTCATTCCCATGATCCCACTTTCGTGAACGCACAGTTTGTTGTCGTCTTGACCCTCTACCCAAATGACTTCACGTCCAGCACACTTGCGCGGCTTGAGAAACTTCATATAGACACTAAAGGGAGTGGTGCCTGATTCGGTTTGTCGCGGGCACCGTACTTTTACCCGCATGTACGACGGTGACGAAAGCACACCGTTGACGCGCTCGCGTTTGACAAGGATCGCACTGTAGTCGGAAACCGACGCACGCATTTTCGCTAGACCGTTGGTGGCAAGTTCAATTGCTTTGTCCAGCGGGTGGTTTTGTACTGCAGGCGATTGAGCTGATGGGTATTCTCCAGCAACAGCCGCTTCGGGAGTCAACATCTCAGCAGGTACTTGGCCCATATTTGGAGTCGCTTCGACGACCGCGACGCTACTGGCCAGTTTGGTAGGGGCCTTCTCGCGGTTGAGCTTGGACACGCGAAATACAGGTTCGGTCGTGTCTTTTTCTGCTGCTTCAGAAACGGTTTCAGCATCTTGAGCCAATGCGACAGGACTCAAGCCTGAAACAACTAGCGCCAAAAAAATGGTCAGAGACCATAGGGGGGCGCATTTGACGATTTTGGCTCTGATCAGCATCCATTCCTCCGTGAACTGCCCGATTGCTCCCGAGCATTTATGACAAAATCCGTTTTGCCGTTTCACTACTTCCGCTCTTACGATTAGTGTAACGAAGTGGGTAAAACATGGCAATCGACGTATTTTCAAATGGCCGTTCCTACCACCGCTAGCAGGAAGCCGTTATTTATGTATCGCCACTTGAGCGGTAGTGGATGCGACTCTTAACAGATACGATCGGGTGCATCGCTAGATAAGCTACGTTTTCACATGGGAATTCGGTACAGGTTACCAATGGCAAGAATAATCGGCGCAACCATCAAAAAAAATCTTGCATAATCTTTTTCGCAGTGAATCCGTCGCGGTCATTTGGACGTCTATTTGAGCATCTGGAAGGGCCCAGCCAAGTGCTTCGGCCAGATCTGGAATTAGGATTTAGATGAAAGCGAATGGGAGCGATTAGGAGCGAGCCCTCCGGTCCCCACCGTTAATCAATTGGTATTTCTACCGGACGTTTTGCGACGTTACGCCTTAAGCGCGAACCGGCAACCCGAAAAGTTGAGTCTGGATGAAGCACTTGTTTAAGAACCAGCCGACGGTTCCACCTATCTGTCGTAGCACCAAAATACAGAAACGCCAAACTACAGCAACGAACATGATCGACTTAACGGGTCACCTGTTGAGCCGAAACAACAGCGGATTCCAGCAGTGGAATTCCCGGTACGGCGTAGGACCCGCAAAATTTTATCTGAGACTCACGTTGGTTGATCTCAGTGAGTGATTGCCACAACTCTTGAGATGATGATGTCACCACAGGACGCTGTAGATTAGCAGAGCATATGATCGAACCCAAAGATGGATTCTCAAACGGTTTGATGGTCTGAAAGATTGGACTAACCGGCGGCCATTGGGTGTGGAATCTGTTCAGCCAGACAGTGCACATCGACCCTGAGTGGGATGTCTCGAAATTGAAAACGCTCCAATTACGTTCATGTTCTGGCATGAATTGCTGATCGGTGTGTACGATTACTGAAACATCTTCGTACTCAAATCCACCCATGACGGTCTGAATCGAATCGGGCAGATTCGGGCAAAGATTGGCGACATGGTTGGCCTGAGTCGCAACGATCACTCGGTCGAATATTTGATCGACTCCCTCAAAGGAAACGTTTACCGCTCCAGTATCTTCGATGACACTAGTGACGTTTGTCGAGCACCGCAGTTCATCTACGCTCTGAATTAGCGAGGCAACGACCGCGGAGGAGCCATTGGAGACACGCCAAAGCCCGTCCCTCGATGCGATTTTTTGCATGGCGTCAAGCAAAATCGAGGCCGGGTAGTTACCGATGGCTTGATCAGAACACGTGCAAACCGTCGCCGAAAGCGCAGGAAAAAGAAACTCCCGCAAAAACTCATCGCCAAAACCGTGTTGGCGCAAGTAATCAGAAAACGTTCCCGCAACGATACCGTTGGCTAGGTCTTTTGCCGCTTGCTGTTGGAGACGGCTCAGGCTGCTGAGCATTGGAGGCGATTGTGCGCCGATTGCGGCGTTTAGCTTCGCTTTCCAGTCTAATGGCAGAGCGAAAGAAAAAGAGCGTCCACTTGCGCGGTCGAAAAATCTCTGACTGGCGGAGACCGTTTCGTACTCGATGTTTAGTTCGTCGTACAGTTCGGTAACGTTGGGCCACAGTTCTCGATTGAACATGCGCGAGGGAAGGTCACCAAGAATCTGATGGCCGTCGATCTGCAAATCGAATCCATGAGCTCCCATGCCCGGGGAGGCTTGTTTTTCGAAGAGCGTTACGTGGTGGCCCTGAAGTTTTGAGATCCGGGCGGCGACCAGACCGGCGATACCGCTTCCGATGATTGCAATTTTCGACACAAACGTCTCAGGGCAAAATGGTAATCAGGTTGGCAAGTTTGCTTCCCCTCGGCCCCAATCCAGTGGTTCGTCCAAGACAAAACGACCAGTAGTGCGTAGTGGATTTGGCCAAAAAAATCCTTGGCCGCTCAGGAATTCTGGTGAATCCGACTACACGTCAATTCAGCTCTGGAAGATCACCAGCAACCGAAGCGATGCCTACAACGTCGCTTTTTTCAATTCAACGAGTTGCTTGCGTTCAGGCCGTGCTTTATAGAATGGGTCCAACGGGTAACAGCCTGACACCATACCGTTTCTGGGCGCCGTTGTGCAATCGCTGAAGGTGCGACATATTTTCTTGCGTTGTAGCTTTTCTCCGGCAATCACATCGGCAGGCAGATCTGGATACGAAAGCACCATGCGGCCTAAGCCAACAAAATCGGCTTTTCCGGCCGCGACGACCTCCTGCCCCACGTGCGGCAGGAAGTCTTGAAGGTATGAGTAACCAGATCCCACGAAGACAAGATTTGGGAAAGCTGATTTCAGGGCGGCTGTCGCATTAATCTGTCGCGCGACGCCCACCAAAGGATCTTCTGGTGGTTGGTATCCATCTGATGGTGGTGCCGTTGCAGGCCGTTGGATGTGCGGGTTGTAATAGGGGCTACCGGCAGAAGCACAAATTAGCTCAACGCCCAATGACTCCATTAGCTCCATCAACTGCTTGGGTTCATCAAGATTGATACCACTGCCGGTACCGTCGCCTCCAAAAGCGTGGCTGTACTGGTCAGAGCTTTGCTTGACTCCGATTTGGTCTTCGCCTTTTGTGAAGGGAGAAAAATCGAAGATGCTGATTCGGCTTCCAATCTTAAGCCCGGGAACTTCCGCATTAATTCCTTCGACAATGTTGCGAATGAACCGAGTGCGGTTCTCGAAACTGCCACCGTATTTGCCCGGGCGATCGTACCCGCTCAAAAGCTCGTGACCGAAGTAGCCGTGGCACTGTTTGACGTCAACGAAGTCGTATCCTACAGACGCCGCCATTTTTGCTGCGGTAATAAACTTGTCAACCAATTGATCAAGTCCTTCGTCGGTGATCGTGACGGCCGCCGGATCGGTAATTGAGAATCGATCGTCGAGAATCGGGTGAGGGTAGGCGATCGTGGGCTCCAGCGTGTCTTTCTTGTTTGGACGAGCGAACCGTCCTGAGTGAGTCAATTGCAGACCCACTTTTAGATCGTCTGTGTTCCCAAATTTTTCTTGATGAGCGTCAGTAAGCGTTTTTCGTAGCGACTCCAGAGACGAAAGAGTGCCCGGGTTGATCATCAACTGGTTTGGATTAGCACGGCCTTCTGGAGAGACGGCAACGGCTTCTCCACCCCAAATCAATTTTGCTCCACTGATTCCGAATAGCTCCCAACGCCGGCGTGTAAGGTCAGTTGGGTGTCCGTCGGTGGTTCCGTCCCATCCTTCCATCGGCAGAATTGAAAAACGATTTCCAACGGTGCCAAGGCAAGTTTCAATTGAACGACCTAATGCAGAGTCAGATCCTGCGTCTGGACTGTCGGCCACTTTTAGATCAAGGTCGAGTTCTGCGAAACGGGCGCGGAGTTGCTCGGGAGTTTTGAGGGAGGTGAGCTTGGGAAATTTCACAGTAACTCTTCTTGTTTGGGATCTGAAATGCGCTTAAGGCCGGAACATGAAGGTCGTCGCGCCTCGAATTAACCATCGGTCGCACAACGGACTAATAATTATTACATGGCGGTGGGGTGGGCTACAAGTCCAGCATTTGTGATTACTTATTGGAATCAAGAATCTTTACACGATCGTTTCGTCACAGCTGGATTAGTCATCTGAGCCATTGATGTGAAAGCGGCACGAGTGACGTCGTCCGATGCACCACGTACCGGAAGGCTTGCTCCTTTCGGCTTAGATATAATTTACCGCAATCAGGCCCCTAGAAATTGACCAGATCCGTTGGGCCGACGGAGCTCATCTCTTTGAGCGGCGGCGCGAATGTGGTCAGCTTGATGCCAAGTACGGCCTCTCGGTATTCTTCGATCGTTGGCGTGCGACCAAGGATCGCGGCGAGAACCACAACCGGCGTAGATGCCAACAGTGATTCACCCTTCTTTCGCTCAGAGTCCGCAACGACTCGTCCTTGGAACAAACGTGTCGAGGTCGCCAAAACAGTGTCGCCCTTGGCGGCTTTCTCTTGGTTGCCCATGCACAAATTACACCCCGGACGCTCTAGGTACATCATGTTTTCGTACTCGGTTCGGGCCTGCGCTTTTGGCAGCAAATCGTTGAACTCAAATCCTGAGTACTTTTGCAGGATCTCCCAGTCACCTTCTTCTTTGAGTTCTTCAATGATGTTGTAAGTCGGTGCCGCAACGATCAATGGAGCATTGAACTTGACGGTTCCTTGCTGATCTTCAAGGTTGCGAAGCATTTTGGCGACGATCTTCATGTCGCCTTTGTGAACCATGCAGGAGCCAACAAAGCCCAAGTCGATTTTCTTCTTGCCTTCGTAAAACGAAAGCTCGCGAATCGTGTCGTGAGTGTATCGCTTGGAAGGATCGTCGTTGTGGACATCCGGGTCGGCGATCATCGGTTCGTCAATGATGTTCAGATCGACCTCGAATTCTGCGTGATATTTAGCGTTATGATCGGGAGTCAGCGCTGGTTTGGTACCCGAGCGAATTTCCTCGATTCGCTTATTCGCCTGATCGATCAGACCCTGCAGAACCTTTTTCTCGTTGTCCATGCCCTTGTCAATCATCACTTGGATGCGGCTCTTGGCGATTTCCAACGACTCGATCAAGGTGTCGTCTTGCGAAATGCAAATCGAAGCCTTGGCCTTCATCTCGGCGGTCCAGTCCGTGAACGTGAACGCTTGGTCGGACGGCAGAGTTCCAATATGGACCTCGATGATGCGGCCTTGGAAGATGTTGTCGCCATCGAATTTATCCAGCATCTGTGCTTGGGTGGCGTGCACGACGTCGCGGAAATCCATATAATCATGCATTTTGCCTTTAAAGGTGACCTTCACCGATTCAGGGATAGGCATGGTCGCTTCGCCGGTGGCCAGTGCAAGGGCGACGGTTCCTGAATCGGCACCGAAGGCAACGCCCTTGGACATGCGCGTATGCGAGTCGCCGCCGACAATGATCGCCCAATCGTCCACGGTTAGATCGTTGAGCATCTTGTGAATCACGTCCGTCAGCGGAGCGTACTCGCCTTTGGGATCACGTGCGGTGATCAGGCCGAAGTCGTTCATGAACTTCATCAACCGAGGAATGTTCTCCTGAGATTTTTTGTCCCAGACTGACGCGGTGTGACAGCCCGATTGGTAGGCACCGTCAACGATTGGCGAGATTACCGTTGCGGCCATCATCTCCAATTCCTGTGACGTCATCAGGCCGGTTGTGTCCTGCGATCCAACGATGTTAACTTCAACGCGCACATCGGATCCCGCGTGCAGGACCTTCCCTGGCGTGTTGCCGACCGCGTTTTTGTTGAAGATCTTTTCAACGGCCGTTAGTCCTTGACCTGCGTGTGAGACCTCTTTGGCGGGCGCGAACACTGGCGGGACATCGATTCCTAGCGTTTTTGCCGCAAAGGTTTGAAGTTTCTTACCGAAGACGATCGCGTAGGAACCACCAGCCCGCATGAATTCCATTTTTTGCGGCGTCAGAGCTTTCGATATGTCGCTCAACTCTTCGTCACCATTGTACAGTTTCTTTTCTTTGGTGTTGATGGTCAGAACGGTCCCGGTGTCAACGGAGTAAGTCTGCTCGAGAACCGGTTCGCCCTCTTCATCCATGACCACATTGCCGTCGCCGTCGACTTTTTTGACCCAGTTTTTTAGGTCGAGCCCGATCCCGCCGGTCACATCGACGGTGGTCAGGAAGATGGGGGAGATCCCATTAGTTCCCGCAACGACCGGCGCGATGTTGATAAAAGGCACGTACGGACTTGCCTGTTTGCCGATCCACAGCGCCACATTATTGACGCCCGACATGCGCGACGAGCCAACGCCCATCGTTCCCTTTTCGGCGACCAGCATCACCCTTTTGTCCGGATGAGCCTCCTTGAGTGCGACCAATTCGCCCTGCGCCTTGGTGTCGATCAAGCACTTGCCATGCAGTTCGCGATCAGAACGTGAGTGGGCTTCGCTTCCGGGAGACAGCAGGTCGGTCGAGATATCGCCAACACCAGCGACGTAGGTAACGACTTTGATTTCTTCTTCGACCTCGGGCAGCTTGGTAAAGAATTCGGCATTGGCGTAGCTCTCAATGATCTCTTTGGCGATTACGCTACCGTCCTTAAAGGCCTTCTTCAGTCGTTCCATATTGGCTTCGTAGAGGAAGACCTGCGTCTTGAGCGTTTCAGCGGCTGACTTTGCGATGTCAGCGTCATCTCCGAGAGCCAGATCAAGCAGAACGTCAATCGAAGGGCCGCCCTTCATGTGAGACAATTGCTCCAACGCAAACTCGGGAGTGATCTCCACAACCTCCGACTGACCGAGAATGATCTCCTTCAGAAATTTGGCTTTGACTCCCGCAGCGCTGGTCGTTCCGGGCAGCACGTTGTAGATGAAGAATTTCAGCGAGTCCTCGCGGTAAGCATTGCCGGCGTCTTTGATCTGGTCAATGATAACGCTCAGCAGACCAGCATCGTCAATCGGCTTGGGATGGAGGTCTTGCTTTTTTCGTTCTTCGATTTCGTTCAGGTAGTCTTCGTAAGCGTTCATTTAAAATTTCTCGGGAAACGAAAAGTTCGGAGCAATCTTGTTTCTGGGTAGTCTTTGGGAATGTAGACGGTCGGCGAATCATCGAGGCGACCGATCCCTGTCCACAGTCGATCTAGCAACCATCGGGCAATCGCGGGCGAGATTATAGATTGTTTTTCAGAAAACTCAACGTTTGATGGTGCGGATTCAGGGCTAAATCAGTTCTACAAGTTGTGCGATTTCATGAAATGGTGATTCGACGTGTGAGTTTTGAGATCGCGCCAGGGTTTACCCGCGGAGTAACGATGGTCTCGGTGGGGCGGGTTTGGGATGCTAATTGATAGACGCCGGGTTATGCCACGGCCCACCAGATTGCCAACGTCAGCAACAACGCAATCAGAATCAAAATTGCATTTACGGCGATGTCAAGATTGCGGCGGTATCGCGGCGAGGAGATGAGTTGATACTCTTGCCCGTTGTGCACGATCGTCACGATTCGATTACTGACGGCTTGGACGCCGCCGTCGGCATCTGGAAGAAGAACCTGATCTGTTGAGGCTCCCCGGCGATAGATGAAGGCCGGGTCAAGAGTAGCAAAACGAGGCGGTAATAGATGGTCTACGTTTTGCGGCTGGAAAACGACAAGGTCCGGTTCGACGTTTTCCTGCTCTTGGACGGTTGGCTCGCGAGGTGGCGTTTGCTCCGTTTCGCCCAGTGCATCACTTTGTTGTTGTGCCGCCACCATGCTGCTGGCGGCCTCATCAATGAGAGGTCTTGATTTGGTTACGTCAATCTGTGGGGCAGGGGAGGGCGACGCGCGTTCGATGGATACTGCTTGGCCGCAGTGGGGGCAGGCCATGGTTGTTCCGTACATAGACGCCAGCACGCCGAACGCGGATTCGCAAGATGGACAGGCGAATGCTTCTGGGACTTCTTCTGGTTGATGCGTTGAAGAATGAGGAGATTCAACAGCGTCAGAAACTCCAAAAGCCTCTGGTATTTGAACAACCGAGTTACATCCCGGGCAGCGCACCTGCTGGCCAGTTTGGCTGGAATCAACTTGGAATGGCTGTGAGCAGTCTGGGCAGCCGAAAACTTGCAAACTCATTTTACCCGGTCGTGTTGAAGATTCGGTCGCCAGCGTCACCCAATCCCGGTACGATGAAATGGTCTTCGTTCAGAGACTGGTCGATCACGCAAGTGTGCACTTGAACTTCGGGGCGCTCGTTTTGCAAACGCTCGATACCTTCTGGGGAGGCAATGATCGAAAGCATTTTGATTTCGGTGACACCCCACTCCCGAATGGCATCAATCGCCATCAACGCCGATCCTCCAGTAGCCAACATTGGGTCCAGCACAAACGCTACCTCGACCGGTTTATTTGGAGGGAGTTTGCTATAATAATGCACCGGCGTGGCGGTTGCCTCGTCGCGATACATTCCCAAATGCCAGACCTCGGATGTGGGAATCAGATCCAGCATCGGCTCAACCATCGCTACTCCCGCTCGCAGAATTGGGACAAGCCCAACGCGTCGGTTAAGATCATGCCCATCGCAAGTGGTGATCGGCGTTTTCACCGGACGAATGGTGGTTTTCAAGTTCGCTGTCGCCTCGTAGGCCAGCAACGTCGAAAGCATCTTGACCGCTTGGCGAAATCCCGCGCCGGAGGTGGTTTCATCACGCAGCGCCGTCAGATGACAATCGACCAGGGGATGCCTCATCACTTGAACGTCGCTCTTCATTCTAAAAACCTTCTCGAAATTTTCTAAAGCCGCCTAGCAACGCTAAATGCCTGTCATCGACATACTTTGTTTTAATCGAAGTCTTTGCAATTTTGCAGTCCCCGTTCGCAAAAGTTCTTAACTTCGAACTGTTAGCGACACCTCTTCCAAATGTATCGAACTCCGATAAAGGTTAACGGCAGCAACATCGAGATCACCAAAGCGGTGACAAACCAGTCGTTCTTAGCCGCCGACGCTCCCAGCCAACTGTATGCTGCGGCAATGATTAGGTTTGCCATCAAAACAGGTGGCCAAAATTGTGTCGGCGGCACTCGGTTGACTCCGGCCAGCAAAACACTTGCCTCAGCCAGAATTGGCAACGGCCGACAAGCGATCAAGGTCAGCCACAGTGACGATCGACTAAGTCGCTGAACATCTGCTATTGCGTCTTCGGTCGAAAGACGAGCCAGCACCCACGGGCCAAATTTTCGACTGGTCCAGAATCCGATCGCCGCCGAAACGTTCAACCCCAACCAGCCAACCATCGTGCCTTGCCACGCACCTAATGATTGCCCGGCAAAAGTGAGCAGCACGCTTGATGGCACGGGGAGAAATATGTCGACCGCGAGAGCCGCGATAATAACCACCGTAGATTGCCACGCTTGCATTGCTGCGGCGTTGGTGGCAAATGATTCGATGGTCGGTTCCAGCCACCATCCCAGCAGTATGAATGGAATCGTTGGAACTGCCAGCGCAACGACAATCATCCATGTCAGAGAGGTGTTCTTTTTGTTTGGCTGTGTCATGGAGAAGACATGCTTTCCAGCGTCTTTAGCACCGACCGCAAAAGGCATCAGTGCGCAAATTGCGGAATCGCGCCGCTGTTTCGCGTGCGAGGCAGTTTGAGGCATCGATCTTGAATGGTTTGATATTGCAATCGTCTGGAGCGCGAAAGATCAACGTTCAGTTCAATTGTATCATCATCTTCAGATCCCACATCCGGTTCGGCAACGACGGGTTTGCGGGATTTGATACTTCCTTTTTCTCGTTCATTGTTTCTGTCACTTGAGTGCTAACCGTGTCAGCTTTCTCTCGTATTTCGATCGCGTTTTCGAAAAATTCAACAGTGAGCGTCTTTAGCCGCGACTTGCTAACCCCTTTGACCTCGTAGATTGAACAAACCCTCGATGCCCACTAATTCCCCTTCAGCAAAATGCGAGAAAGGTTAGCGCGAGCTTTCGCCAGCGCAAAAATGGGCAATTTAATTTCGGTTCATCAGGTAACCACATAGCCTGTTTTCGTGCCTAACTGTCTTTATTTTAGCCTCATTGTTAGATGCCATACAGTTCTTCCTTGCGCAAAAAGGCAAAACTATTGCAGGCAACTGTGTACTAATTAACGTTAGATGAAGTGCAGTCCTCTGGCGTTAAGAACTTGCATTTCAGCTTCCAATAACGGTGAGTCTCAACATCGTCTCGATGAAAGCTTCGTCACCATGCCTTGTCATTTCCTGCCGATTTACACGTGGTTCAACTGCAATTGAAAAGTGAACAGAGCGAAAAAGTGACGGTCGTCGCGGCACTGGACCAGAGTTTCGCATCCTTCGGCAGCGCTACCGCCATCGATGCCCCACAGGCAAAGTTGAGCTACGCCACGCTGGACCAATGGTCGCGCAATCTGGCACTGGAGATTCAACGGCAACTGTCGAAGGAAACTTTGCAATCCCGGCCAATCGCGATTTTCATGTCGCGCTCGATCGAATTTTACGTAGCCGAAGTTGCAATCCTGCGCGCGGGAGGATTCTTTCTGCCAATCGATCCGCAACAGCCTTCGGATCGGGTTCAGTTTCTTCTTGCGGATTCAGAAGCTGCACTGTTGCTGGTTCGAACAGAAGACAAGTTTCACTACCCCGAAACGACTGCTTCCCTGGCAATCAGTGCCGATGCGCGGGCAATGTGTTTTCAAACTGAGGAGTCGATAAAGCTCGACCGTGAGTGTGAGATCGAGCTGGAAACGGTGCCAGATTCCAGCCTCGCTTACATGATTTACACTTCTGGTTCCACTGGACAACCGAAGGGAGTCGCTGTCTCACACAAGTCATTGTGGAATTTTTGCGATTGGTGGGCCAATCATTTTGAGATGGCGTCAGGCGACCGCACGATGCAGTTTCTTTCTCTTGGCTTCGATGCGTCCCTGGAAGAAATTTTCCCGGCGTTGATCTCCGGTGGAACATTGGTGCCATTGCAGCCAGACAGCCTTGAATCAATCGGCCGCTTCCTGAGCTTCGTCGAAGAGCGACAGGTCAATGTCCTGCATCTGCCCACCGCATTTTGGAATCTCATTGTCGCCAGCCTTGACACGCAAGCAAAAACGACAGGGAAAGTGAGGCTGCCCGATTCGTTAACCACCGTCATCTTTGGCGGCGAACAGGTCGACGCCGGTTTGGTGAAGAAATGGTTTGACTACGCTGACCCAAAAGTGCGTCTGGTCAATGTGTACGGCCCCACCGAGGCGACCATCGCGTGCAGCTGCGCGACCTTGCGGCCCGACGAAGTGCCATCAATCGGAAAACCGATCGATGAAGTTAACTTTTATGTTGTTGACGATGGTGGAGCGTTGGTTGACGAAGGTCAAATTGGCGAACTGTATATTTGCGGTATCGGTTTGGCAAACAAATACTGGCGACGCGAGGAACTGTCGGCAGAGAAGTTCGTTGCCTGCGATTTTGCAAATCAGCAAATCTGTTATCGCACGGGGGATCAGGTAAGGTTGCGATCTGATGGAAACTACGAGTTTGTTGGCCGAATCGACGATCAGATCAAACTTCGTGGATACCGGATTGAACCGGGAGAGATTGCGAATTGTCTCTCGAGGCATCCGCGCGTCAAACAAGCTCATGTCATGAAGCGGATGCAAAACCTGACGCAACAGCTGGTGGGTTATGTGGTGACCGACGGAAGCGATCCCTTAGCCGAACCGCCAGGCGAACCGGATCTTAGGGAGTTCGTGAGCCAGCACCTTCCGGATTACATGGTGCCATCCCGAATTGTTTTCGTGGAATCATTTCCGACCACTGCCAATGGGAAACTGGATTACAAACAGCTTCCCGATCCAACGCCAGTATCGGTTGGAACGCCCGGCTGTAAAACTTCATTCAAGACGGTCACTGAAGAGGCCACCGCTAAAGTCTGGGAGCGCGTGTTAGGAGTCACGGGACTCAATCGCGACCACAACTTTTTTGAACTTGGAGGCGATTCCCTGTTGGCGATGCGTTTGGTGTTGTCGCTGGAATCGGAGTTCCCCGGACCTCACATTACGGTCGCTTCGCTGATTCCCAATCCAACCATTGCTGCGATGTCAGCATACCTTGATCGCCGCTACGAGGAGCCTGCTATTCAAACTGAAAACTATCGGCCATTGTTGACACGACTGAATGACACCGACGGACTCATTCGAATGGTGTATTTGCACGCAGCCGGCGGTGGAGGAATGTTCTATCACGAATTCCTAGACAAAGAAGACGCTTCGGTACCCATGGGGGTGCTAGAGTCATCCCTGTTGTATGGCGATGGAGATATCGATTGCTCGGAGTTATCGATCAAAGACCTGGCCGAGTCGTATGTAGATTGCATTGTGGCGGCAGGCTGCGAGCCAGTCGTTACGCTGGTCGGATATTCATTTGGTGGGCTGTTGGCGTTTGAAATGACGCCTATCCTTAAAAGTCGTGGCTTCGAGGTCGACAGGATCATCAACATCGATGCCCCCAACCCTTTGGCGCTGCGCAGGCGAGGTCTACTAGCACGGTTGTGGCGCCGAATCAGCGTGCCGGGCACTTTGAGTCAACGGTTTGCTCAAGACAAGGACACGTTGCTGCGGAAGTTGCGCGTCCGGCGACTGCAACAGCGAAGGGACAGCAACCAGCCGCTGGATCGCGAATTACGTCTGTTGGCTTTGGAGGTCGAGTTTATCGAAATGGCGAACCGCTACGAACCGAACCCTTGTGATGTTGCGATGGATTTGATCTATGGAGAGCAATCTGAACCGAACTATTCGGTGGCGGAGGACTATGGCTGGAGCGAATTTGTTTCTTCTTTGACGCTGACAAAGATTCCCGGAGGGCATGCGACCATTCTTAGCCAGCCGTATCTGGAAGAGTTTAAAAAGGCATTTCGCACAATCCGCAACCGTTCGGCCGAAACTTAGTCCGCGCCGGGCGATCTAGTGATGCGTTGGCAACTCGTCTACGTTTTTGTCCGATGGTAGCTGCTTCCGGACTGCTTGCTGGTGGCGAGATAGTTCGTCCACTGCGTGTTACTATTTAGGCTTCGTGCTTCGCCGCCAAGCTCTATGGTGCTGCTGGCGTTGGGGTTTGGCTGCTGTGAGAGGCTTTGCCGTTTTCGTCGACTGTAATTCCTTGGGTCGCTAACATCTTGAGTGCGTAGCGTTTGCCAAGAAGACGAACGCCTTCGGAGTTGAAGTGAGTTTTGTCTGGTTGGACAGCGCATCCCTTGGATGAGATGACATACGAGTTCGGAATCGTCTCAGGCAAGCGTGACATTGTTATGTTCATCTTGGAGCAGCAACCGTCGTAGTCCGCATGTACGACTTCGCCAGCCAGAAGTGGCGTGGTTGCTGGATCCAGTGATAGATCTTGCATCAAATCGTCGTAGATCACTTTCACTTTCGATGGCCAGTCTTCCTCGCCCGTGTTTGATTCTCCTTGATGTAACAGCACGCCCTTGATCACGCCTTTCTCTTGGGCTTTCTTTGCCAGCTCGAGCAGATGAGCGTAGGGGTTGCCATCGTAAGCATCAATGATTTTTTTAAACCAAGCTCCTTCATGGGTCTTTTGGAAATCTTGATACTGATCCTTGTCAAACAGCTCGATCTTGCATCCGGCAACGGCGACATGGACAATGCCAACTTTGATATTGGAGGGCAAGTGCTTGATCATCGTTTTACCAAAACTGTTGGCTGGTCCGAGCCCCGTTCCCTCTCGGCATAGCGGCGGGTCGGCCGGGATCCACTGGCCCTTGGTCCTTGGTGGATATGTGCTGTCCGTTGACTGAAGAAGCCAGAACCGATCATTGGTAGTCTTGTCTTGCGCTTCAATTTTCGCACTGCCCTGCATGTTAGATTGACCAAAGCAAAGGTAGATGTGGAAATCGGGATCTTGAGCGCAAGCATCGCTCGAAAATCCAACAAAACAAAGGGACAAGATTGTTGCGGATAGTAACTTATACATGGGCATTTGTGCGGTTTGTGTACGGAAAAGGTTCAAGGCATCCAATACATTATAAGGCATTTCAATGCCTGTAGTGGACCTCGCCAGAAGTTCGATTTATCTCAAAGGCTAGTGGAGGGCTGGCGAACCCAACTGCAAGTCATCCGTGAATTCGAGTTTTGAATATCCTCTCGATATTTCATGATGTTCATTTTTGACAATGCGGTCTGGTTGAACTTAATTCAACATGGCGACAGCGGAATCAATTTGAAGCGCAAAACCACCGTCAATCGTGATAGTGATCAGACGCCAAAAAGTAACCTTCGACATGGAACGATTTTGCTGTGCGGACATTTCTGGAGATAGAGGGGAGCATAATGCTCCGTCCTTCTTTTCCCGTCTTCCTCTTGCTTCAAGAGAACGCGGCCATTGATTTACCGCGCAGCTAACGTTAGACGAAGTTCCTGTTGGACATAGTCTGGGGTCTTTGGGTATCCTGCAATCTTTCACCGTCACCAGATTTCTCTGCCTCTTCCTCTGCTGTCGCGCAACTTCAGTGAGTTAGTTCACTATCGCCCACCGGCAAATTTGGTTGAAGGTAATGTAGCATTGTCCTCTGCGTCCAAATCAGACAGAATCCAGTCGCGTTTGAATGGATTAAGCGTCCTAGGTCAGTTTTTCGTCGGGTTAACATGATTTACATCGTAATCGTTATAGCGGCTCTCTGCGTCGCTTACGCGAACGGGTCCAATGACAACTTCAAAGGCGTGGCAACACTCTTCGGTAGCGGCACTACCAATTATCGTAAGGCGTTGATGTGGGCCACCGGAACAACGATGCTTGGTTCGGTCGCAGCGGTGATGCTGGCCGGGAATTTAATCAAGGCCTTTGGCGGAAAGGGATTGATCGACGATGCGATTGCCGCACAGCCCCAGTTCGCCGCCGCTGTGGCGATGGCGGCTGGATTTACCGTGCTGATTGCATCACGACTGGGGCTGCCGATTTCTACGACCCACAGTTTGATGGGGGCCTTGTTGGGAACGGGCCTTTTTGCAGGTTCAGCAGTGAATCTTGGGAATTTGTGGTCCAAGTTCTTGATTCCTCTGCTGACCAGCCCAGTGATTGCCGTGGCGATTACGGCAATGATCTACCCGATTCTGCGCTGGTTGAGAAGACGCTCGGGTGTCGACAGCACTTACTGCGTTTGCGTGGGAAGGGAGACGGTCGAAGTCGTTCCAGCGATGACCGAGAACTGTCAGCTGGTTGCACTTGAGAAGGCTGAAAAGCTGACAGCGACCATCGGCCAGCAGGCAACCTGCCGCAGCCAGTACACCGGTACAGTGATGGGGTTGGATGCAGCCAAGACACTCGATCGAGCTCACTATCTTTCCTCGGGGATGGTCAGCTTTGCGCGCGGCCTAAACGATACGCCCAAGATGGCGGCCATGCTTCTGCTTGCCCCGGCCTTCGGCGTCAACAGCGCTTTAATCCTGATCGGTATTATGATCGCGTTAGGGGGATGGTTAAGTGCCAAACGCGTTGCAGAAACGATGAGCAATAAGATCACCACGATGAACCATGGTCAGGGATTCACAGCAAACGTCGTCACCGGTCTGATTGTCATTGGAGCTAGTCGATTTGGTTTGCCGGTTTCGACGACGCATGTTAGCTGCGGAGCGCTATTCGGGCTTGGCGCGGCCACGGGGGGCGCGAAGCGCGCGACAATTGTCACGATCCTTCTTTCGTGGGTGGCGACGTTGCCGCTGGCAGCTGCACTGGGTGCCTTGATCTACCTAGCACTTTCTTTGATGTGATACCAACGGCGATCTCTTTTATGACTGGGTGACGACTGTCATCGTCTTGTCGCTTGGGTCGCTAGTGTTTCGTCCAGATTTGGAATTAGGATTCAGATGAAAGCGATAGAACGCGAGCCCTTCGGTCCCCACCGTTAATCAATGTGGGTTTATACCGGACTGCTTACGCCGTTACGCTTTAAGAGCGAACCGACAACCCGAAAATTGAGCTGCGGTATAATTTTAGTATCCAATCTGCTAACGGTTTCCTAGCTTACCCCCGGTGGCTGTTGTTTTTTTTTACCGATCCGTTCAGCGGTACTGAGATCAACGGCGGAAAACATTAAGCGATACAGCGAACAAAACCTCTGTGCTAGCAGTGCGTTTTTAACCCTCCCGCAACGCGTTTTAGGAGGCCATCGACTATCGAAGACTCACGTCACGAAAAAGCCTGAATGTGGGCTGGCGGTAGCAGCTAGATTCCTCCAAACTCCGGCGGAGACCGGTAACTATTTCTGACTTGACGAAAAATTGTGGTGCATACGCAACTTACAATTTTATTTTTACGCAAGCGCTTCGGTGTTGACGCACTTTTGCAGTCAACTCGCAAGGCGGACTTGTATCTTTATCTGTCCATGGTCTTGGTAATCTTGTTGTTGTCCAGCTTGGGTTGCGCTTCGGTATCGACGCTGAAGAGCGGCAAGCTGTCCAAGCGCGATGCTGATTCAATGGAAAGTAGGTCTGAAGTGACGCGCACGCTAGAGCGGAACGGGAAACGCGGTGAAGCAATCGAGGTAGGAGATGTAACTGCAGAGTTAATAGATCAGCGTGATGATATCGACGATATTGATCGACAGATCAGTGAGATCGAAAAAGAAATTAGAATCAGACAAGAAAATTTGGAAAAGCGATTGGAGTCAACTCGACGGCAAGAGTCCGCAGAGTTGGTGGCAACAGCCAAGCGAAAAGAGTTGGCTAGGTTAAAAGAGATAGAGAGAAGACTGGAATTAGCCGAACGTGAGGAATTAGCGACGCGGCTTAAACTCGCCGAGCATGAAAATACTTTTAAACAACTCGCGCTGACCGAACGAAAGAACCCGACCAATATTGATAAATCCGCCAACCTAGATCCGATGTCGAAGATCGCGAAACTGATCGAAGAAAACAAACGGATCAAAAAGAGAACGAACCAACCGGCTCGGTAGCACGTCCTAGAACACGATGAGCATCGATCGGCTCATCTGCATTCAGTCTACCTCACTTCCTTTCTGCGGCCTCATGCGTTCACAAGCAACATTGCTGAACTTTCTAGCCGCTGCGGCCGCGTCGATCTTCGCCGCTGGTGGCTGCCATGAGCCAAGTCAAATCGACTGTCAGATCGTGGGGCACTCGATGGCACCGTCATTCAAAAGCGCACATAGCATTGCTTCTTGCGAAGAGTGCGGATTTGAATTCGCTTGCGATTTGGTAACGACCGGCGGCGAAAGATCTGTCTCGGTCATTTGCGGGAACTGCGGTTGTCAGAGCATTGAGAAAATCGTTCCACGGTCTGCGGACCGAGTGAAGCTGATCCCGGGACATCCTGTTAATCGTTGGGATGTTGTCGCATTTCGGCGTGGGGATCGCGTGCTGGTCAAACGAGTCGTCGGTCTGCCGGGCGAGAAGGTCGATTTCTGTCACGGCAATCTGGTGATCGATGGGCGTGTCGCTGAAAAGCCAACAGACATTTGTCACAAAGTTTCAACTTGTGTTTTTGACTCACGACCCGTATCGCCGGCGGGCAATTCAATGAATTTCAAGGAAAGACTTGTACCGCGCGAAGCAGATGTGTGGGAGTTCACTGGTCCGGCCCTCTTGCATAACGCTGCTGCCACACATGGAGATGTCGCGGGTAAAGAGTTTGATTTTTTAGATTATAGACATAGAAAATGCTACAAGCACTCGGGCGATCCTTCGGCGTTAGTTGAGGTCGACGATTCAAATCCCTTCAACCAGTCTATTCGCCGCTCTACACATGCGGTCGATGAATTGGAGGTTCGTGTTGAAGCCGCTTTTGCGCAGAAGGGATCAATTCAGATACGACGGCAGACAACCGAAGGCAGCATCATCGCGACTGTCAAATTTTCTCAAGACAAAACAGTTGATTTGAGCCTTACGCGGAAAGCTTGGGGAGACGCCAAAACGCTCAAGCGGGAGGGAGTGAAGGTCTCGGACGGAGATGTAGTTGTGGCTTTGGTAAACTACGACGATTTAATCCATCTTTTCATTAACGAGATGAAAGGGGTTGGTCCCATCCGGTTAGAGCCGGCCGATAACGCAGAGCGACTAAGGATTGACTTGAGCAAGCCTTTTGTTAGCGTAGGCGTCTCGCGCAAGGATTCGATTACAATTCGCCGCATTTCCATCTGGCGAGATTGGTATTTGTATCAGCAAGCCCCGAAGCCTAGTGTCAACCTACCGCTGCAGTTGAGCGATCAAGGTTACTACGTTGTCGGGGATAACCTTCCCGTGTCGGAGGACAGCCGACACTTCGGAAGTGTAGAAGACATCATTGGCGTAGTGCAGCCCAGCAATGGTCGGTAGTGAAGATGATCGTCCGCCTAAGTTAGAAAGATTCTGTTCTTTGCTTGACGGCGTAGACTTCGCTGGTCGCCCACCTCACGGCCGCGCAACAAAAAAACCTCCTTGGTCCATCACTGCGATGTGAACCAAGGAGGGCTAAGCCTATTATTGGCCCTTCACGTTTACTGATTTTGCAAAATGGCGATGAACGCTGGGATGTCAGCAAAGTCGACAGCTGTATTGCAATCGCAATCGGCTTCGGCTAGGAAAGTACCGGCTTGTAAGACGGCAATGAATGCTGGGATATCATCGAAGTCGACGTCTCCGTCCATGTCAACATCACCCTTGATAACAGAGGAGTTCGGAACAGTGATGGTGAATGGGGTAACGCTACTCAAGTCTAGAGCTGTTGCACTAGCATCCGCCTCAAAATTTCCAGCTCCATCTGCACCAAGATTTTCGGTGCCGGCAGGTAGACCTCCGAGGAACTGGTTAGAGAAAAAGTTGTAGTCTCCATTGCTGTAGGAAGCGACAATAGAAATCGTGTCGCCGGGCTCAGCACCCAAGTCTGACAATGCAATTGAAAACTCGGCACCTGTGGTGACTGCCAGTGCATCAGCGGCGACGGCAGCGGAGCTTCCACCAACCACGCCGGCACTGTTGCTGTTGTCGAGGGCAAAATCTATCGGCTGAATAGATGCAGGACCGGTAACGCCGTCTCCATTTCCAGTTGAAGATCCGATAGTCCCCATCGCCGTACCAAAATCACCGGTCAACAGTGCGCTCCCGGTAGAGGACAAAACGTTGACGCTGGCCCCGCCTTGACGATCAATGAAGTCAACTTCGAAATTACCGAAACCAGCGCGACCGAAGAGATGAAAGTCCGCCTCGAAACCGGTTGCAAAGGAGACCAAACCAAGGTTGGTGCTTACGTTGGCGAAATCGTATTGCGGCAAAGCTGAAAGGGTATTCTCACCACCAGAACGCGAATCGATAAACAGACTCAACTTGTTGAAGGAGTCCGTTTCTACATTTCCCGTGATGCCGATAAACAAACGATCTCCGATGATCGTCATGTAAGCGGCATCTAGTTCGCCACCATTGGCGTCGTCAATTCCGTCTTCATCACCGAATTGTGTGTTGACAGTCTGAACTGATACTGCCGCGCCGTAGGCTGGACCAATGGTACCGTCGACGGTGCCATCGGCTTGGACCGATGCGGAGGCGATTATTAAAGTCATGGCTGTTGCCAATGCTGCAAAACGAATTTTCATTTGATTTCCAATTCTTAGAAGTGATGATTGCTCACAGCAGCAAAGGGATTGCTGCCAAGGGCTCAGCCGGAGGCCGAAAGGCGGGTTTAGCGGTTGAGTAAACCACTCACCGTTTGCCAATCCATATCTTAGAGGTAGGGAAAACGGTGCTGAAACGTTAATTTGCGAAAAAGCGGCCGATGTTTTCAAAAAAAGAGGACAGCTAAAAATTGAATTCCAGCCATTTTGAGGCCTGCTTCACGGGTCAAACATGTATCAATCTCGGTCTTAAGGTTGCGTTTTATGGTGTTATTAGGTTATTATGGCGGATGAAAGTGGGTTTGTGTTTCATAAATTCACTTTTGTTAGTCGATATCAATGGGAGCAGTTTCATAATTGTTCTAGGGCGTCATCTGCCGATTGAGTTCGGCTGAGCAAAAAGGTTAGGAATCATTTTATGGAGTTACACATGAAGAGGCTTATTCCTAAACAGCGACTGGGCTTTACGTTAGTCGAGTTACTGGTGGTCATCGCGATTATCGGAATCCTGATCGGCATGCTGTTGCCGGCCGTTCAACAAGTGCGTGAGGCTGCCCGACGGACCGAATGCATGAACAACGTTCGACAGTTGGCTCTCGCGGCAGTCAATTTTGAATCAGCGCACATGAGTTTCCCATCTGCAGGAGACACCTCCGGCTCCTACCACGACCCACGACAATCTAGGATGACTCTGCCTGAATTTGGTTTCGAGAACGCTGGTTGGATGTTTCAGATTCTTCCTTTCATGGAACAGGGTAACCTTGAAGTCCAGCGCGCGACCGATGGATGGTTCGACGGTAGTCCCCCAATGGTTGAAAACCAAGTCCCCGGCTTTAACTGCCCCTCACGTGGCGAGCGTTTCGCTACATGGGATTTGAAAATAGTAAGATTTGGTGACTACGCTGGAGTTATGGGGCCACTCGCCGATGAGAATGGAGATGTTGACAATTATGGTTTGAATCCAAATAACACAAGCGATCCGGGTGACCACGAGGCGTCGGCAACTTTCTTAGGAGTCATTTCAAAGGCCGGTCACGGCAACGTAAGTGTCTCGCCCCCAAGAGCAAAAAAGTACCCAAAGATTGGTTTCGGTCAAATCGCTGACGGTGCATCAAACACGTTTCTGTTCGTTGAGAAAGCTGCAAATGCGAATCACTACAACTACTCGCGGTTAGGGCAATTCGACGACTGGTGGGATACTGGTTACTACCACAATGCAGACTACACGACTTTACGGATGTTTTCCTTTGGAAGCTCGCTGTGGATTGGCTCAGATGATATTAGGCCTTATGCCGACAACGAAGCACGTCCCGATAGCTGGGTTCAATCATACGGTCGAACACGCGAACTCGGATTTGGTTCTGCCCACCCTGGAACGATGACAGCCGCTCTGGGCGACGGATCGACTCATTCTGTTAGCCTAAATACCAGCCTCGAGAATTTGATTAGGGTAGGTCGCCGTAGTGATGGATTCGTTGTGGACACCAATGAACTTTAACCTTTTTTTAAAAGCATCAGGCTCGACGTCTTTACGATCGACGACTCTCTTTTTTTGCCGGTCGAGAATTTGGATGAGCGTTCATTCCCTTTATTGTAGTTTTCTTGTTTTTGTGTCCCTTGCGGTTTTGGTGCCTCTCACAGGATGTGGTGGGGCTGATGCCAAATCCATGATTGCCAATGCAAATGACATGAACGTCAAACGTTTAGCCACGTTGTACTCAATTTTTCACAACAAGAACAACCTCAAAGGGCCAAAGAACGAAGGGCAATTACGCGCGTTTGTTGAATCTCAAGACCCGAACTTGCTGAAGCGCGGTAGCATTGATCCTGCTAAGTTGGACGAACTATTTATCAGTGAACGAGATGGCGAACCGTTTGTGATTCGCTATAGAGTCAACACTGTTGTTTTCGGTCCACCGTTGCCAGTTATCTTCGAGGCGACCGGAGTCGACGGTCTGCGACAAGTCGGATTTTGCAACGGCCCGATGCAAGAGGTTGACGAAGATGAATACGAACGCCTGCTGGCTGGAGAGGCTGACAAAGAGAAGGTTGACCGCGGCCGCGAATAGTGACCAATGAAAAGTAGATTCTCAAACAAGACCCGCCCGCTTAAACTTCACTCCTCAAATAACATGATTAGAACTCTACTACTGTGTGCCATCATCTTCCTGCTGCAGGCAGAGAGGACAAACGCTCAAACCCAATTGAACGATGGCGACGCATTGACGCTCAATGTCCAAGCCGGCGGATGGCGCTATGCGTACGTCGATGCGGGTGGCGCGCACGAGGAATTTGAGCTTGATGGGCAAACGCTTGATGGAAATCCAAACATTTTCGTTCGA
>CALHPU010000084.1 GCA_938036435.1 uncultured Pirellulaceae bacterium | reverse complement strand
ATGAGTGTTTAGCCTGCGAGGTTTTCAGCAGCCTTGCTGAAGCCCGCAAGGTGATCGGATTGTGGCGAGACACATACAACCACAGGCGGCCTCACAGTTCTCTTGGCGGCGAGACACCAGCGAATTTCGCGCGGCAGTTTTTGCTTCTTCCGCTTGCGCTCCAGAAGCAGAAAACTGCCGCACACCTGCGGTGAGCTTTACCTAACCCTGACTCTCAAGACACTGGATCAGAAAAATGGGGGGCATTCCAAGAAGCATGCTAAAAGACCTAATCGAAATGTCTTATTGTCGCTAGGGAAATGCAGAGACAACTTCTACTTCACACTTGTTGTTTTTAAAAAAAGTTACAAAGAGGACCACAATTTTCACGGTAATCCCTCACATCATGGCCCGTCTACAGTTGCAAGAACCAACCGGGTGAATCTTTATTTCATCAAGCGGTACCCTCAGATCAATCGATGACCCTTTGTTTCAAACTGGTCGAGAGCCGCGGCCGCACTTGGACTTTTTCTCAGCGCAAGCGTTTCGCAGATTGTCTCAATGACTGCCAGCTGCTCAGGCGTTGCTTCGGAACCCATCCCAAACCATCCACTGCCTGAGGCTTGAGCGATTGAAACAATCGTTCGAGCAATGATCAGCTTGGCGAATTCAACAACATCCTCGTTGGCGACTTCGAAAAACATCGAGATCGTCTCTAGTGCAAATTCGTAAATGATCGCGTCAACGGCACGCCGCCCAACAAGCATTTTCCTTAGCACAACGGCATCGATTTCGTTCACTGGAAGTTCGGCAACCTCATTCCCCAACGCAAATGACTCTCGCACGTTTTTAACACCAAAGAGATCCTCAATAACTGACTCTTCGACCTCTTCATCAGTCCGTAGTGCAAGCGCTACAGCGACTTGATGCATCGGCATACAAAGCAGGGCATAGACGGGCCCAGAAATCACGTGAGTCAACGGAGGTACAGGGCAGTAGAAACCGAGTTTTTCAATCCGGCTTTTGATCTCCTCGAGTTTTGCTTCAGATGTCATGCACGACTCCCTACAATTTTTTCCGTTTTTACCAATGGCCGACCAGTGGCGACGGGGTGTCGCTCCCAATCTGGCACGTGGGCATTCGCTTCTTCCAGACTCTAAGGGAACGCACACGACGTGCCAACCTCCAAAAATAATGTTCGATTCCTGATCGGCAACCACATTGACCACCGCGCGACCAACCTGATCGTCGACGATCCACCAAGTCCGCTCAATGGTTCTTTGAAGGATGCTTTGCGAACAAAACGGAAGGGCGCAGAAGCCTCGTCTATTGTGGTTCATGATTTGCTGTAAGGTGCCGCCGAGACGACTACATTTCCGCTTCAATTTACCCATCGAGTAAAGATGCCATCACAATTTGATCTGATCGTTATCGGCAGCGGCCCTGCAGCTTCGACTGTCGCCCGAAAAGCCGCCAAGGACGATCGAAACGTCGCAATAATAGAGTCACGAGGCTTTGGCGGGACTTGCGCACTACGAGGATGCAACCCGAAAAAGGTTTACACCAACGCGGCAGCGCTGCTCGACCAAGTGCGTCGGATGAACGGAAAACTCGCCTCGTTCGAGAAAGCCGAAATCGTCTGGAGTCAGCTGCATGATTTTCAGCGCGAATTCACCCGGCCTGTTGAGGAGAAGAGTGAGTCCTCTTTTGCGGAAATGGGGATAGCAACTGTCAACGGGTCTGCGAAGTTTACCGGGCCAAACGAAGTATCAGTCGGCGATCAGGTTTTCACTGCGAATCGAATTTTTGTCGCAACAGGCGCTCGCCCAGCAACACTCACATTTGAGGGAGCCGAACATGCCATCGACAGTGCTGAGTTCCTTAACCTTAAAGAACTCCCAAATGACATTTGCTTTATCGGCGGTGGTTACATTTCGATGGAGTTTGGGCATGTTGCGGCTCAGTTTGGCTCGCGCGTCAGCGTAATCCAAAGCGGGACCCAAGTACTGAAGGGTTTTGACCCGGATATTGTCAAGCAATTGACGGATTGGTCACAAAATCAGGATATGGATATTCAGCTGAATGCTCGGGTCACAGGGATCACCGAACACGGTGACAAGCTTAAGTTGACCTTCGAGCAAGACGGTGCTGAGCGCGAAATCGAAACCACGCTTGTCGTCCATGGCGCTGGTCGAGTTCCAAATATTGAGGGGTTGAACTTAGAAACAGCAAATGTCGAGTTTGGCAAAAGTGGTATCAAAGTCAACGATCATATGCAGAGCGTTAGCAATCCCGTGATTTTTGCCGCTGGGGATGTGGCCGACAATCAACAACCCATGTTGACACCGACTGCAAACGAAGAAGCCCGAATCGTCGCAAAGAATCTGTTCACTGACCTACCAGAACAGAAGCCTGACTACGGCAAGATCGCTCGGGTTGCGTTCACGACACCTCCAATCGCCGCGGTTGGAATGTCAGAATCCGAAGCTCGTGGGGTGTGCAGTGATCTAGAGGTGCGTTGTGAAGACACCTCCGAGTGGAGCTCCGTCAAAAAGCAATGGCAAAC
Organism: uncultured Pirellulaceae bacterium; assembly: GCA_938036435.1. Lineage (GTDB taxonomy): Bacteria > Planctomycetota > Planctomycetia > Pirellulales > Pirellulaceae > Mariniblastus. The sequence continues at coordinate 19,155 of CALHPU010000084.1, read as the reverse complement.
TTGTGCGGGATTCAAGCTGCTGATCGACGGCTCGAGCGACAAAGTACTTGGCGCTCATTTACTCGGGCCGTGTGCTGACGAAACGATAAACTTGTTCACCCTCGCAATGAAATTCAATTTAACCGCAACGGATATCAAATCGACTTTGTTTGCCTACCCTACGTTCGCTGACTCGGTTCGAAGAATGGTTTAGCGCAAATATCGAGAATGCTCAGCTATTGCTTTTCAACTTCTGAGTGAGATTTCAGCACACGATCGCCATCTTCTTGTTCGATCAAGTATGCAGGTTCTTCGTCGGTTGCGTTGCGAGTTACCTCGGAGCCAGAAATGGTTCGAGTAACTTTTTCCGTAAAGCTCTCAGCAACTTTTCCTTCTCCCCAACCACTACCCCATTTCCACTTGACCTTTGTTCCAACTCTAATCTTGTCAGCCACTTTGTTGTTCCTGAATAGTTGTTCTTGGATAATACCGTCTTGCCTCTAAAAAACCCGCCGATACTCAAACTTGATCTGCGGATTTCTGGGCGTCGGCGGTTTTGGCTTTGGCGTCGATGGCTGAGGATCATGAGGCTTGGGCAGACCGCCGGGTACATCACCGGGGCGCGGGGTGGTTGGTTCCGGTCGTTTAGGTGCCGGCAGGCCCGTATCACTTCCATTCAATTCTGTTTGGTGGATTGCGTTATTCATCGTTGACTCTCTAATAGTAATGTTGAACTTATCTTGATGTGGCATCCCACATTTTCGATAGCGTCCTAAGCAGCAGTTGGCATGCCAGAGTCAAAACTCTCATTAGGCCGATAAAATACGTGCAACACTTACACAAGAGTTCAGGAGAACCTCACGACAAGCTTGTCGCGGTAGGAATGACCGAGCAAGGCCAAAAGAAGGTCAGCAGTTGTTACTGTTTGAATGCTGAGACGTGATCGCAAACGTGTTCTTCCTGAAGACGTTTACGTCATTGGGCTATTTTGTGACGAAGGACGGATCCATGTTTATCGTCGGTGGATGTATCGTTAGATTGATGCTGTTTCAAGACGCTGCTTGGGCTTGCATCGGAAACGAGTTCATCGCGATTGAGACTGGCAATGTCGTATCAGTCTCGAACGCGAGTTCGCCTCGAAGTACACGAACATCCGACGGTGCTTTGATCCCAAGCCTGACTTGATTCCCCTTGGTGCGAAGGACACGGACGGAAATTCCAAGTTCTGGGAATACGATCTCTTCTTCTTGCTTGCGGGAAAGCACTAACATGGCGATATCCTTTTCGACGAATGTATGTGATGCCAGAAGTTGAACTGGCTTTTATAAAACTGAACGCTTTGTTAGCAAACTTGAGGCCAAAACCTTAAAACATCCCAAGAGATTGATAATTTCCGCGCACTTCGACAAATTGAGGGAAATAGGTTTTCTCTTGTCTGCCTAGGCACCCCAAGCTCCCGCAAGCAGCTAGCGGTGCGGTAAGCGTTATTCCTAGTTTTCACGAATCGCTTGGTCGCATAACAACCAAGTTGCCTGAGTTTTATGGTCGCCGGTCGTCCAATCCACGAGGAAATGGCAGGGGATCGGATCTCACGCAAAGGCGCGAAGGCGCAAAGAAAGAAAGCAATCGTCACTCGATCTTTGCGCCTTCGCGCCTTTGCGTGAGCTTTTCTGAGGGACAATCAGAGTTCGAGCTCAATAATGCCAAGAACGACTGAGGATTGGGTCCGCCCGAGTACAGTCATTCTTCGCGTGGCCATTGCACACGATTCGGTCTCACGCAAAGGCGCGAAGGCGCAAAGAAAGAAATTAGTCGCGACTCAATCTTTGCGCCTTCGCGCCTTTGCGTGAGGTTTTCTTTGATGACGCTGAAAGTTTGATCATTCGCGAATCAGGCATCTACAACAATGTTGCCCTTAAAACGTTTATTCGCCAGAGCGTCTAATTATTCAAGGAGCTCAAAACAATGCTCCCGAGCTTGCTTCCTCGCACACCACATCGAACGCAATGCAACCACGTTCTTGCAGACTTCAGAACAAAACACCGCGATTTCCCGCGTCTCGACCGCAACCTCTCCGTTGGCATGACGTTTGCGAAACTGCTTATTCATCAGCACACGATTGAAGTCGTGGATGAGTTTACGAAACAAGAACAGCAAAGGAAGATAAAATGAGTCTTGAAACAAAAACGAATTTGAACGATTCAACAATCGCTGGATTGCAAAAACTGATTCGATACAACATCGACGCATTCGATGGTTTCCGCGAAGCCGCCGAAGACATCGATGATGTAAAAGTTCAATCCCTGTTCCGCGAACTGGCCGATGAGCGATCTCAGTTGGCGACGGAGCTTCAGAACCATGTCGAGTGGAATGGCGAAGACGCACAAGACGATGGCTCGATGATGGCGGCCGTTCACCGAGCGTGGATCAAAGTCCGATCGGTAATCAACAGCGACAATGCCTACCCAATCCTGTGTGAAGCAGAAAAAGGCGAAGACCACATCAAAGCAGCGTATGAAGAGGTTCTCAAAGACACCGCCGGCAGTGCCGTCAACGATGTGCTCACGCAGCAATACGCGGTAGTGAAAGCCGGCCATGACCGAGTCCGTGATTTGCGGGACTGCTACAAGGACGCGTAACGTCAGTTGAGCTGCCAGCTTAAAGCCTTACAAAGCGGCGACGATCGGTCGCCGTTTTTTTGTGCGCCGAACTGCCATCGGACAGCCAATTATTGGAGACATTCCCCTACTCAATGCGGTTAAAGTATTCCAATGGCAAAAGCACTCCTAGAATCGACGCCCAACGGACTCTACTGCGCCCAAGGTGATTTCTACGTCGACCCATGGCGGCCTGTCGACCGCGCAATCATCACCCATGCACACGCAGATCACGCACGGTGGGGATCAAAGAAATATCTTGCCGCCAACACCTCTGCTGGAGTGCTTCGAATTCGAATGGGCGAGAAAGCCAACCTCGAATTCCAACCGCTGCGAAAACCGCTAACGCTTAATGGCGTTCAAGTCACCTTCTATCCCGCAGGTCATATTCTTGGATCGGCTCAGGTTTGCATCGAGCAGAAGGGCCAGCGTTTGGTCGTCTCCGGTGATTACAAGCGACAGGCTGATTCGACATGCTTGACCTTTGAACCAGTCAAGTGTCACACCTTTATCACCGAATCAACTTTCGGCCTGCCTATCTATCGCTGGCCCAGTTCGGAGTCAGTCTTCTCGGGCATCAACGATTGGTGGCGTAACAACCAAGCCGCCGGTAAAGCGAGTTTGCTTTTGGCTTATTCGCTTGGCAAAGCCCAACGGCTGCTCGCGGGCATCGACGCCACCATCGGGCCAATCTACACCCACGGAGCCGTTGAAAAACTTAACGCCGGCTACCGCGCCGCGGGAGTCGCGATTCCTGACACCGCTTACGTCGGCGATCTCGACCCCAAAGAAACCGACTGGAGTCGGTCATTGATCGTCGCCCCACCGGCCGCTGCTGGCACAACGTGGGCTCGTCGGTTTGGCAAACTCAGCACGGCGATGGCGTCGGGCTGGATGCAGATCCGCGGCACACGTCGACGGCGAGCGATGGATCGCGGCTTCATTTTGTCCGACCACGTCGACTGGCATGAACTGATGCAGACGATCCGTGAAACCGAAGCGGAAAATGTTTGGGTCACACACGGTTACTCGGACGTCGTCGTTCGGCATCTTCAAGAGCAAGGCTTAAACGCGAAAACGGTAGAGACCGAGTTTGAAGGCGAGTTGTTGGTTGAGCCCTCGGAGAACGCGGAGCAGTCAACGGAGCAAGCGAAGTAGCATCATACTGGCGTGGCAAATATGAATGACTTTTGCAATCTCTACTGGCGACTGGATGCCACGACCAAGACGACGGAGAAAGTCGCCGCGCTGAAGGACTATTTCGAAGTAGCTCAGCCCTCAAACGCAGCGTGGGCGATTTACTTCTTGGTAGGTCGACGGATTAAGCGGTTGGTCGGAACGAAATTGCTGCGTCAGTGGGCGATCGAAAAAGCCGAACTTACAACATGGTTGTTTGAAGAATGCTACGACCGGGTTGGTGATTTGGCGGAAACGATTTCACTGGTGCTGCCACCGAATGAATCTGGCGAAGACATCGCGTTGCAAGACTTGATTGAACAGCATTTGCTGCCACTCCGGTCGGCGGAATCCGAACAGCAGCGTTCCAAAATTCTGGAACTGTGGCAACGATTTGACCAGCGTCAATTGTTTGTCTTGGGCAAGTTGATGACAGGCGGATTCCGAGTTGGCGTATCAAAAAAGTTGATCACCCGAGCGTTGGCTCAGCACGCGCACATCGACCCTGCCACGATCGCTCATCGTTTGATGGGCGATTGGGAGCCCGACGCCGACTTTTATAATTTGCTTGTCGACCCGAATGAACAAGAAACGGCGTTCAGCAAACCGTATCCTTTCTTTTTGGCCAACCCTCTCAAAGACGGGCCAGATTTAACGCTGGGCCAGCCGCAGGATTGGATCGCCGAGTGGAAATGGGACGGCATTCGGGCTCAGGTCATTCGCCGCGGCGGTGAGACATTCATTTGGTCGCGCGGTGAGGAGTTGGTCACTGAGCAATTTCCTGAGGTCGCCACTTCGGCGGCGTCATTGCCTGACGGAACGGTGCTCGATGGTGAGCTGTTAGGTTGGGACGATGCTGAATCAAAGCCTTTGGAGTTCAGCCAGCTGCAACGGAGGCTTGGGCGAAAAAAGCTAGGAAAGAAGCTTCTAAGCGAGGTTCCCGTGGTATTACTTGCTTTCGATTTGATCGAGCACGATGGAGAGGACATTCGTTCGCTGTCTTTGACTCAGCGACAGGAACGCTTGACCGAAGTCATCCAACAAGCCTCGATCACTCCAGCGAAACCAAACCAGTCCGCCGGCGAGCTTTTCCGAACCGAGAAAGAGCCGACGCGAACTTCGTCAATTTTGATTCCACCTGCGGTTGCTACCGGCGGTCGAGTTCAGGGCGATCGAGTTCAAACTTGGAAAGAGCTAGAAGCGATACGGGAAGACGCGCGCGAGTTTCGTGCTGAGGGTTTGATGCTCAAACGGCACGATTCGGCTTACCAAGTCGGCCGGCCTGTGGGCGATTGGTGGAAGTGGAAAGTCGATCCTTACACGATCGACGCGGTCATGATTTACGCTCAGCGCGGCCATGGACGCCGCGCAAGTCTTTACTCCGACTACACATTTGCATTGTGGAAGGACGGCGAGCTGGTTCCGTTTGCCAAAGCGTATTCGGGGCTCACCGATGCAGAGATCCGTAAAGTCGATGCATTTGTTCGCAAGAACACTCACGAAAAATTTGGCCCCGTCCGCAGTGTCACTCCTGAATTGGTTTTCGAGTTGGCGTTTGAGAATATCCAACGTTCACCGCGACACAAATCCGGAATCGCCGTACGCTTCCCTCGCATCAGCCGCTGGCGACATGATAAAAAACCGGCCGATGCTGACAAGCTGGAAACCATTTTGTCGATGCTTGAAGGCTAAGGTTCAGTCGCTGACCGCTCCGTCGGTCAGTTGTTGACAAGAGATGTTCTTCGAGCAAAATTGCATTTGATCCGCATTGTTGTATGTTTCAACCGAGGATCGGCGGAGCGATCCACTACTTTGACACCCAAGGATTTCCGAAATGTTTGGCGAGGTGTTTGACCCGAAGGCAGATTTGTTCGTCAATGAACGAATGCGACCTCATTGGTCGCAAGCAGGTGCGATTGTCTTCGTGACGTTCCGAACAAAAGACTCAATCCCCCAAGAAGTCCTCAATCGCTGGGAGAAAGAAAAGAACGCTTGGCTCGACCAACGTTCAAAGCGGGAAGGGATGGATGTACGTCAAGGCAAGATGTGGCATCAAGTTGTGAGAGACCTTCCTCACGAAGTGAGAGCCGAATTCAACAAGCGTTTTCGGCGTCAGCACGAGACCTTTCTTGACGGCTGTTATGTGCCATTTGCGAAATCCAGAATATTCGAAAATCGTCGCCGACAGTTTGATGTACTTTGACCGTGAGCGTTACCAGATGGGTGACTTCGTGGTGATGCCAAATCACGTTCACTTGTTGGCGGTGTTTCCTTCGGCTGATTTAATGGAAAAGCAGTTTGATTCGTGGCTTCATTTTACGGCGACGCAGATCAATCGGCGGACTGGCGAGCGCGGGCATTTCTGGCAACAGGAACCGTTTGATCACTTGGTTGGGAGTGTCGAGCAGTACGAATATTTGCGAGAGTACATTTGTGACAACCCCAGCAAGGCAAATTTGGGTGAAGGCGAATTTTACTATCGAAGGTTGCCCGAAAGTCGCTGACCGCTCCGCCGGTCAGATGGCCAGAGGGTCAGATGGAGCTCTTGAGGGGCCAATAAATTGGATAGCAGTGATATCTGAGGAACTGATCGGCGGAGCGATCAGCGACGAATGTTCAAGCACGTGATTGCAATTCTGCGATTTTCCTAAGTAACTTTGCGCGGTCGATTGGCTTAGTCAGGTACGCGTCACAACCGGCTTCGATGCACTTTTCGCGATCGCCACGCATAGCGCTGGCGGTTAACGCGATGATGGGCGAAGTGATGCCGAGCTCGCGCAACCGTTTGGCCGTTTCGTAACCGCTGAGATTTGGCATGTGCATGTCGAGAATAATTCCGGCAAACGGGGCTGTGTTGGAAGCGTCGGCATCAAGAATGTCCTCGATCATGACAAGCGCTTCTTGGCCGTCGGTCGCCAATTGCACGCTTGCTCCGGCGTTTTCCAACATGCGTCGAATCAGGACTCGAATTCCACGCGTATCCTCGACCACCAACACCTTGCCAGACAACTTCGTCTCGCGTGCGACCTCCGGCGAGTCGGGCAGCGGCGTTTTATTAGACTGAGCCTTCGGATCGACGAAAGTCCGATTTGTCAAATCGCCCGTTGGAAGCGTTAAAGTAAACTTACTGCCAACGCCAACCTTGCCCTCGCCCTTAATCGTCGCACCGAGCAACTCCGCGATCCGCTGGCTGATGTGCAAGCCGAGTCCTGTGCCGCCTTGACGTCGAGTCGGTGAATAATCGACCTGCGAAAATTGCTCGAACAGCTTTTCTGCCTCTCGGGTGTCGAATCCAATTCCCGTATCTTCCACCTCGATTTGCAGCTTCGGTTTCTTGTCGCGGTCGATCAGCTTTACGTTCAGCGAAACGGAACCCTCTTCGGTAAACTTGACCGCGTTTCCGGTAAGGTTGAACAGGATCTGGCGGAATCGAATCGGGTCAGTCTTGATTTCCTCAGGAATCAAGCCGTCGTAATTGACGTTTACATCAAACCCCTTCTCGCTCGCCCGGTAGCTCATCGAAGACACCACGTCGTCGATGATTTGGATCGGTGAAGCGTCGATGACGTCGGCTTCCAATTTACCGGCTTCGATTTTGGAAAGGTCAAGCACATCGTTGATCAACGTGACAAGATGTTTACCACTTTGATGAACCATCTGCAGCGTTTCAAGTTTGCCCTTGTCTTGCTCTTGATCGAGTAACATTTCCGTCATGCCAACCACGGTTGTCAGCGGCGTCCGAATCTCATGGCTCATATTGGCGACGAAAGAACTCTTGGCCGCGTTGGCGGCTTCGGCCACGTCCCGAGCGCGAGAAAGTTTGTCTTCGACGCGTTGATGATCGGTCATATCAAACTGAACACCAACGAAGTGCGTCAACGCTCCATGCTCATTCCGCACTGGCGTGATAACCAACTCGTTCCAGAACTTCTTGCCGTTCTTCTTGTAGTTGATCAGTTTGACATGACACGCTTCACCCTTGCGAATGGCTCGTCGAAGCTTCTGGACTGGCTTGGGATCCGTTTCCTTGCCTTGCAGGAATCGGCAATTTCGACCGACCGCTTCTTCAGTGCTGTAACCGGTCAGCTTGGTGAATCCCGGGTTCACGTAGACGATCGGATTGTCGTCCATTGTGGCGTCGCTAATCGACATCGCGGTCAACGAAGCATCGAAGGCCCGACCAAAGACGCGCGACTGTGCTTCGAGGGCGACTCGATCGCTAATGTCGATCGCGGATGGAATCAAGTGTGTGACTTCGCCTTCATCATTTCGCAGCGGCATCAGCTGAAAGTCAATCGTGATGAACTCCCCATCGGCCACCTGAATTTCAACATCGTAGCGAACTGGATTTCCGTCGGCCGCCTTCTTGATCGCCTCACGAAGTTGCTCTTGGACCTTTTCAGAGTAGGCCCACCAATGTCCATCGGCGAAATGTTTATTAAGCACCTCGTCCGGATCGACTCCCGCTGACGCCAAAGCCGTGCGGTTGGCTTCGACCAACGTGCCATCAGGGAGACAAACACCAGCAAACGTAAACAAGCCATCCAAAGTTCGACGCAAGAACGTTTCACGCTCGCGCAGTTCGTCTTGCAGTCGCAGCTCTTTAGTAATATCTCGACCAACCGTCGACAGATAATCCAGTTCGCCATCTTCATCTCGGTGAGCAATGATAACCGTCGACAAAGGCACCTCGACGCCGTCTTGATTCAGGATTCTTGTGACACCTCGCCACACGCCGTCCTTGGTTACCTCGGGAAGAACCTCTTCCCGCAACCGTTTCGCCTCTTCTTCGGTGTGCCAACTGCTGATCGGTTTCCCCTCGACCTCAGTATCCAACGGCAAGCCCAACATTTTCAAACCGGCTGGATTGATCGTCAATGTCTTGCCATCGTTGTTGCAAGTGCCAACAAAATCGGACGTCGAGTCGATGATCGTGGCCAGTTTTTCACGCTCCTGCTCGGCAATCTTTCGCTCGGTGTAGTCTTGGCTGATACTGGAAAACCCGGTGACCTTGCCCTCGGCATTGAGCACAGGCGACACGTTTAACATGACGTTGCGAACGTCTCCAGATTTCGTGACACGTTTTGTGTCTAGCCCTACGATCATCTCACCGGCACGCGCCTTGGTGATGACCTCTTCCGTTTCGTTCTCCAGCTCTTTGGGAGTCAGCATGGAGATATGCTTGCCGATGGCTTCTTCGGCTGTATAGCCATAGGTGCTTTCCGCTCCCGGGTTCCAAGTCAGAATCGTTCCGTAACTGTCCGTGCCAGTGATCGCGGCGTCGGAGGCTTCGACCAAATCGCGGTACCCCTGAAGTTTCGCATCGGTTTCTTTGATGGAGTTGATGTCCACCAAAGTCAGCACGACACCTTCGACTTGTTTGACGGTGCGATAAGGAATAATACGCAGCAGCCATTGGTTCTGCCGCCTGTCTCGAACCTCGCGATCGACTGCCTGTTCCGTTTCCAGCACGCCTTGGATGTCGGTGAAAACATCGTTCTCGATATTGTGAGCGAAACCCTGAATCGGACGGCCAAGATCTTGCGGCAGCAAGTGAAATGTTTCCGCGATGCGTGGTGTGAAGCGGCGAATGTTCAAGTCGCGATCGAGAAAGATGACACCGACGTCAGTGCTGCGAAACAAGTTGTTCATATCGTCCGTCATCTCCGTCAGCTCAACAATCTTGCGTTGATACTCGGCGTTGACGGTGTAAAGTTCTTCGTTGACCGACTGAAGTTCTTCGTTGGTGCTTTGCATCTCTTCGTTGGATGCGACAAGTTCCTCGTTGGTCGCCTGCAATTCTTCGTTCGACGTTTCTAATTCTTCGACGGTGGCTTGTAGGTTTTCTTTTGTATATCGCAGTTCGTGTTCGAGCGACGTGATGTGCTCGCGCGAAAGCTGAGACACGTCCACGTCCTCGATCAAATTGGCAATTGCCGCGGCCGAGGTTTGATTTTCAACTACCGGCTTAATTTCGACTGGCTCGATCGAAATTAAAGTGTGCGTGACTTCAGTGCGCGGATCCCGCACCGGGTCGACCATCAAGCTCACTTGTTCCGGGCCATTTTCATGCTGGATTCGAATCCCGTTGTAACGAACGGTCTTGTGCTCTTTTGCCGAATGTTGCAACGCACCGGCGACGGAAGTTTTAAGATCCTCATGGACAAGCTCAAGAATGTTCGTCGTGATTCGCCCGCCGCGAATCCGCAGATATTTTTCCGCGCCGCCAAAAGAATGCACTAGCTCGCCTGCCTCATCGACGAGGAAGCTGGGGGCCATGTGCTTGTCTAGGAGACGGTCATACGTTGCAAGCATCTGCGATTCGGGTGTCGGCCGTAAGTTCCCACTGCGACGGGTCGCGAAAGGCCGCGGGTTGGCGGTGCCTCCAAGCGGCAACCGAATGTTCGTCGTCAGCCGGACATCACGTCGCTTGCGATATTGACGCCACTTCTTGTTTTCGACTTCGAATTCTTCAAGCAGGTCGCCCGGCGTTTCGCTAGGCCCCATGAACAGGTATCCGCCGGTTCGCAAAGCAAAATGAAAGAGAGATACCACTTTCTTTTGCACCGGCGGCAACAAGTAGATCAACATGTTTCGACAGGTCACCAAATCCATTCGCGTAAACGGAGCGTCGCTGACCAGATTGTGCGGAGCGAACACGATCATCTCGCGAATCGCTGGGAGAATCTCGTAACCTTCTTTGTGCTTGATGAAATATTTATCAATGCGTTCCTTCGACATCTCGCCGAGCGAAGCTTCCGGGTAGATTCCCGCACTTGCCGTCGTCAGTGACTTTCGGTGAACGTCGGTCGCGAAAATTTTGACTTCGATCGGCCGGCGCTCATTCTCCAATGCTTCATGGAACGAGATTGCGATCGAGTAGGCTTCTTCGCCAGTCGCGCAGCCGGCCACCCAAATACGAATCGACTCAGCGCCGTTCCGCTTCTTCTCGATGATCTTTGGGATGATGTTGGTTTTTAGCTGTTCGAACGCGTCGATGTCTCGAAAGAACTGAGTTACCCCAATCAAGAGGTCTTTGTAAAGCCAGTTAAGTTCTTCCGAGTCGTCGTTCAACTGTTCCGCGTATTGGTCGATGTTGTCAAATTTTCCCAACGCCAACCGCCGCTCGATCCGACGTTTCACCGTCGTCGGTTTGTAGAGGCTGAAGTCGATTCCGTACTCGCGGCGAAGCAGGTTGAAGATCTCTTCGATCCCCGTCTCGGTGCTGATGCCAATCTCTTGCTCGGCAAGATTTTCCGGGCTGAGCGATTGGTCGATATAAGCGTCGATTGCGGCGGCGATCTTCTCAGGTGGAAGCACCAAGTGAACGGCGTTGGTTTCCTGAGCACTCATCGGCATGCCGTCAAATTTGGCCGTGTCTTCGTCTTGGCACAGCACCAGACCGCCAGCGTCGTTGATCGCCATGATCCCGCGCGAGCCGTCGCTGCCGGTGCCGGAAAGAATGACGCCCACAGATTTCCGTCCGCAGTCGTTGGCCAGCGAGCGAAAGAAGTGGTCGATCGGCAGGTTGAGAGCCTCGTCGCGTTCACGCTCGGTGAGCAGCAGTCGCCGGTCGGAGATCATCATCTCGGTGTTGGGCGGAATTAGGTAAATCGTATTCGGCTCAACCGGCATCTCATTGGTGACGCGTTTGATCGCCATGCTAGTTTTGCGGGCAAGCAGCTCTTCCATGTGGCTTTTGAAGTCCGGTGAAAGGTGTTGCACGACGACGAATGCCGCCCCGGTGTCTTCGGGCATGGCTTCGAAGAGGTTTTCGATCGCCTCGAGTCCACCGGCTGACGCACCGACGCCGACGATGTTGAACTCGCAGTTAATCGAGGGAGCTTTTTCTTTTGAGGGATCGTTCGACAATGATTTACCGTTTCGGTTCTTGGAATTTCGCTTGGCTGCCGGCTTGTTTTTCTTCTGATTTTGCTTGTCCATTATGCCCCGACCTTCCGCTAGAAGTAAGGTTTGTCGACTTCACGCAAATTCCCTTGAGGTGGCAGAACGGCACCTGTTCCGGGTTGTAGTCAGAGGTAAAGCAATCGGAATGCCACAATTTCAATTTGGATAAATTTCAGACAAGTTGGTCGCTGAGCAACCGATTATCTAGCCGTGAATGGTGGTTGGTAGGTGTTTTATCGAATAAATTCGAGCGAAGAGCCAATAAAAACAAGGCCAATTAGCGACTGATCGCGTCGATCCGCCTGATTGACCGCTGAACGACCACCTGATTCAACAACGTCCAGAGCGGGGGAGGTTTTTGGGGCCTGAAAGGAAGGTTCAACTCGCGGTGTTGGGAAAAGGAGTTGGAGGAAAAGCCTCACGCAAAGGCGCAAAGGCGCAAAGTTTCAAGGCGCAAAGCTTTGGTTGATTCCCGCTCAGTCCTTTGCGAGCTTTGCGCCTTTGCGTGAGACCTTCACTCCAGCTTCTCGCATTTCCGGTAACCAACACCAAATGATTGCTGGAAACCCAGTTGCTCATTCGTGCGGAAACCTCACGCAAAGGCGCGGAGGCGCAATGTTTCAAGGCACAAAGCTTTGGTTGATTCCCACTCAGTCCTTTGCGAGCTTTGCGCCTTTGCGTGAGACCTTCACTCCAGCTTCTTGCATTTCCGGTAACCATCACCAAATGCTTGCTGGAAACCCAGTTGCTCAGTCGTGCAAAAACCTCACGCAAAGGCGCTAAGGCGCAAAGTTTCAAGGCGCAAAGCTTTGGTTGATTCCTACTCCGTCCTTTGCGAGCTTTGCGCCTTTGCGTGAGACCCTCCGTCCTGCTTCTTGCATTTCCGGTAACCGTCAAAACGCTCACCCCAACTAGCAAGCCCAGATCTTTCCTTCGCAGATTGCGTAAAAGGAACGGGCCTTCGCCCTTGTTTGATTCATCCCGCCTTTGAAGCCACCGAAAGCCGGCAAGGTGACTTGTCGCGGTTCGACGACAAAACAACGTAAACGCATTTTGTCTGCTCCGCGGCCAGTGGTGATCACAGGATGCCAATGGCCGCCAAACTGAACCAAATCGCTGGCCGCTAAACTGGCTTCTGAAACTTCGTGACGCAGTTGGAACGGCTCGATGTCGATTTCCCGAACAACCTTCAGATCCCAAGACTCGGGAAACTGCTTCACATGCCGATCATGATTACCACGAATTAAAGTCACCAAAAGGTCGCGATGTTTCGCCCGCCAAAAAGCAAAGTCCTCGATTAAATCATCGCTCATCGAATCGCGGTCGTGAATTAAATCACCCAACAGGTAAAGAGTTTCGGGATGGGTTGATTCGATCGACTTTGCCAAAGCCATTAAGGTCGCCGCATTGATTCCCGCCGGCACCGGAATCCCTCCGGCGCGGAAGGACGCGTCTTTGCCAAGATGAAGATCGGCCACCAGCAAGGCACGTTGGTCCGGAATGAAGACAGTACCGTCACCGCGCAGGATGACTTCCTGCTGGCGAATGTTGATCGAGATTTCGGTTGGTAATTCCATTATTACTTGTCAATTACTTCGAATCGGCAGCTTTTTCGAACTGCTGAGTCAACCGCGCGATCCGATCTGATAACTTTTCGCTGGATAACTTCATCCTCAGACGATCAACCAAAATTGGAAACGCCAGTGGAGTTGGTTTGGGTGGCTCTTTGAGGATCAGCTTGGCACCCGCCAGCCGTTCGATCGCAGCGCTCAGGCGATGATACTCCAATTGCATGTCCAGCACCTCCCGCCGCGCCTGCTTCAACAAAAGGTTTTCGGGATCGTACGTGCCGAACACATCGAAGAACATGTCGCTGGAAGCCTGCAACTGCCGCGAAGATTTCCCTTGCCCCGGCATGCCCCCGAACACCAACCCGGCAATACGAGCGATATCGCGAAACTGCCGCCGATCAAGCTCGCCTGCGTTCATGCTTTTTTCGATCTGATTCAGCAAACCGTCTGTGCAAAACAAACCGCCCTCGAGAGCCTGCTGTAATGGTGGCGGCGTTGGCGAAAGCAATTCGATTCCGTAATCGTTGATCGTCGTAGCAAACGTGATCGGCTGGAGCCGGCTGATTCGCCAAGCCAGAATCGCCGCCAGCCCTTCATGAACCAAACGCCCTTCGAAGGGATAGATAAATGTATGGTAACCGTCACGCGTTTTGTTTTGCTCAACCAGCAACGAGTTCTCATCGGGAATGGCTGACCATTTTGACTGCAAGTCCAACAGTGGCTTGATCGCTTTCATCTCTGGCCCGCGAAAGGCCCCGCGACTCGCCTCGCCAAGTTTCTCACGCACGCTCGCGGACAGTTCACTCGACAATGGCATGCGTCCGCCCGCCCAACGCGGCAGCGCGGCGACTTTGCCTTTGGCCCGTTTCACCCAAGCTGTCATGTCGCGGATCATCACCAGTTTCAAAGTCCGACCGGCGAACAGAAAATTGTCGCCCGGTTTGAGTTTTGAAACAAAACGCTCTTCGATCGTGCCAAGCCTACCGCCTTTAAGGAATTTGACCAACACTTCTCGATCGCTGGAAATCGTGCCGATGGACATGCGGTGCCGTTTCGCGATTTTGTCGTCGGTGACCTCTAGTCCGTTTTCGGTTTGATTGATGCGCTTGAAATCCGGATAGGCTCGCAAACTTTCGCCTCCGCGTCGCACGAAATCCAGCACCCACTGCCACTCGATTTCGGTCAAGCATGCGAATGCGTTGGTGCGTCGCACTTCGTCGAACAATTGTTCCTCGTCGAAGCTTGTCCCCGATCCAATGGTCACGAGATGCTGAGCCAACACGTCGAGGGAACCCGTTAGCGGCATCCGCGACTCGATTCGGTTGTGCTTCAGCGCTTCCTTGGCCGCCGCCAGTTCCACCAACTCCATCGCGTGCGTTGGCACGAACACCAGTTGGCTTTTACCGCCCGGGTAATGGCCGCTGCGTCCGGCACGCTGCATCAGCCGAGCGATTCCTTTGGGGCTGCCGATTTGCAGGACTTGTTCGACCGGGAAGAAGTCGACACCAAGATCAAGGCTGGACGTGCAAACGACGCAGTGAAGGTTGCCGGCGTCCAATTCTCGTTCGACCCAAGTCCGCTTTTTTCGATCCAACGAGCCGTGGTGCAGCCCGATCTTTCCCGCCCAGTCGGGTTTCGCATGAAGGATGGCCGAATACCATTTTTCGGCTTGCGACCGCGTGTTGGTGAATACCAGCGAGCTGCCGACGGACTCGATGGCTTCGACCACCGAGGGAAGTGACTTCAATCCCATGTGGCCCGCCCATGGGAATCGCTCAATCTTTTTCGGTAGTAGGCTGCGCATCGAGAGCCGACGTCTTGCCGGAGCACGCACGACGGTGGTTGAGACCGGCGACCGTTCATTTGCGGATGAAGTATGTTGCTCTGCGGCAGGAATCCCAACAGCCGTTTGCATCGCTTGTTCGACGTTTCCGATAGTTGCAGAGACCGCCCAAGTTCTCACGTTCGGACTGAGCGTTCTCAATCGAGCCAATCCAAGTTCGGCTTGCACGCCCCGTTTGGTTCCCATCAACTCATGCCACTCGTCGAGCACGATCAGTTTGAGTGTCGAAAATTGACTTTGCGTTTTTGGATAGGAAAGCAAGATCGACAGGCTTTCGGGCGTCGTGATCAAACAACTGGGCAAGCGGTTTTTTTGCTTCGTCTTCACCGAAGATGAAGTATCACTCGTCCGGCGTTCGACCAGCCAAGGCAAACTCAAATCTGAGATCGGTTCTTGCAACGCCAACAGCGTGTCCGCCGCCAACGCTCGTAGCGGTGTGATCCAGATGACTTGGATCGGTTCAAAGTTATTCCGATTAACGCGTTTGGTTTTCCGCTGCGCCTTTTCCGATTTCGCTTTTAACTCTTCAGAGGTGTGTTGTTGATGCCAATCGGCGATCGCACCCAGCCAGATCGCCAGCGTTTTCCCGGTGCCTGTTGGGCTGTGCAAAATCCCGCTGTCGCCTGCCGACATCGCCTTCCAAACTTTTCGTTGAAAGGGAAACGGATTTCGATCTTTGGATCGCATCCATCTTGAGACGACGGTCAGACCTTGCAATGAGACTCCTTAGATTTTGATGGATTGTTTGATTGGAAGGGGGTTCGCGTCAGTATGAAAACCTCACGCAAAAGCGCTAAGGCGTAAAGTTCACACGGTGATAAATTCGTTGCGCCTTCGCGCCTTTGCGTGAGCCCATTTATCACCTGCCTAGAGATTCTCAAAAGATGCGGGAGCAATCTTGAATCAACTAATCAATCAATTCTCAGAATCTTCGGTCCCAATGGGTTCAGCCTGAGTGAATCGTGACCAACCAGCTCACAATCTTTGAGAATAATCTAATCGAAAAATCAATTCGACGCGGTGTTTCCGCACTACCCGTCAACAGTCTGCTGCGACAACGATCGTTTTGGCATGCAGGTTGCGTCGACGTATTGGCATGTCGTTTGTGAGCCGTCGCAACGACAAAACCAAATCGACTTGGATTACAATTTTCAACCAGAATATAGAGAGAAGATATTATGCTTAACCTAGCAATCACATTGTTTATCCTCGCCATTATTGCCGGCGTCTTCGGGTTCGGCGGCATGGCAGGAACGTTGTCCGGATTCGCACAAATCGCATTCTTTGTGTTTTTGGTGCTGTTCTTGATCAGCGCCGTTGCTCAAGCCCTCCGGGGAAGAGCACCCGTATAAAATGGTGAAGTTACACCATTCTTTAGCAGGCGATTGTTTGTCGATCGCCTGCTTTTTTTGTCATTCTCGAAAACAGCAGACCATGATCGCAAAAGTTTACATAGTTCTTGTTGCGTTGACTTACCTCATACTGTCAATTTGGTGCAGTGTGTCGCCAGCAGTCACTTCGGAGAAAGTTGGCTTCGAACTCAAAGGCGGTACGGGCCAGTCTGAATTCTTGACTGTCTACGGCGGATTAGAATTCGCAATCGCGATCGTCCTTCTGCCCGCATTGTTCCGGCCGGAAACGGTAACTTACGGAGTACTCGTCTCCGTCCTTATCCACGGCTCGCTGGTGCTGTTTCGCAGCATCGGCTTTTTCTGCTACAGCGATATTAGTGCGTTCACCTATAAACTTGCTATCGGCGAATGGGTTATCTTCTTGGTTGGTCTGGGGATTTTGTTCTTGCAGCGGAAAACGGGATAGCAACGCCATGCTCAATTGATGACGTTGATGGGGTAAAAACATCAGGCAAAGGCGCTGACGCTCAAAGTCAGATCACAACAACTTCTTTGCGCCTTCGCGCCTTTGCGTGAGACCTATCATGCCTTCCTCAACCGACATTGATCTAGAGAGACAAACTCTCATCCTCAACCAACAGTTACCCTGCCGTCCGCAGCGTAAAGACCGCACGCAAAGTCGCTAAGGCGCAAAGTTTATGGCGAGAGACTTATCGTCCATTTCCAACTTAGTCGTCGATCACCTCGTCACTTTCAATCCCCCGATCTTCAGCATCCGAAATTCCCTCCTCGACGATTAACTCAGCGTCCTGTTCATCATCACCCTTGGGTTGCGGCGTGACGCCGACTGGTGTCGACATGGAAACCGACGCAAGCACCGCAAAGTGATCCGAGCCGGAAATTCGCTTGCGAGACAAATCGGAAATCGTAAAGCAATCGGAAAGGAACACGTGGTCGATCGGGCATCGCAACGGCGGATACTGAGCGATATAGGTGCCCATGAAACTGCGGCCGATTCGCGGATCCTTGAGCCCGCTGATTCGCTTGAACAGCCTCGTCGTGTGCGACCAAGCCACATCATTGAAGTCGCCGGCGACGATCCAAGCTTCGTCGGTTCGTTCAGCAATCTCTTTGGCGACTAACACCAACTCAGCATCACGGACTCGGCTGTCTCGCCGCGCGTCGCCCGTGACGTCCAAGAGCCCCGGCGGAGTTGGGTGCACGCCGACGAAGTTGATCGTTTCATCGGAGAGGGATTTTATCTGCGCCCAGATAGTTGGACGGCGCTCAGAAATCAGGAACCTTGTTTCAGGTTTGAGTACAGGTAAGTTGCTCCAAATGGCCATGCCTAGCCCATCGCCGCGGACTTCCTCATGATGAAAAGCGAACGAGCCGCGGAGCTTACTCAATTCGGCAGCCCAAGCTTCGTCATATTCAATCAACATCAGAACGTCCGGCTGCTCCTCGCGCAGTTGCGTTGCAACGGGCGTTCGTGCCGAGTTGCTTTTGTCGAGGTTGCACACCATCAGCTTGATCGACCGTTCCGCTTGCTCCGACGTTGCAACTTCCGTTGGCCAAACGGGACTGAAGCGGATGATGTGAGAGACTTGCCAGACCAAGCATCCGAACAAAATGGTTGTCCACAGGACTGGCTCCCAAGATTCGGTTTTTCGCAACCAGAGCAGAAGCGCGAAAATGATTGGCAGCAGCAACAGGGCCGCGATTTGCAAGCGCGGAAAGTCCCACCAACGGACGTACCACTTACCCGTTGAGATCAGCGGCAGAAGCGTCACAGTCACCAAAAAGAACCCGAGTAGTCTGACTGTCCAAAGCATATTTGATGGTGCAATTATTGGGTTGCGATTGAGTTAATCGTTCTTTGACTTTCGCGGGAAATGCAATCGTTGTGCCAATGGCAGAGCATCGCGACGGCAAATTTCGCGTTTGAAGCAGTCACAACGCACTGATTGAAGTGACATTTCTCGGCCAATTCTAGGTGACTGCGCAGCGATCACAATGGCAGCACGGCAACCATTTACCGCACTTGCGAAGTCAGTAAATTGGGTGATTGTCACCGGGACTCTGTTTTCCAGTTGTCGGAACAAGCTGTGGCATAACAGATGCTCGTGAGGAAGAGGGCAAGTGTCATTTTGGTTTGGCATCAGTTAAGCGACAGGGCCTCCGACACAACTTCAAAAGACAGAACGAACTATGAGAACTTTCTTTACCTTCGCAATCGTGTTGACACTAACCTTCTGTCACTTGCCTCAATTTAGTTTCGCTCAGGAAAATCAGCAAACGACCGAAGCAACGCAGACGGAGGAGCAAGCCGACGAATCAACTGACGGCGAGACCAAGATTGAAGCGCCGGCGAAAGTCGATGTCTCGCCGGTGGCTCGCGACAGTGAAATTTCGCAACGACTGAGTGACATTCTCGAGGCGACCAAGTGGTTCAAAGATCCGGAAGTGAAAGTCGACGAAGGTGTCGTTTTTCTCAGCGGCGAAGCCCGGAAAGACGATTACAAAACATGGGCCGGTGATCTGGCGAGTAACACGCAAGATGTGGCGGCTGTGGTCAACCGAATGAAAGTGACTGAGAAATCCATCTGGGATTTCAGTGGAGCATTCGCGGAATTGCGATCATTCCGAATCAACGCCGTGCAGGCGAT
>CALHPU010000083.1 GCA_938036435.1 uncultured Pirellulaceae bacterium | reverse complement strand
CAGCGTCGCAACAAAATAGATTGCGCTGGTATCGGAAATATTATCAATCCAATTTTGAGATTTCCCTACTTCTAATTTGAAAGCATGTCGACTTTGGTCCCGAACAAGCTAGGGCAGCTGGCGTCGATGAGAGGATCAATCCTAGACTAAACGAGTCTCGAGTTACCGTTTTGCGGAACATGATCAAGAAAACGATTGGCCGTACTACCAGCGAACATGCCGACCAGTACCGAGGCTAGAAACGTGCGAAAGCCATAAGTTTTGTAGTAGCTTGAAAAGAATGCCAGGCATGACTTGGGAAGGCCCAACAATAATCCGCGTTTGCTGGATTTAAGTTCTGTCGCTGGCGCAATGCTAGTTTGGTATTGTGAGTACTGCTGGATCGGTTGCGAAGGAGCAACGAACTGAGATGGAGTCATCTGTTGTTGCCATTGGTCGTTGCCACTCTGGTAATGGCCGTTGTTTGAGTAAGCAACGAGCCGAGCGTTAAATGAGTTTTGTTGGTTTGGCGCAACCGACTGTTTTCGCTGCACCGTTTCGTGTTTGCCGAATACGCCGATCGCGTTACCAACGCTGCCGCAAAAAATCACAATAGAAACTGTCAATAGAAGGTTTCCCAAACCCAACAAGCCGCGTTTGCGCAAGATCGTCAGCGCTGCCACGACGAGAGTAAGGGGGTACGTCAAAAGTGCTACTGACCACATTTGCGACAAGTGTTGTGTGAACGGGATGGCGTCGTCGGCGGGACTGACCAGCATCAAGAACGCCGGGACCGCACCCGACACGAGTGCGGTGACCAAAATCGCTGTACGGATTCCCGCGCGACGCGTGGCTCTCAGGTCACTTGCGATTGTGGAAGCCGCCGGTGATTGGTTTCGTTTTGATTTACTTAAAGGAAACACAGTTTGTCCAAGAAGGTCCTGTTCTGGGATTTCAAGCCCTTTCCACTCAAAGGGCTTTTGTTAAGTTCGCAGAGTATCGATGTGTCCGGCGCTCGTCGATGTGACTTTTGCTTTGCTGGCATCTGGCCCACGTAAAAAACTGCAATTTCCTTGGGTTCAACCCGGTTTTGCTCGCCGGAGCAATATCCGACAAGCCGTCTTTGCTGTCAAATATCTCAAGCATAAGATAGGCAGCCCCTACTTCGTTTTACTGCATTTAGCGTCCCATACAATTTGTTCCGATCGACTGTGAAGAAACAACCTCTGACAACTGATTTCCCCGAAACAATGATCCTTTTGGGGACAGGGACTTCGGTAGGCGTCCCGGCGATGGGCTGTCGCTGTGATGTGTGTACTAGCGATGATCCGAAAAACAATCGAACACGCTGTAGCGTGATCTTGGGCTTACCGCAGGGAAATTTGTTGATCGATACTTCTCCCGATTTGAGGACGCAGTTGTTGCGAGAAAAAATCGGGATCGTCCACGCGGTTGCCTACACACATGAGCACAGCGACCACGTGATGGGGTTTGATGATTTACGTTTGTTCCAGTTTTATTTAGGGCATCCGGTGCCTCTCTATTTAACGCCGGTTGTCAAAGAGAGATTGGAAAAGGCATTCGATTATGCGTTTGATGACCGTCCACAGACACATGCTGGGGCAGCGCCGTCGGTTGATATGCACTTGATTGAGGGTGCCAAAGCGTTTGATGTGCTTGGCGCCTCAGTATTGCCAATACCGCTGAAACACGGTCCCAATTTTGACGTGCTAGGTTTCCGAGTTGGTGATGTGGCCTATTGCACCGACGTCAGCCACATTCCCGAGTCGAGTATGGCGATGTTGCAGGGACTGGATACTTTAGTGCTCGATGCACTTCGCCCCGATGTTCACGTGACACACTTCAATATCGAACAGGCGCTTGAGATTGTCGATCAACTCAAACCGCGGCAGACTTACTTTACGCATTGTTCATGTAGCATGGACTATAGAACCGTTAATCCAACATTGCCGACAGGGGTGGAAGTTGGGTACGACGGTCTAAAGATCAAATTGGTTTAGATCCTTTTTTGCTTTTGGCTTGCACATTGATTGTGAGGGTGGCGGCGCATGCAGAAACAAAACGTGTTGGTAGTCTCTCACCGTCGTTCAGGGACTCATCTGACGATTGACTCCATTCGAAACAACTTCAAGGCTCTCCGAGAGTCTCCCTACGTCACGTTGGAAACGCTTGACAGTGCCCACCCGGATCACCTTTCAGTCACTGAATTTAGACAGGCCATTTCAGATCATCGTTGTGTGATCAAGGCTCATTATCTTCCAGAAGTGTCGGAGTATCTTTCGCCGGAGCAGGCTCGATGTGCTAAAGATGTTTTTCAGGAGTCGAAACAAATCTACGTTGTGCGAAATGGTCTCGACGTATTGGCGTCTCTTTACGAATTTCGTCGAGGCCACGATCCAGCGGTGGGCGAGATGAGCTTTAGTCAGTTTATTCGAGAGCCTTCTTTTGATCGGAAAGCCGGAACCTTCGACAAAGTCGCCTATTGGGCGCATCACGTGCAATCGTGGTTGAATTCAACCAAGGCCGATCAAATGCTGGTCCTGCGATTTGAGCAGTGGGTCAATGATTACCCGGCTACGATTAAAAAGGTGGCTCAGTTTGTCGGATTGTCCAAGGATTGGTTTCGCACGGACGTTCGAATGGGGGCCGTAGCCGGTAAGAAGAGCACGCAGATTCAGAGAACCTGGGTGGAGCCTCGAAAAGGCCAAATTGGCGATCATGTAAATTACTTTACCCTAGATGATCTTGAATATTTTTACTCTCGTTGCGCCGATTTAATGCAAGAGCTTGGCTACCAAGATGCTCGTTTGGCAAAATGAAGTTGCCCAAATTTTTCAGTTGGTGATACAATCAGCATCAATCGGCCGTTGCCTGATCAACAATTGGGATTACGGATTGGCAATATAGCTTCGCACTAGATTTCTTCCCCCTAAGACTCACCATGAGTAATAACATTTCACCCGGCATTCATGACGATATTACCCAATGCATTGGACGCACGCCGATGGTGCGTCTCCGCCGCGTGACCGAAGGGTGTGTAGCGGAAGTCGTCGCTAAAGTCGAAAATATGAATCCGCTGTGGAGCGTCAAAGACCGAATTGGTCGTGCCATGATTGACGCCGCCGAACGTGACGGGCTGATCAATAACGAAACGATTGTGATTGAGCCCACCAGTGGCAACACCGGGATTGCACTGGCGTACGTCTGTGCTGCTAGAGGGTATCGGCTACAAGTCACCATGCCCGACAGCATGTCGATGGAACGCCGCCGGCTGTTGACGGCATTGGGGGCGGAACTGATTTTGACTCCCGGCGCTGAAGGGATGCCTGGCGCGATTCGCAAGGCGACCGAGATTTCGCAATCCGGGGCCAATTACTTTATGCCTCAGCAATTCAACAATCCCGCCAATCCACAAGTACACCGTGAAACGACCGCCCTTGAAATCTGGGAAGACACCCAGGGCAAGGTCGATATCTTTGTTGCCGGTGTTGGGACCGGGGGAACGATCACTGGATGCAGTGAAGTGTTAAAGGAAAAGAATCCCGATCTAAAATCAATCGCTGTTGAGCCTTTCAATAGTCCGGTGATTACTCAACGACGCAATGACCAACCGCTGCAACCCGGTAAGCATTCGATTCAGGGAATCGGTGCAGGCTTTATTCCGGATATCTTGAATGTTGATGTGATCGACGAAGTTTTCCAAGTGACCGACGAACAGTGCGTCGAGATGGCTCGCGAGCTATCGACCAAAGAAGGACTGTTTTGCGGGATCAGTTGCGGAGCCGCCGCCTCGGCCGCAATTGCGGTCGCTCGTCGACCGGAGAATGCGGGTAAGCGCGTCGTCGTGGTGTTGCCCGATCTTGGAGAGCGCTATTTGTCCACGACGCTTTATCCTGCGGGCTAAGTTCCTAAGTTCAATAGGAGCCCATTTAGAAATCACACCGATCGGTCGGAAGCCAGGAAACTGTGCTGACTGGACCAAAGTGCGGTACCGCAGTTTCCTTGTTCGAAATTGCTTCGCGTTATCCCAGTAAGGGTGACCATGTGTCCCCAAGTAGCCAAAGAAAGCTGAAAATCTTGGGTTGAAACGGGTTAGTTTTTTAAAATCCACCCCCCTAAATGATATCTGAGGTGCGTTAAGTCTCAGTCTTGGCTATAATGTTAAGATTGCCACACAATAATTTGTCGCTTCCCGACAAAGTTGGTTTGCCTCCGCCTGCTTTCTTTGTAACCCCACCCCATAGTCCTATCAGGCGCTCGCCTAACTTCTGCAGGGAGTCGACGAAGATGCTTTTACCCTCAGGACCGTATATGTCCGCGAACAAAAAAACGAACTCAGCCTTCACGCTTGTGGAGCTTTTGGTTGTCATCGCCATCATCGGAATTCTCATAGGGATGTTGCTGCCGGCGGTTCAGCAAGTTAGAGCGGCAGCTCGGCGCACTGAATGTCAGAACAATCTCAGGCAGATTGGTTTGGCGGTCCTCAACTATGAATCTGCCCACAGTAAGTTTCCGCCTGGTCAGACATGGACGGCACTTGAAGGCGAACCCAACCGCTTGGATTACAGTTGGATGGCATTGATCCTGCCTCATATCGAAGCCAACAACATTTACGACGGCATTAATTTCGAACTTCCCTATCTGAACCCAGTCAACTTGATATCCGCTGGTGAGGTAGTGCCTAGCTATCTTTGTCCTAGCACTGCCTTAGAAGATGGCGCGCGGTCTGACAATGTGATCATCGAATTTGAAGGCGTCGTTGGAGAGAGTGAAGGTCTGACGGGCGTCGATCTTGGTTGCACAGACTACATGGGTATCGCGGGACCCAAGCAATCCAACACAAACCCTGTTACCGGGGAAGACTACGAAAGGCAGCACGGAGTCATCATTGGAACCAAAGGGCTATTGAATGAATCGCGGATATTGGTACCGCCAAGTGTGACCTTTGGCAAAATTACCGATGGGTCATCTAACACGATGATGGTTACCGAGTGCACTGGCCGAGGTACCGAGGAAGAAGATAACGATCCAAACGGGGCTTGGATTTCTGGCAAGAACATTAGCCACATTAACAAAACCGTTAATTCCGAGAAGGCGGGAAAATCTTGGAACGACGAACTGATCTTTTCACAGCACTACGGCGGAGCAAACGGCGTCTATGCAGACGGTTCGGTGCATTTCATTGCTGCCGAGTTGTCCGAAGAGTTTCTCTTGTCGCTTTGTTCACGTGACGGTGGAGAGGTCAACCCGCAGCAGTAATCGTGTTCTGCCTCCTCATTTCTACCCACCTTATTTTAACTTTTGTTTATGCAGTCCTTTCAAGTTAGTCGTCACGAGTTGAAGTATCTGGTCACAGAGTCGCAAGCAAGCGCCGTCCGTAGCGAGATTCAAGGCTTTTTGCGCCCCGACCGCAATGGTGGCTCCGATGAAAACGGATATCGCGTGCAAAGTCTGTATTTGGATTCACGTGACAGCCAGTGCTACAACGAAACCCTTTGTGGCAACAAGAACCGATTCAAACTACGTATGAGGTTCTACGATGATGCTCCCTCGTCGCCTGTGTTTTTAGAAATTAAGCGTCGTGTCACCGTCATTGTTCAGAAAAAACGAGCGGCGATCAGTCGGGTAGCAGCCAAAGAGCTACTCAAAGGCCATGCCCCTTCTCCGGATATGTTGCTCAAAGATGGTGCTGATCAGCGCGATGGGTTAGAAAGTTTTTGTCGGCTGCGAGACCGGTTGGCGGCTGTTGGGAAAGTATTCGTCGACTATCAACGTGAGGCTTGGGAAGGTGCAGGTGGCAATCAATACCGAGTAACTTTCGATCGAAATGTACGGGGAAGCATTTATGTTCCCGGATCTGGACTGACCGTCCCACCTCAATCAGCACTTTCGGGAATCGAAGGCGTCGTTCTAGAAATGAAATACACCAATCAGCCAGCCCCATGGATGAACGAGATCGCAAGTCGCCACAACTTGCAACCCGTATCGGTTCCAAAATATGTCGAGTGCGTAGATGTGACTTTGGGAGTACCGAACGCTCGGCCTTGGTCTGGAGGAATCCTCGGAGACTCTGCCTCAAGCCTTAATCCGAGAGGAATCTAGTGGACCAGTTTTTCGATATGTTTACTTTGGCCAACCCCGTCGCTACGACGACTCCCGTCGCCACGATGCTGCTTTCGCTGTTAATGGCCTGTGCTATTGGACAAGTTATAGGTTGGACGTACTTGTGGACGCATGTTTCGCCGTCGTATTCCAAATCATTTGCTGCGTCACTGGTCACGCTGCCAGTGATTGTTTGCTTGATGATGATTCTGATGGCAGGCAGCACTGCAGTTGCGTTCGGTTTATTGGCCGTGTTTGCGGTCGTGCGATTTCGTAACGTCCTCAAAGATACACGCGATACTTCGTTTATTCTGTGGGCGATTGTTGAAGGAATGGGCGTTGGCACAATGCACTACACCGAAGCGATCTGCGGGTTGCTGGTTGTCGGTGGCCTTATCGGATATCTCTGGTATAGCGATTTCGGCTCTCGCCAACAGTTCGATGCTACGCTGTCGATCGACATTGGCCGCACGTCGGTTCCTCTAGATGAAATGCTGGCCCCGATCCTCGACCGTCACGCGGCAAAGTGGAAGAAAGCTGGCAATCAACAACTCACACAACTGGGTAGCAATATCGCTTATCAATTGCTGTTGAGAGACCCGTCCCGCAGCGATGAACTACGCGAGGAACTGCTGCAAACCGAAGACGTAAAACAAATTTCGCTCTATGTGAACGACTTTCAATCGGAAACTTAGGACTCCCGGTCGCCAAGATGAAAAACACAATACAGATCGATTAAGCGCTGAACCAATATGAAACAGTCAACCAATACAATCTCCACACCGCTTCGTTATCGGTTGCAGCGTGCGCGTTCAAAATACTTGCCAGTGGCTTTTTTTCTGTTAGCCTGCGCCGGGTGTGTCTTTCTCTTGCAATTCCAAAATCAGACACTCGTGCAAGTCGGTGAGGTCGAAGCAGTTGACTATACCTTGACGACCCCATTACCCGGTGTGGTGCAGTGGGCGACCGCAGACGGCGATAAGATTCCTGTGTTTACGAAAGTGAAAAAGGGTCAGGTCATCGCGGGGCTCGATGATGAACCTGTACGAAAACAGATATACGACGTTAAGCAACAGGTGCTGGCGTTGGGAGAGTTTGCAACGTCCAGATTGGCAAATTCATTGGACCCTAGATTTCGTGAGCAAGCCAAAGCGTTGGTCGGCACTTCAGGACCGCGCGCCGACGTCGATGCGGCCGAAGACAGCGAGTCGCGTAATGCCCAAATCGAAGCGTGGCAAGCATTGTCTGGATTTGCAGAGTTGTCGATGAAAAAGATTCGGCAGTGCGAGCAAAAGCTTGAGCTGCGAAAAATGGATGCACGTCTGAGGACTCTCCAGCCTGCCGTTACAGGATCCCAAGAAGCATCGACGCCGGCTGCCGAAGAACAACAGTTGCAGACCCAGCGAATGATGATCACGGGCGAACTACAAAAATTGGCCGCTGGGATTCTATCCGAAGAAGAACTTACGCTCGGGGAGATGAGTGATGTTGATATTGACAATTTGCCGGCGGCCGAGCAGATTATTTTTCGTCAACGATCCAATCGCTGTCGGCTGATTTCTGAGCAGTTGACTTCCATTGCTTCGATGGCAGAATTGCTCGACATTGTGAGCCCAGCCAAAGGGCAAATTAGTAAGGCCTTCGTGCGGTCGGCTCAATCTCTTCAGCAAGGTATTCCTGTGGCGACCGTGACCCCTGCAACGGGGACTTGGGTCGTCGTATACGCACGTGAGCAAGGCATTCAAAGAGTGGATGAAGGCGTGGCGGTGACGGTCAGCCTTCTTCATGATCCTCGCCAAAAATTTTCTTCGACCGTGGCCTCTGTCGGACCCAAGATCGAGTCGATCCCGACGAGGCAACGGAGTAACCCGCGCGTTGAACAATGGGGACGTCCCATGCGTATCGCCGTTCCCCCAAACGTCGAAATTCCTCCGGGAAGTTTGGTAAGCGTTCGGTTTGAGCTCTCTGCTTCAGGCGTTGCCGACGATAGCCTCAAATTGGGCACGGACCGTTCCTCGGCAAGATGAAATGGCATCAACCAGTTCACTGGGGCCAGAGTAGTTGAGAAGGAACGCTAATTTCGTCAGCTGTGCTTGGTCGGTTGGCAGGTCGTGCCGGGCCGTCACGTTCATCAGTCTGAGACGTGCCTCAACACTTCGCAGCAGGCGGTAGGCCTCCATCAATGATTTTCCTTGTTGCTCAGAAAGTATCCCGGCACGGATTAGCTTCTCCGTCGCCTCAAGCGTACCGGGAGCCAGTAGCGAGAGATCGCCTGCCAGATGCTTCAGTTGCAGCATCTGGATTGCAAATTCGATATCGACGGTCCCGCCGACACCGCGCTTAAGATTCTGCTTGGTCGCACCCTTTTGCATTGCCAGTCGCATCTTGTGAACCTCGTCAGCCATCGAGTCGTTCCAAGGCTCGACCAGAATCGCATCCCTCACGATTCCCATTGCCTTAGCGGCTCGTTCGGGACCGCCAAAGACAACGCGCGCTTTGCACAGTGATTGACGTTCCCACAGCTGCCCTTTTCCCGATCGAAAGTAGCGTAGGAATTCTTCTTCCGAGACCGCCAGTGCGCCACTTTTTCCCGTCGGACGCAACCGGCTATCTAGCTCGTAGAGCCTTCCCGAGGACGTGGATTGAGTAATCGATCGGGTAATGTTGGCTGCCAGCTCGCTGAAGAAAAATTGGCTGGTGGTTTGTGGTCCAAGGACGGCCTCGAAAGATTCGTCCTTATCGTAAAGGAAAATAACGTCCAAATCGCTGTGGTAGTTGGGCTCGCGTCCCCCTAATTTCCCCAAGCCAAGAATCACGAGCGGACTTTGTTCCGCTGGAGGCGCTTTGTCCGGGGCAGCGGCCAGTTTTTGAATCAACAGGTCGTACTGATGACGAGCGATCGTTTGCAGGCAGACTTCAGCAATATCCGACAACGTCCGATGCGTGTCACGAATTTCGTCACGGCCCAGAATGTCGCGAATGCCCACGCGCAGATGGAAGGCATTTTTAAAGCTCAGCACGATCAGGTGAAGATCCTCGGCACCGCGTGCCAGTTCGTTGAGGTTTTCCGCCAACCTCTCATACTTGGGCAACTGTTGTAATTGAAGGGCATCCATCAGCTCATCAATCATTCCCGGATTGCTTTTGAAAATACTGGCCAAATAGTCACTGGATGCACAAAGTCGGACGTACAAAGACAACGTGGGTGTGTTGAAACGAAACAACTCCCACAACACTCCTTTGGCCCCGAGAGAATCGCTGATCGAACTTAACGAAACCAGCGTCGCGTCTGGATCAGGAGTTTTGGCCACCTCGGTCAGCAGAGGCTTGGCAATCGCAGCGAAGAAGTGTTTGCACCGCCGTGGGGAAAGGAACTTCGTTTTCTCCTCTGCGAGATCCATTAGCCGCCGATAGGCTTTGGTGGGGCTGCGAAAGCCATAGGGGCCAAGTGCGTCGTTGATCATTTCCTCCGAAGGTTCTGGTTCGAGTACCAGTTCTACTTCAATCGGTACCTCATCGGAGTCTGCGTCATCACTGTTGCCCTCCTGAAACGCCAACGGCACAAAAGCACCGTGCAACAAATGGTTCAGAATCATCCTGTTGACTTCGGTCGTCTCGTTGAGGTGATCGGTGAACTGCTTCAATGCCGTGGCCCCGGCGTAGGAAGCGTATCCCATTCTGATGGCGACCTTTTCTAGTCCAGATTCCGATTCGGGCAGATTGTGCGTTTGCAAGTCGAACATAATTTGCAGACGATGTTCGAGTTTTCTCAGCCATCGGTAATTTTGACTTAATCGGGTCGCTTCAGACATCGTCAAACATCCAGCGCGTTCCAGCCGACCGATGGCAACGAGCGTATTGGCAGTGCGTAGGTTGCGTCTTTCGTGCCCGTTGAGCAACTGCATAAATTGGATAACGAATTCAACATCGCGGATACCGCCGTGCCCTGTTTTAATGTTGGTTCGTTCCTCGCCCTGGGTGACAGCCCGTTTTTCGATCTTTCGCTTTAGCGCTTTGATACCGCTAATGTCAGAACTGGCCAATGAGATTCGGAAAATCCAAGTCTGCAACTTCTTTAGCAGTGTTTCTCCCAAAGCAATATCGCCAGCAACCGGCCGCGCCTTGATCAGTGCCTGACGTTCCCACGTTCGTCCCTGAAAGTCGTAGTACTTGAGAATCTGCGCCTGCGAGTGGCAGATAGCGCCTTTGGCTCCTTCAGGCCGCAGCCGAAGATCAACTCGGTAGGCCGACCCTAACGGGGTAATCTCGTTGACCAGTTTTACAATATCACGCGTCAGCTGACCAAAGAACTCCCGGTTGGTGCGGGCGGCCCGCGAATCCGTTTGGCCATCCTGATCGTAGACCATCATCAAGTCGATGTCGCTGGAGTAGTTCAGCTCTGCTCCCCCTAGCTTCCCCATTGCTAGAATAACGTAGTCGCATCGTTGTTGTTTTTGATTAAGAGGTACGCCAAACTTTTTCTCCAAATCACGTCTGGCCCAGCGACAGGCGGCTTCGCACACGGCCATCGCGACCCAAGAAATTTGTTGTGTGACTTGTTCAATGCGATTACCGTCAATCAGATCACCCCAAGCAACTCGAAGCTGCTGCTGTCGTTTGAACTGCCGCAGGCCTTCCATCGCGTGTGACTTTGATTGTGCAGATTGGATCTGTTGCCACACTATTTCGATCAACGAGTTGAGTGAATAGAGTTGGCCTTCGGTTTGGCACAATTGAATAAAACAGTCATAGTCTCTGACCAGAATGTCACTCAGATATTGGCTGCAAGAGAACAAAATCAGTAGCGACGGCAAGAGTTTCTGGTCGGCGATAAAACGCGTGCTAAGTTCGCTGGCGTCCGGTGCCGAAGAAATAAATCGCTCCAAATTGTTCAGCGCCATGTCGGGATCGCTGACCACCGGGAGATGGTACACAAGTTGTTGCGTGACGTTGGTGATGCCAACGTCGTCCAGCCCTGATGCGACGATGTTAGTGATGTTCGCAACCGCTCGGTCGCTGTCTTTTGCGCCAATCGACGTCAGCCACTGCTGTGTCTGCTGTGGGTTGGAGAGAATGCGACGAAGATCACCTGCTGGCATGGTCAAGCTTCAAAAAGAGATTTTCCAAGATTGGCGATGTTGTATTTTAGCCGACAGTGAATATTTTTTGCTTTTCAAGCGGTATCAAAAACAAAAAGACAGCCACTTGCCGGTGACTGTCTTTGTCGTTTTGTTTGAACCGTAAAACGTAACGCCCTATGCCGTCGCCTTACATTCAGGAGGTCAAGTTTCACCTAGGCATTTGCCTTAGCTCGCGCCTCACGAAGGCCTCGGCTGAGGATATCACGCAGCATTGGCGAAAAATCCTCGAACTTAGCTTTGTCAGGTGCGCCGTTGGAGTACTGGTAAATGGCGTCACGAGGCTTTTTACCCAATGCGATCAGGGTGGAACTAACCGTTCCGTAATCCTTCTCACGCACCACCATGCTTGGACGGCCGGGGGCTGTTGGTTGCCGAGCCAACACTTTGCTTGCGATCGCCAAAAACTTCACCGGCGAGTCCAGCGTTTGCAGCGTAAGCAATCGTTGAGCCATCTGAGCACGCTCGTCACGGTGGTCGTTAAAGTCACGATCACCGATCACATTGAGCCCTTGTTCAAGCTCGCTGACGTCGGGGTCACGCCCGCCGTGAATAACCCACCCTGATTCGGGGTCGGCAACGGTAAAGTTGGCACCTCCATAATCGCCAGAGTGAAGCTCTTCCATCGCCAGATCAACAGCTTGGCGGGCCGAGCGGCATTTCAACATTTCCTTTGCTAATGCACCTCGAGATTTCGCGAAGACAGGACCTCCGGGCTTTTTTCGTTTGACAATGCCGACGAATAGGCCGTTTTGATTAATTCCTAAATGAGAACCTCCTGTTTGCTGGTCAACACTGGCTAAAACACGGGGTTTACCAGGTTGAATCGAGGGAGCGGGGCAAACCCGATCAAATCGCTCTTCACGATTGTACGCAACCAAAATTGGTGCTTCCGGCACCAAGTGGTATACGATTGCCAATAGGCTCATACGATTTCACTTTTCCAAAGACCAGAGTATCTGTTTCGTTCCATGAATATTGAACGTCGTTCCACGAACGCGAAAACCAATTTATCGATTTGATTCTCGAAGAACACCCTAAAAACCGCATCGTCGTCACGATTCGTATGCCTTTTCAACCTATAAATTTGCTTCCTTTTTCAAGGATTTCCCCTAAACCATAGTAGACACATTAGTTAACCGCTTTTTGAGAAGTGGAAATCATGTTGAGAAACATAGCGGTTGACTTTTTCGGAAAGGAGCTTTGAGCAACAGTGGAAAAGTTTAACGTGCAATTGTTGCGCCACGATGAACGCCGCTAAGCGGAGGTAACTAAAGTTTGGGATAGCTGTAAGGGGCTCAATAAGTCTTAAGCCAGTCATCGATAACCAATATCAATGCGGCATTATCTTCCGTTTGACTTACTCTGGATCGCTCAATCGAGGAGATGTTCAAGTAACGCGTTTTGGAGGGGTCCGTTGGATTGGGCCAATGTGGTAAAACTTGCGTTCTTCGTCATCGAAGCGGCCAGCCGGGACTCGATTGGCCGATCTGTGTTGTTAGGCGGGCAGTTCTTTGTCGCCACCAATCCAATCCGCTGAAACCGGCGGAGTTCCATTTCGTTGTCTACAGTTTCCCGATTTCATGCCGCCGATTGCTCCCAATTCGTCCTCCCTTGCCGAAGGACAGCCTCAAGCGAAAAAGACGTCGGTTTCCGGTGTCAAGATAACTGCCGCCAGCATGTCACTGGGATCGAATTTCCTTGCCAACGAAGACTTAGCGAAACTCGGCTACGACAGTGACTGGATCATTCAGCGCACGGGAATCAAATCGCGTTACCATGCCACCAAAGAAGAGGCGACAAGCGATTTTGCGATTACGTCGGCACAGAAATGTCTCGCAGAGGCCAACGTGTCACCGGAAGAGGTTGATTTGATCATCGTCGCCACGATGACGCCCGATCACTTGTGTCCATCGACGGCGTGTCTGGTCCAAGCGGCACTCGGATGCAGCAGTGCTGCGGCGATCGACGTCAACGCGGCCTGTTCCGGGTTTATCTATGCGTTGGTCATGGCCAGCCAGTTCGTGAAAACGGGCTGTAGCCGCCACGCGTTAGTGATTGGCGCCGAGGCACTTTCGGTGATCATTGACCCGGAGGACAAAAAGACGTTTCCTCTCTTCGGCGATGGCGCGGGGGCAGTTTTGCTCAGTCCGGATTCAAACACAGACCCAGACACCGCCAGCGGAATTTTGGCCTACCGTCTCGCGTCCGATGGCGACCAAGCTCAGGCGTTGATCGTGCCGGCCTGCGGTTCACGAATGCCGCCGACTCATGCCGCGATTGATCAGCGCCAGCAGTATTTGAAAATGGACGGTCGGACTGTTTTCAAATGGGCCGTGCGTTTGTTGCCAGAGATCGTCAATGAGAATTTGGCGATGGCAGGAAAGACTCTCGACGATATCGACCTGCTGATTCCTCATCAGGCCAACACGCGGATCATTGACGCCGCGATGGAGTCATTGGG
>CALHPU010000082.1 GCA_938036435.1 uncultured Pirellulaceae bacterium | reverse complement strand
TTGGTTCTCATTTTTCGATTAACGCAACTGGCCTCATCACGCGTTTTTTTGAAGTTGCACGATTGAGATTAAATTTCGCATTCTGCGCCGAAAGCGGTCAGTAATTTGAAATCGCCAAGCGTATAAATACAAGCCCGAAGGTCAAGTTTTGAAGTTGCACATTTTGAGATCGGATTTCGCATTCTGTTGGAAAAAACGCACGTAAATCTGAAATCGCGAAGCGTTTCAATACAAGCCCGACGCGCAAGCGAGGAATCCGGAAATCCTCGGAAATTTCCGCTCGCTTGCGCTTCGGGCTTGTATTGCTTCGGGCTTGTATTTGTGCAACTTCAAAACTTGCCCTTCGGGCTTGTCGTGGCGCGATCAATCGACGCGCTGAGCATACAGCAGCACATTGAATCCGATGCGTTCTGCGTCCTTGCGGGTATATCCGGTGCATTGGCTGACGGTTAGATTTTCCAGAGCACAGCTTAAATCCCATGGCGAAAACACGACGGCGTATCGCCCTTCGAATTCGATGCCTTCGAGCTCCGGTGGGCCGATGGATTCTTTAAAACCGCCTTGCACGCCCGGCGTTCGTTCACGCAGCATGACTTCTCGAATTGGCTTGCCGTTAAATTCACTCGTCCAGATCGGATCGGCATCCGGAATTGGTGCCGGATTGAAACCAGTGATCTCCTTCATTTCTTTTCGAAACGAATTGGTAAACTCCTGATTGGAGCATATGGAATTGGCAAATATGAACCCGCCCGATTCTAGATGGCCCTTGATGGCTTGCCGTTGCTGATCGGTAAATTCAAAACCGGTTCTGCCGTGCATAAATAGAATCGGGAAATCACGCATCTGCTTGTGGTCTGCGTCAACCAAGTTCTTCTTCAGGTTCACATCCAGTCCAGAAGCTTCCACTTGCAGCATAATGTTCTTGAGCGCGTTTGGGGCCTCATCACTGCCGCCACTGTGATTAAGGATTCCAACACTGATCGAACGGTTGGCCAAAACAGATTTAGCGGCTTTCTCTTTAACCGTCGGCGTATCGCCACGCTCGCGGAGCTGCCTGCCGGTGGCGTAGGCGACGACGTTGACGCCCAACTGCGAGCAATAATCGACACGGTCCTTCAACCTTTGCGCGTTCTTCTTTCGTACGTATGCCTCAAGGCCCGGGCGTTTCAGGTTCCAGTAACTGGACAGATTCCTCGTACAGTAAATCACACTGGTTCGGCAGCAGGCCTGCAAGCCTAACAGCGGACGTTCTTCATTGGGCTGAAGAGGGAAATGAGCGCTCCACAGCTGATGATCGGGAGGCAACACCTCAAGATCACTCTCAGGAAAAATCTCGGCCATCAAGTCCCGAAACGATCTGTCAAAACCAGTCGCTTTACCACATCCTTCCCCTTCGCAGGCTTCGGCAAAGATGAAACCACCGTTGTCGACGTACTTGCGAAGGTTCTCCTTCTGCTGTCGGTCGAGCGTGAACGCCTCGCGTCCGGAGATAAACAAAACGGGCGACTCTAACAGATCATCCACCGACGCCTCCTTGGAGCGAGCGGTTTGCCAGTTAAGTTTGGTGTCCCACTGCGATTCTAATTCGCGGGTCAAGTAGTGGACGCCTTTGGGATGGTTGTCCCATTGGTCTTTGTTCCCATATTCGTATTTGGCTAGCGCGACCGGTCGTTTTCCTTTTGCCAAAAACAGCAATGCCATCGCCGTGGCGATATTTGGATCGTCCTCTGAAAATTTGGACCCTTTCCAAGCCCCCGTCAGTTTGTTCTGGCGATCGACTAAATGGCCTGATCCACTTCGGTACCAGTCGTGCACTCCGAAAAAACGTTGTCCCGAAAGTCTTCCGGCTCTTTCAAGCGCGTACAGGTAGTAGTAACCTCCACCGGCAACACCAAAATTTCGGGCCAGCGTTTCGATCGTTCTATCGACCGGCTCCATTTGACTCGGTTTGCCGCAGCCGACAGCGCGGTCACCGTCTACTAAATCGCTGAAGTCGGCAAGGTTTTCTTGGATAATGACCCAAGAGGAAATGCCTGCACAACTCATGCTGGGATTCGCTCGTGCTCCTACGCGGTAACGAAACCCCCCGCCTCGAATGTAGCACTTGAACCAATACTTCTCCGCTTTCTCCCATGTTTTCTGAGGCACTTTGATTCCCATTTGCACGGCCGCATGAAGTGCAAGAATCGCAAATTGAGTGTTCGATGAATCGCCGGAGCCGCGACGTTCCATATAAGACCATCCACCGTCTCTGACTTGTCGGTCTAACAACCATTCGACGGTGTCCTCAATCTCCCTGAAGTACTTTTTCCCGCTAGGGTCGGCGGCCGCCAACGCCATGATCTTCAAAGACGCGCTGTAGGTCGTCAGCGACCCCTCCTGCATCCTTTCCGCTAGGAATTTCAGCGAGAGCGACATTCTCTCATCGTCGGGAGATTCGCCAGCATTAAGCAGCGCCAACGTCGCCAACGCCGAAACATCACCTTCAGAACGAGCGTCATTCCACGCACCGTTGCGGCGATTATCTTTCAGGTAAGCGACGCCCTGTTGCACCGACTGACGCACACGCTCGGCAGAAACTCCTTTTGTGTTGTTGTTTCTTCGCTTGGGTTGAAAGGCAATGGTGCTTGGGCATACAAAACACTCAATGCAGGCCGACACAGCGAAGAGAAAAAAGAAAGTTGGTTTCCACCAACGGCGTCCCCGGATTTTTTCACAAGAGATCATAAGGTTCATCAGGTCGAGTAACAGAAACTGGTTCAAAACCCTCTCAGTAAGAATCTAGCAGAATTGCCAACCAAAGAGAATGTTTATTCGCTTCCTCGTTGCCGGTAGGCGTTTGAAAACTTACAATTTGTTTGACTCACCGGTCGTCGACGCGATCGTGGAACTTGGTTTTGCTCCAGCGAGGAAAGAGTGTCAGGAAAAGCAAGAAGTCTGGGCGATGTCCTTCAAGAGTTCAGCCAACACCGCAAGGTCATGGAAAAGGAACTTCACAAGGTCATTGTCGGGCAAGAGGAAGTAATCGATCAGGTCTTCGCGGCGATCTTTACGCGCGGCCACTGTCTGCTCGAAGGTGTGCCAGGACTGGCTAAGACGTTGCTGGTCAGCACGATCTCCAAGATTTTGGATGTTCAGTTTAAGAGAATTCAGTTTACTCCCGACTTAATGCCGTCGGACATTACTGGCACCAATGTTCTAGACGAAGACGAAAATGGGAGGCGGCAATTCCGCTTCGTCGAAGGCCCGATCTTCACCAACATTCTGCTGGCCGATGAGATCAACCGGACGCCCCCCAAAACTCAAGCCGCTCTGCTGCAAGCGATGCAGGAGCGCGAGGTGACCGTCGGCAATGAGACGTTCAATCTGAAGCCACCGTTTTTCACCATCGCGACGCAGAACCCGATCGAGCAAGAGGGGACCTATCCGCTGCCTGAGGCGCAGTTGGACCGATTTATGTTCAACATCAAAGTCGGCTACCCGTCAGCGGCCGAAGAAGAATTAATTCTCAGTGCGTCAACACGCGACGAGAAACCAGAGGTGCGGAAGGTACTCTCAGCCAAAGCCATTATTAACCTGCAGAAATTAGTCAACTCGGTCGCCGTTAGTGATTATGTGATCAAATACGTCGCGCAGCTTGTACGGTCGACGCGACCGGGTGATGAGAAGTCTCCGAAGATGGTTAGAGAATTGGTGGACTTTGGTGCCGGTCCACGAGCCGGACAGTTCCTGATCTCTGGCGGCAAAGCAATCGCGGCGATGGATGGTCGTTTCTCCGTTGGTATCGCTGACATCAAAAAAATTGCCTTGCCAGTTTTGCGACATCGCGTCGGAACAAACTTCCAGGCGCAGGCCGAGGGCATGACGTCCGAGGATGTGGTGTTAAAGCTGCTGGAAGAGATCCCTGAACCGGCGGTTCCAAAATATGAATAGTTCCCAATGTCACCCTCCCTCCGGGAGGGTCGGAGCCTAGGCGACGGGGAGGGCTGAACAGCGGTTCAGCAAGAAATAAAATTCCGGCCAGAACACCGCAACTCATGTCCGTCGAAAAATATCTCAAACCCGAAGTCATCAACCAGATCAAACGGCTTGATCTGCGCGCTCAATTCGTGGTCAAAGGTTTCCTTCACGGACTGCACGCCAGCCCGTTTCACGGATTCAGTGTTGAATTCAGCGAGCATCGAAAATACTCCCACGGCGACGACCTGAAAGATATCGATTGGCAGGTTTTTGCTAAAACAGATAAGTACTACGTAAAAAAATTCGAATCCGAGACCAACATCACAGGATACATCGTGATGGATCTCAGCGAGTCGATGGGATACACCTATCGTCAAGAGATGAACAAATTCGATTACGCGATTTGTCTTGCCGCCGCACTAGCCTATTTGATGGTCAGCCAGCAGGATCCTGTCGGGCTGGTGACGTTCAACGATAAAATCCGTCAAAGCATGCCGCCCAAGAGTAAACGAACCCAATTGGGCAATGTGCTTTCCCTGCTGTCCAATTTGAAACCGGAAGGCACCACCGATTTTAAGAACAGTATCTTCCAATTGGCTGCGCTGCTGCGACAGCGATCTCTGGTCATGATCTTTTCCGATTTCTTGGTCGATGAACAAGAAACGTTAGACGCGCTTTACCGTCTTCGTCACAGCGGCCACGATGTGATTCTGTTCCATGTTCTTGATGAAGCGGAAGTCAATTTTCCGTTTTCCGGCATGTACAAGATGAAAGACCCCGAATCAGGCGAGGAGCTGAAGATCGATGCCGATGGATTCAAAGCCGACTATATTCAGCGAATAACCGAATTCCGTGATGGCCTAAACCGGAACTGTGTCCAGAACGGTATCGATTATGTTCCGATCGATACCAGCATGCAGTTCGACACCGCGCTGTTGGAGTATCTGACCAGCCGCAGAGCGCGGGGGTAAGCATGTCGATCGCACATTTAGGTTTGCTGGGAATTGGTGGTTTATTGATGGCCATTCCCGTTTTGCTGCATTTTCTGATGAAGCCCAAGCCGGTTCACATGAACTTTCCGGCGATGCGGTTCTTGCAGGAAAAACAATTCAGTTCCCGATCCAAGACGCGGCTGCGGCATCTGTTGCTACTGCTGTTGCGATGTTTGCTGATTCTGTTGGTGGCGGCGGCATTGGCTGGTCCGGCTGCGGCAACAGAGGATTTTGGCAACTGGGTGACGCTCGGTGCAACGGGTTTGATAACGTTGCTTGTCGGTTTCGTCACCGCTGCAGCGTATCTGTCAGACGATCGGAACCAGCTGTTGATCAGTGTGCTCTCAGGGATCACTTTGCTGCTGGCGTCTTTCTGTGCTTGGAATGCGTGGCAGATTTTCTCCAGTTCTTCCTCAGGGAAGTTGATTGGCCAAAGCGGAGATCCGGTGGCTGCGATTGTGCTGGTTGATAACTCAGCCACGATGGAGTACCGATTTCAAAACAAGACCCGCTTGGAGACGGCCAAGGAAACGGCGTCATGGTTGATCTCTCAGTTTCCCTCCGATTCGCAAGTGTGCGTGTTGGCCGCTGATCGCGACACGCCATTTTTCTCCGTAGATACTGCCGCCGCCGACAAGCGATTGTCAAAGATTGCTCCAACTTATAATGCTGAATCGATCCCATCGGCGCTGGCGCGTGCGTATAAACTGTTCGAAGAAGCGGAACAGGAACGCAGAGAGATTTACATCTTCTCGGATTTAACATCCAAGAGTTGGGCTGCCGAAGAAAGTGATGTGGCGCTCAAACGGTTGGCCAAGGACGATACGATCGGATTGTTTGTGATCGATGTGGGAGTCGAACAACCGATCAACACGACACTCGACCCGTTGGAGATAGCTGACGCGGTCATCTCATCCAACGGCCAATTGAGTATCGAAACGGGCGTGGCACAGACCGGCGGGACGGACACATCCTCAAAAAGCCAGCTGTCGGTTCGCATGAAGGTTTTCCAACAGGACGAGACGAAACCCGTTGTGCGCGATGGCGAGACCGTTTTTTCTGATGCCGTTGAAGGTGAGAAATCCAAGACGGTCACTCTCCCGCCGACGGCTCTTGGAGAAACCAATAGCGTCGCCGTTGATTTTAGTTTTTCCGATTCATTGGCTGAAGGGATTTGGCAGGGCGAAGTCGAGGTGCTGGGTGCTGATGCGATGCCGATTGATAACAAGCGTTACTTCACTTTTGAAGTTAGTCCTCCGAATCAGGTTTTGGTCATTCACGGCGATGATGCATCACCGGGAAACCTGATCAGTTGTATCGCGCCGCAAGAGTTACAGGAACGCGGCAAGTCGCGATTTGACTGTACGGTTGTCTCGCAGAGCGAATTTGACGACGCCACAAAACTATCTCAATTTTCGCTTGTGTATGTTTTGGATCCGGGACCGGTTGGTGAGTTGTGGGGCAAGTTAAAGCAGTTTGTGGAATCAGGGGGGAACGCGGTCATTTATTTGGGACACAACGCGCTCAGGCGCGGTGCGCCTCATCGGTCATTTCTGACGCAAGATGCCATGGACATGTTGTGTGGCAAATTGTTGTTTCCGTTTCGATCGGTTGACGGGGATGTGTTTTTGAGCCCGGATAAATTTGACCATCCGGCGCTCAGGACCTTTCGCGGCGTCGCGTCCAATGTGCCTTGGAGCAAGCATCCGGTTTACTACCACTGGGGGATCGAGCGTGAAGAAAGCTGGACAGGATTTCCGACCGAGGTGCTTGTACCTTTCAGCAACCGAGAACCTGCGTTGATTGAACGAAAGATTGGCGCAGGGACCGTGATGGTGATGACGACACCCATCTCAGAGCCAGCCAATAGCCCTGACCGCGAGATCTGGAACGAATTGTTTCTGGGATTGCCTTGGCCAGCGTTTAGCCTGACACTCGAAATGTCGAAACACCTTGCCGACAGCGGAGCGCGTTCATTGAACGTACTGGTTGGTGAAAATGCGGTGCTGCAAAATGACCTAGCGGTCTACTCAGAAAACTATCGCGTTTTCTCTCCGGTGGCTGAAAAACCTCCAACGCCGCTGACGACGGTCAATGGACAACTAAATTATAAATTTGTTGATGCCCCCGGGAATTATTACTTGAAGCCATTGCAGGAGGGGTTCTCCGGCAACCGAGGATTCTGCGCCAATATTGACAGACGCCAGACGGATTTAACTCGAGCCGGGCAATCGGAGTTGGATATCGTGTTGGGGGAAGGACGCTATTTGCTGGCCAGAGATAAGAATGAAATTGAGTTTCAGCAGGGAACGTCTCGGCGAGGCCAAGAGTTTTTTCCGTTGCTGATGTTGATTGCCTTGATCGTGATGGCTGTCGAGCATTTGCTGGCTAATCGTTTTTACAAATCATGAGCCTGTAAACTGTACCCTGTAAACTGTTAACTAAAGACTTTTGATGGACTCCATCTCAATTTTTCCGATTTTCAGCCCGCTGTTGCTGACAGTGTTGTTCGGAGGATTGTGTGCGCTGCTGTTAATTGGGCCGACCTTCAAAGAAGTCTCATCCAAGCGACGCTCGATCCTGTCGGCGTTGAGGATGACGGCGATCCTTTTGGCTTTACTCGCGGCCCTGCGTCCGGGTTGCACCAAAACGACCGAACGCAAACAGGCCGGCGTTCTAATGTTTTTGCTTGACACATCGCGCAGCATGCAGCTGCCTCACATTACCGATGACTCGACGCGCTACGGTGCGATGAAAAAGATGCTCGACGCGAACCTGTCGCGACTCAACGCACTGGTAGAGAACAAGATCGATGTTCGGTTCTATGGGTTCGACAACCAAGCCGCTCCATTGGAGATAGTTGACGGCACGATCCAACTTCCGCCCAAACCCGAAGGGGCGGAAACTGATTTGGGAACACCGATCTTCAACACCAGTATCGAAGCGCGGGGCGAGCGACTGGTAGGGATGTTCGTGGCCAGTGACGGGATGCAAACCACGCTGACGCCTGAAGTGGAAATGGCTCAAGCTATCGACGCCATCAAAGATATCGAAGTGCCGTTGTTTGGGATCAAGTTTGGATTGCCGGGCGATAGTGGACAATTGGCCGATGTGACGATCAAGAATTTCGCCGAACAGCACGTCGTCAACGTGAAGAATAATTTGAACGCTTCGGCGACCGTTGTGTCGCGCGGGTACGCTGGGGAGAGAATCAAGGTCGAAATGGTTTTGATTGATCAAGCCGGACGAGAGAAAGTCGTTGGCGACCCTGTTTTTGTAACTCCGAAGAAACCGTTTGAAGAAACCAATATTCGGATGAACTACACGCCGTTGGAATCGGGCGAGTTTCGGATCAAGGTCCGCGCGGTACCGATGGAAGGCGAATTGGCAAAACGCAACAACGAACTGGAAGCGTTTTTGACGGTCAACGACAAAGGTATGCGGATTTTGTATCTCAACGGCAGCCTAGGATTCGAGCAGGCTGCTCTTCGTCGTTCATTGGCCACCGCCGATTTCATCGACATCGACTTCCGTTGGATATCGCCACGTGAAGCGCTTGATCTGGAGGCCGTGGAACGTGCATTCAGCGATCCGTCCTACGATATATTTGTTTTAGACGATGTCGACGCCAGACTACTTCAACGAAAAGACAGCTTCGCGCGACCGCTCGATGCGTTGGCTGCTGCTGTTGAAGGTGGCAAGGGCTTGTTGATGCTGGGCGGATCCCACAGCTTCGGTGCAG
This sequence comes from uncultured Pirellulaceae bacterium, assembly GCA_938036435.1. Taxonomy (GTDB): domain Bacteria; phylum Planctomycetota; class Planctomycetia; order Pirellulales; family Pirellulaceae; genus Mariniblastus. The sequence continues at coordinate 134 of CALHPU010000082.1, read as the reverse complement.
GGGCTTACGGCAGCACACGACTGGCTGACGTTTTGCCTGTTCGGATGAAACGTGGAGAACGACAGGACTTTGGCCAAGACGTCAGGCGGGAGCTGCATATTAATCATGAAATAAAAATGGTTCCCACGCGGGAT
>CALHPU010000081.1 GCA_938036435.1 uncultured Pirellulaceae bacterium | reverse complement strand
CAATGAGCGTACTGAAGATTTCCTGCACTCGCTAGAGGAATGCGGCGTCGGTGAATTCAACACGTTGCTATCGACATTGCCATAAAATGAAAATGCGCGTTTTGTTACAATTGCGACGTAAGGATTGAGAGCGATTCTCCGTCCAGAACACATCCCCGTGAAGTGTTGGACCGTTGATTCTCAAACAAAATAAGAAGGATGACCTGTGGCAAGATTTCAGATCCTATCTTTGATAGGCGGCGGTATTCGCGGCGCGTTCGTAACCAGCTATTTGAAAGAGTTGGAGCAAAAGCTGGGCCATCCGCTCGCAGATCATTTTGATTTGATCGCTGGCACCTCAACAGGGGGAATCATCGCCGCTGGATTGGCGTTCGGGCTCTCTGCCGCAGACATGCACCAGTTTTACGTTGACTACGGTGCAACCATCTTCACCGAACGCGAACCATACAAAGCCAAAGGAATCTACCGGTATTTGTTTCCGACGATCAATTGGATTCTAAAAAAACGTACCGGTGGCCGGCTTGATACTGCCTTTCGTGCTCGATACTGCCCTGATGCGCTCGAATATGCATTCGCGAAAGGTTTCGGCGAACATACCTTGGGCGATATTGAATGCACGCGGCTCATCATGCCGGCAGTGAATTTGACGAAGGGGGAACCGCATGTCTTTCGGTCGACGCACTTGCCAAAAGCGATTCATGATCGAGACATAAAAATTGCCGAGGCGGTCATTGCGACGACGGCGGCACCGACGTATTTTCCGCATCGTCAAATTGGAGACAACGCGTTTGTTGACGGCGGGGTCTGGGCGGCCGACCCAAGCATGTTGGCTGTCGCAGAAGCGATCCGAATTCAGCAGTTCGAAAAAGAACTAAACGCGGAAGCCGCAATCGTTACCAACGATATCCACTTGCTTTCTGTTGGCACCGGTAGGTCCGAATTCTCGCTTTCACCCCCGGGTGCTGATGCTGGTCTTCTGTTTTGGGCCAGTCGCATCGCAGACGTGATGGGAACCTCTCAGTCGCAAGGCGTTCATCTGCCGCTTAAGTTCTTTTTGGGCGATCGCTACCGACATGTGAATTTCAAGATGACCGAAAAATGGAAACTCGATGGCGTCGAGAACATTCCGCAGCTTTTCGAGGTTGGCGAGCGTCGCGCTTCCGAGACATTTGATGTCATCAACGAAGAGTTTTTTCAGCACGAGACGCCCTGCTTTGTTCCGTTTGATTCTGGCGAGCACGAAATATTGCTGGATGATTTTGGGTTTTAGTCTGGTCGTAAGTCTAATGCCAGATCGCTTGTTAGTTGAAACCCGTTGCGATCCGTTGCCTCAACCGGTCAGGGTAATCTGAAGGAAACCCCCAAAAGACTTCGTCGTTTTGCGATTTTTCAAGTCCGCGTTGGGCGGGTGAACGGCCCAAGATGAACGAGCCGATGTCTGAACTTACCCAAGGGTCACGATGAAAGTAGTTATGTCCTAGCACGTTTTTAAATTCCTTTTCCGCAACAGACGCGTCTACAAATTCTATCTTGGGCACGCTCAGAAGCACTTCTTTCTCAAACATTTCGAGTTTTCCGACGGCGCGCCCAAGCCTGGAATTTCCGTAAAGCTTTTCCGATACTCCGAGGGCGCGATCTTTCTGCGAAGCGTATACCGCGACACCAGAGGTCAGTTCATGAAAACGGTCATGCACTGCGTTGGTGAAGGCCATGACGTCCATGTCTGGTGCAGCCAAAACAACGCGACCGACGCGATACTTGGCTTGAACCTGATCGGCCGGCAGGTCAAACTCTAACATTCGAATCTCGCGCAACGCGTTGACGACGATCGGAGCTCCAGCGCTGTGAGCAATGATGGTGATCGAGTCAACGTTACATTCTTTAGCGACGTTTGAAATCACCGCGCGGAATTGGCGAGTGCTGTAGGCGGCGTTTCCTTTGTCCTGAATGTATCCCAACAGGCGAGATTCGGACGGCCATTCGAAGCTCAGCATGACCCCTTTGCGGCCCATGTAGTGAAAAATCTCACCGGCAAGCAGCGTATTGTCGATGAACTCAGCGTTGTAGCCGTGAACGAAAATCGTCATGTTGCGATTGTTCGAACGTTCCATCTGAGCTTTGACTGCCTGCACCCATGGGTTCTGGTCATAGCGCACAATATTGTCTTTGACACGCCACGGATCGGCTTCCAACGGAACTTTGCTCAGTTCAAACTTTTCGAAAACAACCTTGGCTCGCTTGCGTCGTTTCTCGCTGGTCGTTTCTGCAAGCAGCTCTTCTGAACTTAGACCGGCACCAACTCTCAGATACGCGATCCCGAGTGTCGGAATTCGTTGCCTTTCTGTCCCGAATGGATTAAGCTTTCGGCTAGCGTCTTCCACGTTGCGACCGCTAATCACGAAGACGGGCGTAGGCTCTTCGCCACATTGACAACTTTCGATGAAGTCACCACCGGGATGCGGAAGCCCAAGCGTCAATGCAAGGGGCGTCGGCATTAGCCTTGTCGAGATCTTTCGGCCCGCGCAGCCAAATTGAAGCAGCAGAAGTGTCATGCCGCACGCGATCACGATTCGTAAGATGGGCCACGCGGTTTGTTTCATTGCAATTCCAGCTTTCGCGCGGAGGATACAGAAAACTCTGCTCGCTGACAATATCATTGGGGCCCGGGAAAAAAGGTTAAGGCGTTCAATCCGGATTTAGCGATTCCAATGCGATTGGTCGGCGGATTTGCCGGGAAAAGTCTTCGCGGTGCCAGTTGCCTTTGGCTCGTTCGGTGATGTTTGCCTGTTCTCGTGTCGATTCGAACGATTCGTTACTTTCCAGCAAACCAAGCCGATACGCCAAATAATCAGAATGGGCGTTGATCAGGATTCGCCAGTTCCACGGAATGAGTCCAGGCCAGATTCGGTTCATGTGGATACGGATGTTTGTTAGACAATTGTTGGTGATCGTGTTGTACCGCTCCGGTTTTCTGGAAAGCTTGTCCGCGCGAGCCATGACACTTTTGAAAAGCGTTTGTACCTGCTCAGCACTGGCGCTGGTGCGGTAGAGATAAACGTCATCGCCACGTAATTCGGTTCGCAGACCGATCGCATCTCGCTCGTCGGCGATCGCGTACATCAGTTGAAAAGCTCCAAAAATGCCTTTTATAATTCCGTACTTTTGATTGAGCCGTCGTCGCGCTTCGACGGAGACAACCATCTGTTGGCCGTCGCGCGTTCCGAAGCTCATCATCGTATGAGCAAGATCAGGTTGGCCGGCGAATGGTACGACGATGAAGTCTGCCGTTTTCAGACTGTCGATTGCGACCGATCGAGTTTCGTAATTTTCGATGTGGCTGCCGTCGCATTCATAACGAAAATTGCGAAAATTTTCGACGTGAACTCTGCCGCTATCAAAATGGATCAAAGGCACGCGTTCCATCCCGACCGCCCACTGTTCACCGCTGGAGGTTTTCTGGTTGTCACTCATGATGCTAAGTGATCCCTCCGTTGGTTTTTAGGTAGTTTTCAGTTCGCAAAAATCACATCCTTCGTGGTTCGTGGCTTCGCTAAATTACCTTAAGCACAACAAGTTGCCAGTGGTGTGGATGGTAACACTTTCGATCTCCTGATTTTAATCGGTCAATCGTCTGTTGAAACGGGACCGGTTGGTCGTAGGTGACGCTTTGTTTCGACACCTAGATTCACCGTTGAGCATCCTGTTTTAGAGTCGTGAACTTCGCCAATCAGGTCACCCGATCTGTATCAATTCAAAAACGCCCCCGAAATGCGAGCAGTTCATCCAGAGGCGTGACCAAGTCGACGCGAGTCTGAAACTCACGTAAACTGTGGTGTTGCGAAGTTTCTTGACGCGATGTAAGGATCCTGTGACTCGGCCGTCAAACCAACAACCAAAGTAAAAGCAAAATAACGATTCCCAAAAGTGACTCAGGGATCATCTAAAATCTATAAAACCAAAGGTGACGATATGTGGATGGAAAAGTGCAAGGACGTCGATTGTTTTATGGCCGGTCTGGTGAAGCGTAACCCGGGCCAACCGGAGTTCCACCAAGCCGTCAAAGAATTCGTCGCGACCGTTTTGCCGTTTGTGAACGAAAATCCTGTCTATCTGAAGCACCAAATTCTCGAGCGCATGACCGAGCCCGATCGGGTCGTGTCATTTCGCGTCACTTGGCGAGACGACCATGGAAACACCCGGGTCAACCGAGCTTGGCGAGTTCAGTTCAACAACTCCATTGGCCCCTACAAAGGCGGCTTGCGATTCCATCCCACCGTCACCGAAAGCGTGCTGAAGTTTCTGGGCTTTGAGCAAACGTTCAAAAACAGCCTGACCGGTTTGCCGATGGGCGGCGGCAAAGGTGGTTCAAACTTCAACCCCAAAGGCAAAAGCGACAATGAAGTGATGAGCTTTTGCCAGTCCATGATGACGGAATTGTTTCGGCACATCGGCCCCGACAAAGACGTGCCCGCAGGCGATATCGGCGTCGGAGCACGTGAGGTCAGCTATCTGTTCGGTCAGTACAAGCGACTGCAAAATGAATTTCACGGCGTGTTGACCGGCAAGGGTCTCGCGTTCGGCGGCAGTCTGATCCGCACCGAGGCAACCGGCTACGGATGTGTTTACTACTGTCAGGAGATGCTTAACCATCGCGGCGATGATCTCAAAGGTAAAAACGTTGTGATCTCGGGTTCGGGAAACGTGGCAACTTACGCCGCCGAAAAATCCAGCCAACTGGGTGCGAAAGTTCTCACGCTTTCAGATTCGTCCGGCTTCATTCATGATCCCGACGGAATCACGCCAGAGAAACTTGAGTTCGTCAAAGAGCTAAAAGAAGTGCGGCGCGGAAGGATTTCCGAATACGCTGACAAATTCTCAGGCGCCGAGTTCCATGCCGGCATGCGTCCTTGGTCAGTCGACTGCGACGTGGCTATTCCATGTGCGACGCAAAACGAGATCAACCTTGCCGACGCAAAGGACTTGACCAAAAACGGCGTGCTGGTGGTCTGCGAAGGAGCAAACATGCCGACGGAGCTAGATGCGATGAATCACTTGATGGACAGTGGCGTGTTGTTTGGTCCGGCGAAAGCCGCCAACGCAGGCGGCGTCGCAGTGTCGGGACTTGAGCAAAGTCAAAACGCGTTGCGGCTTTCGTGGTCGCGCGAAGAGGTCAACGAAAAGTTATTGACTATCATGAAGGACATTCACGCCAAGTGCGTTGAACATGGCTCCAACGGATCGCTGCCCAACGATAACGTCAACTACGTCACCGGTGCCAACATCGCCGGTTTCATCAAAGTCGCCGACGCGATGGTTGCCTACGGGGCTGTTTGATCAGCATTTCGATCGACGAAAATGTGTCCCTAAGGAAAATGAAATGCCAAAACAATTTGAATTCAGAAATGATAATGGCGAAACGCTCTCAGGAGTTCTTGACGAACCGACCTCTGGAGAGCGACGTGGGGTCGCCTTGTTCGCGCATTGTTTTAGCTGTGGCAAGAATGTGCTGGCCGCCAGTCGCGTGTCGCGCGGGTTGCGGGATCGCGGCTTCACGGTGCTGCGTTTTGACTTTACCGGAATCGGCGAAAGCGAAGGCGAGTTCGCGGACACGAATTTTTCAACAAACGCCAACGATTTGCGCGCGGCGATCAATGCCATGCGTCAGCAAGGGATGGCTCCCGAAATTCTGATCGGTCATAGCCTCGGCGGCGCAGCGGTACTCGACATCGCCGATGAAATTGAAGAAGTGAAACTCGTCGCGACCATCGGTGCGCCCAGCGATCCACGACACGTCGTTCATCTGTTTGACGATGCAGCCATGCAGCAAATTGAACAAACGGGCCAGGCGCAGGTGTCCTTGGGAGGCCGCCCCTTCACGATCAAGAAGCAATTCCTTGACGACGTGACCGAGGCTTCGGTGTTGAAGAAACTGGGAGCAAGCCGCAAGCCACTGCTGATTTGTCACTCGCCGAGTGACAGTATCGTCAACATCGACAATGCTCAAAAAATCTATCAAGCCGCCAAACATCCAAAGAGTTTCGTCTCACTCGACGGAGCCGATCACTTGCTCAGCGGCAAAGAGGATGCTGAGTTCGTGGCGTCTATCGTTTCCAGTTGGGCCGTCCGCTACCTTGGTGCTTCGGATTCTGCGGTACAGCAATTGCGTGCCGGCACTGCGAACGAAACAACGAAGACCGAAGATGACGAAACGGGCGTTGTCACGGTGACCGAGCGGAATAAGGTTTTCACGCAGGATGTGTCTGCTGGCGGGCATCGTCTGGTGGCGGATGAACCGGCGTCAGCCGGAGGAGATGACTTGGGCGTGACGCCTTACGATTTGTTACTCGCCGCGCTCGGTGCGTGCACGTCGATGACACTGCGGATGTACGCCAAACGAAAGGGTTTGGATGTGGACAACATTCAGGTCAAGCTGAAGCACGATCGAATTCATGCCGCCGACTGCGAAAGCTGCGAAGATCAACCGGGCAAAGTCGATCAGATTCGCAGGTGGATCCGGATCGAGGGCGATTTAACCGACGCCCAGCGACAACGCATGCTCGAGATCGCCGACATGTGCCCCGTCCACCGCACGTTGCATAACCAAAAACAGATCACGTCCGAGTTTCTGGAAATCAGCGACAGCTGATTTCATCGTCGCCTTTCGCTCCGCGAAAGATGCGTTGGCGTGCCGGCGCTCTTTCGCGGAGCGAAAGACGACTATGGACCCGTCGTCAAAGTTAAAAACTTCAAACCGCAACCGTGTCGCCTTTGGAAGGCCGCTTCTCAACTTCCCGCAACGATTGGGTCGCTTTCAAACAACTTCCGCACTGATGGAATTGAGAAATACGCGCGGAGCAGTTTATCCATCGAACGTGATTGAATTTGGGTTTCATTCAGCCATCGCGAAAGCGTCGCTTCTGCAATCCCAACGCGCTCTGCCACTTCCTTTTGACTCATGCCAATTCGTTTGATGCCTTCACGGATTTCCGCTGGAGACATTAAGCCAATATGCTTTCGCATCGCCGCGATGATTTGCTGATCGACTTTTCCAGTGAAGACTTTTTCGTTGCACGCTTTGCAAACCATGATCTCTAGTTTCGGAACCGTAAAAGAGTAGCTGCGCCCATCGTGTCGCATGTTTGCGTCGTACGAAATCGTTTCTAGCTCAACCTTTTTCTTTGCGCATTGATTGCACTTGCGCGGAAACTCCTCGTTGACAGCGAACGGTTTTTTGTTCGTCGTGTTGTGTTTGCTTGGCTTACGGGGCATGGATGTTCACCACAATGATTGAGGATTCGTCAGGAATGATAGGACGCTGAAAAATCAGCCTTGTTTCGAAATAAACACGCACGTTGTTGATCTTGAAACGTAAGTCGTAGTGAAAGTCATATTCGCTCCATTCTGGTCTGGTTTCTGGTTGCTCATCAATCTCTCCACCGTTGGCAACATACTCGTGCATCAACCTGCCGAGTTCCTTGAGCGTTGGGTCACCAAGTTCGTTCTTGAGCCATTTGTAAGCAGTTTCGTTTAGCTCGAATCGGATGTAAGAATTCGACCCGCCATCTCCAAACCGCCAGTTGCTCAGTGCATCCTTGTAGGCCTCAAGTCGTTCAGGATCGGTTAACGCTGCCACGGCATCCTCACTGATTTAGGCTTTTGACCCTTTGGTCTATCGACATTCTAGCTCGAATTGACATAAGTCAATTCGATTGAGGGGTCAAATCCGCTTAAATAGTTGATTTATGTCAAGTTTTATTCGGTAGCTCTGGGCGTTTGCATCCTTTTTCAACCGATGGTGACCTAATGGTGGTGATGGTGGTCACCCAAACCCGGTTCGTCCTCGTCGATAAGGTCTGGATTGGCTTCGGTGATTTTCTTCAGTGCCTCAGACATGGCGGCTTGAGATTCCTTGTTCGCCAACGCAGCTGACTTGGGCGAGAAATCGACGGTTAGTTGTCCGCCGCGCGGGCCGATGACCTCGACGCCCAATCGCTCTCGCAAGTCTTCCACCTTGCGATCCCAAAGCTCTTCCCACTTCATCGCCAACAACGGCCTTGATTGCAGCCCCATGTGATAGCCTGCCACGATTGATTCGAGGCAGTCAGAAAATTCTTCCGGTTGCTTCAGCATGTAGCGATAGACGCCGCCGGCACAAATGGCTGCCGCCATCGGACGGTGAGTCTGTGCGAGTTCGACGGCCTTGATCGCGATCTCACCCAGCGGATGCGTGTCGAAACCTGTGACGACGTGCCAAATGTCATGCGTTTGGCGAATCCGCATCATGACGTAGTCGATGTCGTTAACGACTTCGATCTTGCGGTAGTAGTCGGGATCAAAACCCTGCGAGTCGAGATGATAGAAGTACCGATAGCCAAGCGTGTCCTTTGGCAGCTTGCTGAGTGCGTCGGTGTCGGGGATCGTTTGCAGGTATCTGTCGTCGATCATTTTTCGGACGACAGGATCTTTTGATGAGAAACGCAGCAGCTCATCGGTGCTTTTTGATTTTCGCAGGCCATCTTCAAGGTCGAAAACGGACTGAGTTCCTTCTGGATTAAGCATCATGCCAATTCCGCCTTTGACAAAGGTCAGGTAGGAAGGATGCTTGTGTGTGTTCTTGTGAAGCGTTAGTAGTTTGGAAAGCATATCGAATCAGTGGGTTAGAGTGATGAAATACGAACGAGGTAAATTGCGGCTGGCATGGTTGCCTTTGATAGTTGCTTTTTTATAGTCGCCTTTCGCTGGGCAAAAGATGCGTACGCGCACAAAAGCCCGGAGGGCGGCACACGAACTGCCGGTGGTGTAACCACCGGAACAGATCTAAATATAAAATTAGCACGGAGGGCGGCACAAATAGTTATGTCGCCCTCCGGGCTTTCTCGAAAACTAAACCAATCCGGTGGCTGACGCCACCGGCAGGAAATGTATCGCCCTCCGGGCTAAAGTGATCTCAAAAAAGCCTTACCTTAATGACTACCACTGTTGCTCACTCACGCGTCGGGTTTTTACTTAAGTGACAAACTCTTTGCGAAAGTAGCGCCCGGCTCGCAACGCATCTTTCGCGGAGCGAAAGGCGACTATAAACCCTTCTACTTAACCGCCAACGTTCAACTTCATCAGAAACTTGAGAACCTTGGCACTGAACGGCGTTAGCTTTGTCTTGTTGTACTGATCGCCCAGCTTGCGAATTGCTTCGGCCTGCGTCGGATAAGGATGGATCGTCGCGCCGATTCCGGCTAAACCGACCTTGTTCTTCATCGCAACAGTGATCTCGGAAATCAAATCGCCAGCGTTCTCGGCCACGATGGTTGCTCCGACGATCTTGTCGGTTCCTTTCTTCGTGTGGATTTTGACAAAGCCTTCGTCGGTGCCTTCGAGAATCGCACGATCGACATGTTCCAACTGTTGCACGTAAGTGTCGATCTCCACACCCGCTTCCTTGGCGTCGTCGGGGTACATGCCGACGTGAGCAATTTCGGGCGAGGTGTAAGTCGCCCAAGGGATGATCAGATCGCTGGCTCTCTTCTTGCCAAACGGACCGACGGCGAACAACGCGTTTTGAATCACGATGCGAGCCTGAAAGTCAGCGGCGTGAGTGAATTGATACTTCGAGCAAATATCACCGGCGGCGTAAATCCGCGGGTTGGTCGTTTGCATGTTGTCATTCACCTCGATGCCACGTTTGTGAGATTTGACGTTCACCTTCTCAAGGTTCAAGCCGTCGATGTTGGGGGCTCGCCCGACCGCGATCAACAACTGGTCGACGATGACTTCGTTGGGTACGCCGTTCTGGGTGACTTTGACGCTGATCTGTTCGCCCGCAGGAGCAAGCTCCATGTCCTCGGCGTTTAAGACAAGGTTTACTCCGTCTTTGACGAACTGCTTCTGCACGACGTCGGCCGCATCGGCGTCTTCGCGCGAGAGGATGTGATCCGCACGCTCGAACAGGAAAACTTCGCTGCCGAAACGAGCAAACGACTGTGCCATTTCACTTCCGATCGGACCGCTGCCGATGATGCCGAACCGTTTCGGTAACTCAGTCAGTGAGAAAAGATTCTCGTTGGTCAGATAGTCGATCGTGTCCATGCCTTTGATCGGCGGAGCAGCCGCATGGGCTCCTGAGGCGATGACTGCCTTTTTGAATTTGAGCTTTGTCACTTCGCCGGATGACGTGGTGACCGAAACGGTGTCGTCGTCTTCAAAACTGCCTTGCCCGAAAAATACGTCGATACCAAGATCCGAAAAACGCTGAGCCGAATCGACGGGGCTGATGTCCGCCCGTTTCTTCCGCATCCGTGCCATGGCTTTATCGAAGTCGACCGCTGCACCTTCTGGCACATTGACGCCAAAGGGTGCCGCGTCGCGGACGGTGGCGGCAACTCGCGCCGCTCCTATGACGCCCTTGGATGGCACGCAGCCTACGTTCAAGCAATCGCCACCCATTAATTCACGCTCAATCAACGCGACTCGTGCGCCGAGTCCTGCTGCTCCGGCGGCGGTCACCAAACCAGCCGTGCCGGCTCCGATGACGACGAGATGGTATCCTGATTTTGGTGTCGGGTTGGACCACTTGGGTGGATGAACGTTGGATTCAAGTTTTTGGTTATGTTCATCAAAGGGTTGTAACTGCACGATTGTTTTTGACATCTTGGTTTCCCGCTTTGTCTCATAATGTTTGCTAATTTGTTGTAGTGTTTTCCATTGCCACCGTTGCGGTTAATCGGCTGCCTGTTTAGGTGGCGTTTTTTTGAAAAACTTGAGCGTCCATCTTGCGGCCAGAGGGAACACGCCCAGCAGCACAAACGCTCCCACGATCTGCATCATTTGCGTCGGGGAGAAAGCTGCGTTGACGCCTTTTTCGGCCAGCGTTGTCAGGTTCGGCACGCTCGATCCGGCGTAGACGAACACAGCCGTCCCCGCGAGCATGCCGACTTGGCTGACCCACCAAAACGTTCCGGTCTTCAGCGGCGTCAATCCCATCACCGCGTTGACGATGAAAAAGGGGATGGCCGGAATCAGACGCAACGTGAACAAGTAAAACGGACCTTCGCGTTCCAGCGATTCGTTGAATTTCGTCAGCCGATCGCCGAAACGGTTCATGATCGCATCACGGAAAAGATAGCGACTAAGAAGAAACGCGACCGTAGCGCCAAGCGTCGACGCGAAGCTAACGAGAATAAATGCTTCGACGAACCCGAAGTACCAACCGTACATCAGCGTCAGCGCCGCGGCTCCCGGTAGGGACATGCCGGTCACGGCCACATAGATCAAAAAAGCTATTCCGAACACCAAGACCGGATGCTGAGATTGAAACTCTCGCAGGGCTGATTCTTGCTGAGCCAAGGCGTCCAGTGACAGGTAGGATCCGAATTGGGTGTATAAGATGCCGGCGGTGATCGCAACGATCGCGAAGATCCCGAACTTCCACAAAGTTGACTTCTTCGCCTTGTCCTTTGACTCTTCTGGCAAGTTGCTGCTCATCGAACGGTCCCAAATTTTTTCGTTTTGATTGACTCAGCGGGTGAGACGAGCGAGCCGAAGCTGCCTTACAAATTTGACTAAAAGTATTTCAGCAATCCCAAAGTTTTCATTTAACCCGATAGAATAATAGATTTCTACCCTGCGTGGAAACGGTTTGTTCGTTTCAATTCATCCTCGGGTTGGAAGCGGGATTTAACTGCACCCGATACAGCATGCCAATCACGGCGTTTAACACTAAAGTGACATAACACATCGGAACCGATCCAAACGCCACCGGGCAAACGTTGCCTTCGACTAATTCGAGCACCGAAGCCATCGTAGCAAGACCGCGTTGTTAATCCTTTGATAAAGTAGCTCAAAAACTCCAGAAGATTTTTTTCTGCGATCGCCTAGTATCGCCTGCCTGTGCGTATCTGGAGCCCAGCCCAATCTCTCAATCGACAACCCACCTCGGCCTATTTTTTAGCGTCAAGAAAAACGGGGTTCAACTAAAACTCGTTGTGCTCTAACGGCTTACCCATTTCATCCCGTCTTTTACGAAACATTCGACGTTACTGCCGAGCCAGTTATTCGTCTGACGATTCTCCAAGAGCGTTCGGAGACCTTGGCAGCATAATATAGAATTGGTCTTTCAATCGGCAACCAGATTCTGACTTGAGTATTCCACGCATGTGGAATCGCTTATATCAAAGCAATGCAGTTTACCTGTAGAGGCAAGCGGAGTTGATTGTTTGGCTCGTCGAATTCGTCTGAAGGTAACTCAAATTCAATCTGTTTTTGCCGTGAGAAACCGATATCAAAAGTATTTCCCGAATGGCATGCTGGTTTTTCACGAGATCAAAGTAAGTACTGGTGTTTCATCCCGTCTACTGTGTATGGCAAGTAACAAAGCCAAAAACCAATGACGAAACTAACCACTTACGACAAGTACAAAGGACTCAGAGATGAACATTCGATTTGTAACCCGGAAGATTCACGCGTTGATTGATTACCCTGTTGCCATTGCCTTAATGGCGATGCCGTTTGTGCTTGGTTTGGGATCTTCCAGCCCGCTCGCGTTTTGGCTTTCTTTCACAACCGGTGTCGCTGCACTTTTGCTTACGCTACTGACCGATCATGAAACTGGAGTCGTCCGAGTGCTTCCTTACTCAGTTCACTTGGCCGTTGATTTCGCAGTTGGAATCACCTTCGCGGTTGCTCCAATCGCGCTTGGATTCACCGGGATAGACGCCATTTACTACTGGGCCAATGCACTCGCGGTCCTCACGGTCGTCAGTCTGCACAGCCCGCAAACCGCACCAACGCTCGCCTCAAGTGGAGCAGCGGCATAATGATGGAAGTCAATGGTCGCCCGAAGGGATAACACAGTAGGCAAAGAGAAATTTGCTGATCCTCCTCAATGAACTCCTTGCCTCTGTG
>CALHPU010000080.1 GCA_938036435.1 uncultured Pirellulaceae bacterium | reverse complement strand
CCAAAACTTGTCCGCGCGTGGTACGCTAAACACATCATTGACGACGCGCGTGATGAGGAAGCCTCCCATCCATCTCCGATTTTGAACAGAAACTAGGATATTTTATGTGGTTAACTTTTCAGGCAAAATTGCTTTTAAGCGTTTCTCTAATGCTGACGCCAGTTCTGTTGTCAAGTTATGCACCGGCTCAAGATCCGGTTGCCGATACTGGCAACGGTGCGAGCACCGGCGGATCGGGCTCGTCCAAAAAAGCAGCATCCGCAGCAACTGACCGCACAACAACACCGATGGAAAAAAGCATGACGGCAACTGATGATAAAGACCCACTGAAGACAGCCACCTTCGGTGCCGGATGTTTTTGGTGTGTCGAAGCGGTCTTCCAACGTCTTGAGGGCGTCGAGAAAGTGGTCTCGGGCTACATGGGTGGTGAGCTTGAAAATCCGACTTACGAACAAATCTGCACCGGCAAGACGGGACACGCAGAGGTTATTTCCATCTCCTATGACGAGTCCAAAGTCACTTTTGATACTTTGCTGGAAGTGTTTTGGAAGACTCATGATCCAACGACCTTAAATCGACAAGGTAATGACGTGGGCACGCAGTATCGGTCGGCCGTCTTCTATCATGATGAGAACCAAAAGAATCTGGCCGAGTCATACAAGAAACAATTAAACGACGCCAACGCGTTCCCAAGTCCGATCGTGACCGAAATCACCGAAGCCACCAAGCTTTACGAGGCGGAGAAATACCACCAAAACTTCTGGAATGAGAAAGGGCAGGGCAACGGCTACTGCCAATACGTAATTCCGCCGAAACTAGAAAAGCTGAAGAAAATCTTTGGGGATAAGCTGAAGAAGTAAGCACGGTTTTGTCTTCGTCGTCGCACTGCAATTATCGACGAACTTCCGCTACGATGGTGAATGTTCAAAACCAGTTAACATTCCTATTGGAAATCCGACAATGCCGGCCCCAGACGCAGCTCTGCTGCAGCAATATGAATCGTTGAAAAACGGCAACGCTTTCGTGAGCCTCGACAGCGCGTTGGTCGAGATCACTGGCGGCGATCGGCAGATGTTCCTTCATAACTTCTGCACCAATGAAGTCAAAGGGCTTGCCGCCGGCCACGCTTGCGAAGCGTTCGTGCTTAACGGCAAAGGCAAGACAATTGCTCACGTGCACATTCTCAATACGGGCGAGTCCTTGTTGCTGCATGGCGTAGCCGCGATTGGTCCAGTATTAACGGAGCATTTGGATCGATACATTATCCGTGAAGATGTTGTGCTTAATGACGTCTCAGCCCAGAGCCAGGTGACTTTCACGCCCGGCAGTTCTTCCTCAGGAGCCAATACGGTCGAAGTGGATCAAGCGATTGGCCGGGTAAAGGCCAATGTTGAAATCGCAGGCTTCGGCCAGTTAGCGATTGTTCGATCTGATTTAGAAGCAAAACCCTCTTCGACAGAGGCGTCCGTGGACGCACTAGAAATGTTGCGAGTTGAAAACCGCACGCCTTGGTTTGGTCGCGACATCGATGATTCGAACCTTCCGCAAGAACTGCTGCGTGATGAGAAAGCGATCAGCTTCAACAAGGGATGCTATCTGGGACAGGAGACTGTTGCCCGGATCGACGCCATGGGAAAGGTGAACCGTGTTTTAGTAGCGGTCTGTATGGACGGAGAGCTTCCCGTTGGGTCGGAGCTGATGCTGGACGATAAAGTGATTGGCAAACTCACCTCTGTTGCTTGGTCTCCCTCGCAAGGCACGTGGCTGGGCATGGCGATCGTAAGGCGTCCTCACGAAATCGCAGGTTCTGTTTTGAAAGTTGATACCGCAACGGTGACGGTGGTCCAGTGAGCACGCGAAAATCACAGTTCCGTCCCTGCATCGATCTGCACGAGGGACGAGTCAAACAAATTGTCGGCGGCAGTCTTTCTGACCAAGGCGCAGATGAGAATTTTGTTTCAGATCTGCCGTCGAGTCATTTTGCGTCCATGTTTGCTAAAGACAATCTGACCGACGGTCATGTCATTATGCTGGGGCCCGGGAATCAGGAGGCAGCGCGCGAGGCGTTGGCGACGTGGCCGGGTGGTTTGCAAGTCGGTGGCGGCATCAATCACACCAATGCCGCGGAGTGGATTGAGGCCGGTGCCAGTCATGTGATCGTGACGTCTTGGCTTTTTGACGCCAAAGGCAAGTTCTTGGAGGACCGGGCTATCGCGCTGGCCCAAGAGGTTACTCCACAGCAGATAGTAATCGACCTAAGCTGTCGTCGTGATGGTGGCGGTTGGACGGTCGCCATGGACCGTTGGCAAACCTTGACCGATCTTGCCGTAACTGCTGAAACGCTCGACCGGCTGGCGGAGCACTGCGACCAATTTCTTGTTCATGCCGCCGACGTCGAGGGGAAGTGTGGCGGCATCGATGGTGAACTGGTTGAATTACTTGGCCGCTGGCGGGGAAAGCAAATAACCTACGCAGGCGGTGTTGGAAACATGGCGGACTTGGAACGGGTACAAGCTTTGAGTGACGGTCACGTTGACGTTACGGTAGGAAGCGCACTTGATATTTTCGGCGGAACGGCAATCGCCTACAAAGATCTTGTCAACTGGAATAAACGCATCTGAACTTTCGATGGTTGTCCAGCCATTGAGAGCCCACTTTGCCACCGAAGGCAGAATTAGAAATAATGAATAAATCGAACACGGCTGAAGAGAAAAAACGCGGATACAAGTTCCTGATGTTCGTCGTCGCAACTGCCGTCCTCTTTCTGATTTGCTTTAACTTGCTCTCGGATTGGCTGAACGAAAACCACAACGTCAATCCAGCGATGGCCAACATCGCGAATCTGATGGTGCCCGTGTTGACGATGTTGTTTTGCGGCGGGTACCTGCTGCTATTCCGGCGCGGGGGATGGAAGACATTAATTGGCGTCAGCCTATTGATCGCGCCGTTCGCGTTCTTCACGCTGTTGCAACCGGTCTTCGGCGGTGATGCTCAGGTCGTGCGTTGGGACTATCGATTTGCCACGCCAAGCGATGTAGAAAAAGCGAGTTCTGCTCACGGTGATTTGACGACTCCGGCTGGCAATCAGATTGATCTAACTACCACTACGCCATTTGATTTCCCACGTTTCCTCGGCAGTGACAATAACGGAATCGTATCTGGTGTAACGCTCGCTTCATGGGACGGCGCATTGAAACCACTCTGGAAGCAGCCCATCGGCAAGGGTTGGTCAGGATTCGCGGCGGTCAACGGCTACGCGGTTACTCAAGAGCAACTTGGGGCGAAAGAGTGCGTTAGCTGCTATGAGGCAGAAACTGGCAAGCTGGCTTGGCGATATTCGGCATCGCGCCGACACGAGGACACAATGGCGATGGGCAAGCCCGGTCCACGCGCCACGCCAACAATCCATCAAGGGCGTGTTTACACAATGTCAGCCACTGGCGTGCTCGATTGCTTGGACGGTTCAGATGGAAGCCCGATTTGGGACGTCGATGTTCCAGCGATTGTAGGGATCAGCCAAAAAACATCCACCAACAGCGCGGGCCTAAACTACACCGAGGAAGACTCGACCATGGCTTGGGGCCGCAGCACTTCGCCGTTAATCTACAAAGACATGGTGATCGTGCCAGCGGGAGGTCTGCCCAAAGACGATCCTAACTTTGATGTTGAAAAATCTTCAACGATGATCGCGTTTGATAGACTCACTGGGGAAATAGTGTGGCGCGGTGGCAACAGAATGGTGGCCTATGGTTCTCCCGCGCTGCAACAAGTTCTCGGCCAAGATCAAATCTTGTTAGTTGGTGAGGATCACGCTGTCGGACACGACCCTGAAACTGGCGAGGAACTTTGGGCGTTCAGTCGCCCTGGCGGAAGCGGCTCGGCGGCAAACTGCTCGCAGATTACGTGGCTGGCCAGTGATACGTTGCTGTTTTCAAAAGGCTACTCGATGGGCGGCGAGATCGTCCGAATTGCGATCGACGAAACGACACAGAAATGGAGCGCCACATCTGTCAGCAAGGATCCTCGAATATTGAAAACAAAAATGACCAATCCCGTTGCCTACCAAGATCATTTGTATGCGCTCTCAGATGGGTATATGGAGTGTGTGCAAATTGAAGGCCTGAAGCGTAAGTGGAAACGTCGGCAAAGATTCGGCAATGGGCAACTGTTGCTCGCCGGAGACAAACTGCTAGTTCAGTCTGAGTTTGGAACGCTGCATTTGCTGCAGGCGAACTCTGAAAAGTTTGAAGAATTGTGTTCTTTCGAATCCATCAAAGGAATCTGCTGGAATACACTTTGCTTGCACCACGATTTATTGCTCGTGCGCAGCGACCTCGAAGCGGCCTGTTATCGCCTGCCGCTAGAGCAGTAACACTAAAGTTTCCGCGAATGCTCTCGGATGCAATCCCTTATGTCCTCTACCAACGCTTCGGCCCACATTTCTCAATCGCTCGCAGGTAATCTGTTTGTCGTTACGGGATCGTCCACCGGCATCGGAAGATCGATTGCGGTCACGTTGGCGGCGGCGGGTGCCAACGTAGTGCTTCATGGTCGCAAGCAGTCGCCTGATCTTGAAGCAACTGCCGCTGAAATTGAACAGTTAGGCCGCAAAGCGTATTTTGCGTTTGCCGACTTTGCGGAGCTGACCTCTTTGGATGGCTTTGTTGAACGCGCCTTCGGATTTGAGGAGCGTGTGACGGGATGGATCAACAACGCGGGCGGGGATGTGCTGACCGGCACATGGAAAGACCAACCCTTGCAAGCGAAGCTTGAGTACCTTTGGAAGACCGACGTTGCCGCGACCCTGTTACTCTCTCGCAATGTTGGTAAGCGGTTAATCGAACAGAGTCGCGTCGAAGATAAAGAATCCCCCGCGCGAACGAAGATTAAGCCATCGATCGTAACGATTGGTTGGGATCAGGCGTGGCAAGGCATGGCTGGCGAGAGTGGAGAATTGTTCTCCACGACAAAGGGAGCCATCATGGCGATGACCAAAAGTTTGGCTCACTCGTTGGCGCCGTTTGTGCGAGTCAACTGTATCGCACCGGGTTGGATTCAGACCAAGTGGGGTGCATCAACGACGCCTTACTGGGACAACCGTGCTAAATCTGAATCGTTGATGAATCGATGGGGTAATCCAAAAGACGTTGCCGGAGCGGCCCTTTTTTTGTGCAGTGATCAATCTGATTTTGTCTCTGGGCAGATCATCCCAGTTAATGGCGGTTTCCGTCACTGGCAAGAGTAGGTCGTTTTGTATTCATCATGGAAATCATCGGAAGTATCCACTCGCTTGCGCTTTTTAAAGTTGCACAAATACAAGCCTCGACGCGGAGGGGAGTAGATATTTTCGAGGATTTCGGCATCCCTCGCTTGCGAGTCTCGCTTGTATTGAAACGCTTCGCGATTTCAAATTTACTTGCGTTTTATCGAATAGAATGTGAAATTTGCTCTCAAATGTGCAACTCCAAAACTTGCGCGTCGGGACAATAGAAGTGCAGCGATCAAGACTTCGTTTCGAAACGTCCTTAGGTATGTCACCTGCGCAGTCTCCTAACTGGTGCGTGTTTCAGTCTCCTTAAACTTCTTGATGGATAAGCCTTTCTTACCAAAAAAGTGCCTGCACTCCGTGCTAGTCCTAAGGAGATCTTATCGATGACTACTCGTGGAATATTGCGAATTGAGCTTTGCGGCGTTTAGTCCGCGATTAACTCGTTTCACGTTACTGATCGTAACGGTTAGGCTTTTCGACGTATCTAAATTGGCTTTAACTGTCTACCATCGCATCAAAAAGCTGATCGATCTTCTGGATTAAGGTCGATCAGAAGATATCGGCAAAGAGATCTGCCGTCTCACCACTAATTCCACACACACACGAATCAACTGGATAACCATCTTTATCTAGGCGAGCAGACTCGCCCTTTCAATCTATTGGCATAAGTATTGAAACGTCGCGGGACATGTTCGTCTGTAGGAGGCAGATTATGACACGTTTCGCGTTCTCGACATCCACAGCACTATTTCTTTTGTGCTTCCTTTCGATGTCCTCTTCAGCGTCCGCTCAGGTCGGAAAAGGCTCGGGGCTTTGGGAGTGGACTGAGTATGACTCCCATCATTCTGCGATTGTCGAAATCCACTCAGGTGGTGGCTCAGGGACTGGAGTCTTGATTTCAATCAACGAAGACAAAAAGATTGCCAAAGGTTACGAGGGCTATGTGTTGACAGCTTGGCATGTAGTGCAAGATGACGTCGACGCCGTCGAACCAAAAATCAAAGTCAAGTTTCGCGGTCAGAAAACTGGCGCCAAAGGTTGCCGCGTTGTACAGTACGACGAACATAAGGACGTAGCTTTGGTATGGGTTTGGGTCCCCGAGGGTATTGAGCCTGTTGCAATGGCAACTGATCCGATAAAGAGCGGAGACAAGCTTGAGTTCGCTGGCCTTGGCGGTGGGTCAAAATTGGATTGCTGCATCCGACACTTTTCCGCAACAGCGTCTTCTCCTTCCTCGCTAGAAAAGATTTTTGCCGACGTGCCTTTGTTGCCGGGTGATTCAGGAGGCCCGGTTTTTAACGAGAAAAAAGAGGTTGTGGGAATCATTTCTGGCGGGTGGTTCTGGTGGAACAGTGGTCTGAAAAGTAAAGATGGAAACCAACACATTCGCACAACATGGCCTGCACGGGCAAGTAATGTTGGTCCCATACAGTCGCTGATGGCGAAGTTAAACAAGGTTGAGGGCACTACGACAAAGAACTACTAAACGCTTACAATTCTCCGCCGGACGTTGTGAAAAGACGGCTGCCTGACTCCAGTTGGGCAGCCGTCTTTTCGTTGGCGAACGTCAAAGCCGCCAAGGTTGACCAGAGCTCTTAGGTTGCAGTAAACTGACAGCCAAAGGCTTGGAAAGTCCGCTAGAAGAAAGTACTCATGATGACACCTGCACAACGAATCGATCTCCTTCGAGCAGCATGTTGCGTCGCTAACGCAGACGGTTCGGCGAGCGAATCAGAAATGATTCTGGTAAAAAAATTGATTAAGGAAGTCGGCGTTGGCCGCGCGTCGGTTGAAGCGATGATGGACCGTGCCAAGATCGATCCGACCTTTTGCGAAGACCAGTTCAAAATTCTCAAAAGTGATCCCTCAGATACAATGCTGGCTCTCCTCCAAGTTGCGATGGCCGACGGAGAACTCACCGAGGAGGAAATACGAGTGCTGCAGGCGCTGGCCAACAATCTGGAGATTCCTACAGACGTTTTTGACCAGTTGATCGCTCAAGTCAAAGAGACGCTCAGCCAAAGCTAGAATGGCTCAAGCGGTGACTTGGCTTTGGGTTGTTTCCTTCGCTGAATCCGTTTGGCCGTCTGCCGCACGGACTTTTCTGAAGTTGCACATTTGTTCGGATTTCGCGCTTTGCGTGATAAAGCGCACGTTAATCTGAAATCGCGAAACGTTTCAATAAAAGCCTGACGCGCAAGCGAGGGATCCGCAAATCCTCGCAAATATCCGCTCGATGCGTGTTTGATCAAGAGGGAAACGTTATCGTTGCTGAATGTGCCAGCTCGGGCCGAGTGTCCAAGTGGACGAGAGTTCAGGCTATCGATCTTGCCCCGACAGTCACCTGTTGACATTCTTGGTGTTGGGGTTTCGGTTAGACTTGGGGAGAAGTGTTGTCAATAATCGCTATTGTTGTTTCACGCTGACCAATGTCCGCTGTGCGTTGAAGTAAAGGAAAGTATGAGTTCGACAGATTGGTATCGTTTCCCTTTAATTGTGGGTATGATTTTTCTTGTTGGTGCGGATAAGCCATCAGCTGTCGCGCAGATACTCCGCGCTCCTGTTAACGCTGTCCCGGCAAGTGAACTTCCTCATGAGTTCGTTTACCGGCCTCAAACTGAGCCCGTTGATGCGTCTCAATTGCGACTAACTCCCACCAAGGAATACTATTTGGACAACGGCGACGTGCTGGGAATCTTCATTGACGGAGTCTTAGGAGAGTTTGATCAGGCGCCTCCGGTTCACTATCCGGCTGCCGACAGCGATCTGCCGCCAAGTCTCGGATTTCCCGTTGTAGTTCAAGCAGACGGATCTATTTCTCTACCGCTGGTGAATCAGATCATGGTCAGAGGTCTGACAATCAGCCAAGCCGAGGCGCGTATTAGGCAGCGTTTTCTCGATGGCGTTAGGCCAATCCTCAAACCAGAGAGTAGAATTCTGGTCTCGTTAATGCGAAAGAGAACCGTTAGCGTGTACGTGTTGCGCGGCGATGATTCAGCATCAGCCTCACGATTTATTGGCCGTCAAAATTTGTCTAATCGCTCCGTCAATAGCCGCAGCGACGACAGCCAGCGGGCCGAACGTCTTCAATTGCCCGCTGGAGACAATGATCTGTTGAATGCCCTGTCGCGCACTGGAGGACTCCCGGGAGTTAATGCACGGTCTGACGTTCGCATCCTTTCAGATCCACCGAACCGGGCTTTTCCGCGCAGTGGACAATCACCGTTCCCGAGAACGGGTTCCGCAAGCGACGGCTATCGATCGACAAGACGCACCGTGCCGACTCGACAAACGACCGGTTTTCCTCGTTCGATTTCTGGTAGCGACATTCGGCTGAATCAGGGCGATGTTGTCGTGGTCGAGCCGAGAGATACAGAAGTTTTTTACACCAGCGGATTACTTCGTGGCGGCGAATTCCCTATTCCGCGCGACAGAGGATTGGACGTTGTGGAGGCCGTTTCGATTGCTGGCGGATCGCTGACTTCCAACGGACCGCAAAACACAACAGGCACAGAATTGCTGGTCATTCGGCGGAGGCCTGACGGAACGCAATTTACAATTGGGGTAGACCTTAATCGCGCCATTTCCAATCCCGCCGAACGTATACAAGTGCAACCGGGCGACGTGTTGATGCTGCGTTATTCGCCCGCCGAACAGATCCGCAACATTGGACTGCAAACTTTAGGTGTCGCTGGACTTCGCCAGCTGATCGGAAGGTAGCTCACCAAACTGCCTTATAAGCGTGGTTTGGGCGGCTTGACGGGAGTGTCCCAAGGCTGTGCGCCAATCAGTTTCAATTTTCGCTTGAACATGCGCCCGCCACAAACAGCAAACAGCGTCTGCCCGTCAGGACAACCGAAGGCGATATCTGTTGGATAGCGCCCGCTTTTTGGTGACGCGATAATGAAATTCACACGCCCGGGTTGATCGCACACCTGAATTCCCAAACCAGTGGCGACCAGAAGCCAACCTGACTTCGCCATGCACATCCCCTCACTGCGTGGTCGAACGTCGATCGACGCGCTTGGGCTGTGAATATGGAAGTAGGGCTGGATATGGCAAAGCCTACCGTCATCGGCCCGTTGGCTCGACCATATGTAGCGGCCGGCGAAATCCGAGACCAATACCAGTGACTGGTCTGCGCTAAGAGCAATGCCCGTTGCACCGGAAAAGCCTGTGCCGGCGATCTCGCATTCTCCATCGGAGGATTTCATCCAGACCGAGCGAGACTTCACGTCGGTAAAGTAGACGGTACCATCATGTGCTGCCACGATACCGCTTGGTTTAATTTCACTCTTGAGGGTCGCCACCACCTTGCCATCAGCATTTAGTTCGATCACTTTTCCTTGAGCGAACAGACTCGCGTACACTTGCCCGCTGGGGCCAACCGCGATGCCGTTAATTTTGACAGGTTCGCGTCCATTGTTGGAGTCACTTGATGCATCACTTTCGTTGGACGGCCAGAATTGAGTTTCATTTCCGTCTGCGTCCAATTTGTAAATTGTTCCTGCAAGGCGATCGGAGAAGAAAACGTTTCCGCTGTTGTCACTTGCCACTGCCCCCAGGAACTGTTTGTCCTTACTGACCAATTCCCAACCTTGGCCGTCGATCAGCATCTCGCTGGCACGACTGCGACTATCTTGGATGTGGGTTTCAACTGCTTTCGGCCAATCCTTCCACAGCCACCGCATTGCGTCGGGAAGAATCGCGCCACCATGCTTTCCATTGTGGCCTCCCTCGCCCCAAATGTGATTCACCTCGTACCCACTGAAATTCAATGCCGAAAGCATTCCTTGATTGGCAATCCACCAGTCACCGCAATAGATGTTCAGGTCGTTGCTTCCGTCCTGAAGAAACACTCGCAACGGTTTAGGTTCTGACTTTCGAACCAAGGTCGCCATCTCGTGAGCCCCCCGCAGTCCTATGTAAGTACCCACCGTAGTGAACACGCGTCGAAATTTGTCGGGGCGTTGCCAAGCAACATTGAACGCAGCAATACCTCCGGAACTGGATCCGCAGATTGCTCGGTCGTCCGGTAGTTTGCTGATGCGATAATCCTTTTCAACCATCGGCAACATCTCGTTGAGCAAGAATCTTACATAGCGATCATCCACCGCGTCGTATTCAAAGCTTCTGTTATATCTGGCTAGAGCATTATCATTTGAGGCTGGAACGACGCCGGGTTCAACAAACAGCCCGATCGTCACGGGCATCTCACCGCGGTGGATCAAATTATCGAACACGATAGGCATCTTCCAATCGCCTTTCTCTTTGATGAATTTCAGTCCGTCTTGGACAACCATCAAGCACGCGGGGCGCGAGCGTTTGTATTGGTGAGGCACATAGATGGCATATTCGCGCTTTGTACCGGGGAAAATCTTACTGGCAGAAAACGTGCCACGAAGCAGTTTTCCTTCGGGAACGTTCTCTTGTTTCACCGAAGCAGGGTCAGTGGGGTAAGGGCCCTCGGGCGACTTCTGAGCGCACAATTGTGAGCAGTTGCAGACGAAAAGGATGAGAACGATGAGTTTGAGCTTAAGCATGAAATCCTGTCGATGGTGGCGAGCAACTCGATACGGCAATGTGCTGCAAATAGTCTGAGCGACGAAGTGTCACTTCGCAACCGACGTGACCCATGATTCGATATGGAACTGCGCAAATTGGGCTATGTGTGCGTCCCTGCTACTTGTGATCGAAAAAAATTGGAGGCTAACAAAATATTGGGTTCAATTTCACGTTTTTAATGCGATAATCGCTGGGGTATAGGAGGGGTGATCATTTCACCCTCCCAACCATCCCTTGAAGATAGAAGTTTGCTTGGAGAGCACAGATGAAAAAGTTCGCTGGTTTAGCGATGGCCGCCGTTGCGTTTATTTCAACACTCGATTCCGCGGAGGCGCAGATTCTTCAACGGTTTAGAAGCAATTTACGTGACGCCATAAGTTCGCCAGCGTATCCCCAACCGCAGCCTCAGCCTTACACCGCTCCGCGGCCGGACGTTCGTTTTCAACCAAGGGTCACAAATCAGCCAAGGTATGTACAACCTCAGGTGCGTATCGAGCCTTCAGCCCCTCAACGAAGCGCAGCACCTCAGCGGCTCACACCCTATTCGCAATTGCGACCGGAGCAGCGTGTGTCGGTTCCGCAGCGACAACTTGTAAGAGAGCCCGTTTTGAGTGCTCCAGCACCCATCACCAATCCAGCAGCCCAGCCAACAGGCGGCACAACAGTTCGAGTGGTGACCTATTACGATCCCCGTTCCGGACGCACCTTTCAACGTCGCTACTTGATTCCCAGTAATTCTCCAACGAGCGTCACACGAGCGACTGAAGGTCAGGTCGCAACCAGACGCAGGTCGATCTTTACCCAGTCGGCTCCCCAAAATAACCCAGTGGCAACCAATCCTCCTAGGGTTTCGACATCAGCGGCGAGAACTTCACTGGTACCGCCAATTCAATTTTCACCTCGATCCGTGCCGGCACCGGTCAATCCTTCTCCCGGCCAACTGCCGGCTTTAGCTGGACCTGCCTTGGCCGCACCAATCTCTAGATCTACCGCTCAACCGATTGCGGCGTCGATTGATGCTTCTGTAGAATCATCACAAGTTGGAACTGCGTCTGCAGAACTTGATATTACTTCTACGGGAATTCCAGATCTGTCAGGAATTACTGTCGATCCAGCTCCCGCGGCTACGGGTTCGGTTGATTCTGCTCCATTTAATTCTGAAGAAGAGGCGAGCCAAGAACTGTTCTTCGATAATGGATCCGACGCTGAAATGCGCGAAGTGAGCTCGGACGAAATTGACGAAGAGCTAAATTACTCGGTACTAGAAGAGTTTGAAGAAGAGTAATTCTTCCTTCGCCACCGACAAGTTAGCGGCATCGCTCAATTCAAGCTCCTTCTAATTTGGCTCTTCCAGGATTTTAATGGCTGCCTTGGAAATCGTAGTGGGATTCGCCAGAATTCCAACCGGCTCTTCTTAAAGGAATTCTGGCGAATCCCACTACATCCATTTGAAATGGCTAATTCAACAATAACTTCGTGCCACTAAGTTCTGGGAAGAACCTCTAATTTAGGCCTTTGTCACCGATTTCGTACAGCCAAATTCGCAAGACTTTGGATCGCCAACGATCAGGGTCTCCAATCTTTTGGGAGATCGGCCAAGCCAAAGCGATCCTGTAAAAAGGTTCAAGTGCGAGGTGGAATTTAAAAATGAGTGTCATTGGACTCGCTGAGGTTGTCGAATCAACCTAATTCGACAACGCCATGACCTTCACCACTGCCGTCTCGAAGAGACGCTTTGCTCGGTTTTTCCGACGCAGACTTTAGCTGACCGCATGCCGCAAAGATGTCTCTTCCGCGCGGCGTGCGGACCGGTGATTCAAACCCGCGGTCGATCAGATAATTCGCAAACCGATTAATTTGCTTCTTGGAAGAACATTCATACTGTGATCCGGGCCACGGATTGAACGGAATCAGGTTGACTTTCGCCGGAATTCCTTGCAGTAACCTTACCAACTCTTCCGCCTCCTCCAACGAGTCGTTGACGTCTTTGAGCATCACGTATTCGAATGTTATCCTGCGACAATTGGCAATCTCTGGATATTCACGACAAGCCTCCAGTAGCTTTTTGAGAGGATATTTTCGGTTAATCGGTACCAATTCATTGCGTAGTTCATCATCCACCGCGTGTAGAGAAATTGCCAACATGCAGCGAATTTCGCGCGCTGTCTTACCAATGGCAGGGACAACGCCGGAGGTCGAAAGTGTTACTCGCCGACGGGAGAACCCCATAGCAGTATCGTCCAGCGCGATCAAAAGTGCGTTTTTGACATTGTCAAAATTCAGCAGAGGTTCCCCCATGCCCATCATGACAATATTGGACACCTTTCGGCCGCTGTGTGGTGCGATGATCTCCGGGTCAATTGCGCTGTCAGGATGATCCGCCAACCGATCACGCGCGGCCAAGACCTGAGATAAGATCTCGCTGGAGGTGAGGTTGCGGACCATCTTCTGAGTGCCTGTATGGCAAAACGTGCACGTTAAGGAGCATCCGACCTGACTGGAAACACATAACGTGCCGCGCTCAGGTTCTGGTATGTAAACGGTCTCCACGTCAACCGGTTGGCCCGCGGTTCCATCAGATCGCGTAAACCGAAACAACCACTTACGCGTCCCGTCTACCGAAACCTGTTCCTCGACGATCTCGGGTCGACCTAACGTAAATTTCGCGTTCAGATCCGCACGCAGGGACTTGCTGAGATTCAACATGGCGTCAAATTCACTGACGCCGCGCTCATAAATCCAATGGTACAACTGGTTTACCCGCATGCGAACCTGTGACTCACTGACTCCAATCGAAGCCAAGGACACAGCAAGTTGCTCCCGGTTCTGTCCGACGAGTGAAATGAGGTTGGGTTGTGACATGCTACTGATCCGAGATATCTACCTGATGGTCGGAAGGTTTTACACCTTTTCTGAAGCCATGAAAGCCGAAATCGGTGGGATTGAACGCGGAAACAAAATCAACGTTCGCCTTATTGGAAATCTGTCCTTCCATCTGCAAACACCAAAAGCTTGCGTTGACTACTAGACGACGTAGATCTTCGTCCACAAAGTCCGTTGCCGCTCCCATTGTGGTACAAAAAACGCGACGCTGTGCTCCATTGGGCGACTCTTGGACCATCGTCCACGCCACCGGCATCATAGGATCGTTCTTCTGGCCCGCGACGGGTTTGTCATCCGGGTTCATGCCAGCAAGCACGGTTCCTCGCATCAATACGGTCGCCGAATCGGGTAAGTGCTTAATCGCATAGACGTCCGTTGGGCCCCAAATTGTATCAACCCCTTTGAGCACAGGATGGGCAGCGTTAGATTTCTCGTGAACCGCCAAAGTACTTTCCACAGCATGGTGACCATGATGCGCAATCCACGTGTCGCCCAAATATTTTTGCCCAAAGCCACCCTTCCAAGGCTCTTTCTGCCTGTTTCCATATTTTTTGTAGGGGCTCGTGCTGTCTTTGTCGTAGGCAAACGCATGAGTTGACGTTCGGTAGGCAACGATCGGTTTATAGGAATCTACGTAGTCAACAAAGTGCTTCATCTGATCGTCCGGAAGCTGCCGGTATCTGAGACCGAGGATCACCAAATCAGCGTTGTCCAGCATTTCAATGCCAGGAATATTGTTCTGGTTGTCTGGGTTGATCTCTCCAGAATCTGGGTCAATCGCAAAGAGCACAGTGCATTTGAAACCGTATCGTTTGGCCAGAAGCTGTCCGAGCATCGGCATTGTTTCTTCGCTGCGGTATTCTTCATCGCCAGAAATCAAAACAATATGTTTCCCAACGCCGGGCCCCTGAGTACCAACATACTGGCACCACAGTATTGCCGGTTGTACCGCAGCGGATGCGTTCTCGATCGACGGTTCTTGAGCGATCGCCGGGCCACCGTTAACTAACGTCATGATCGACGTTATGGCAAACCAAGCACGCAGGTGGGTAAAGAGTTGCCTGAAACGGACCATCGGTTTCCTTTTTCTTTTGAGGAGGATTTATCTTGAAAGAAGAACTTGGTGCGGAAGCAAGCCAGTTCGTTCATGTTAATCGTATTTCCGGCGAATTCCCCTTAAATCGACGCCCTCGTTTAAACAAACGCCTTATCGGGTATAACTATCGCGACAAACTAATGACCATTCTATTGTGGAGCAGCCATCGATGGCAGAGAGTAATCAGGGTATTGAGAGTTTCATTCGTGATGTTGCCGATTTTCCCAAACCGGGCATTACGTTTAAGGATATTACTCCACTGCTGGCTGATCCCAAGGCGCTCGGCATGGCGATCGATGCGATGGCTGCAAGTGTTGCCGATCTCGAAATTGATGTAATAGCGGCGGCTGAAGCGCGTGGTTTCCTTTTCGCCGTTCCGCTGGCATTGAAATTGGATGTCGGTATGGTGCCAATTCGCAAGCCGGGAAAACTCCCTTACAAGAAGCACACTTACAGCTACGAACTGGAGTACGGGTCGGACACGCTGGAGATGCATACTGATGCCGTTGCAGCCGGGCAGAAGGTTTTAGTCGTCGATGACCTGCTTGCCACCGGCGGCACGGTGGAAGCCTGCTGCAAGATGATCGAAGACTGCGGAGCTGAAGTCGCAGCCTGCCTCTTCTTGATCGAACTTGGATTCCTTGACGGAAAAGAGAAACTTGCCAAGTACCCGACCATCAGCGTGCTGAATTACGACTGATCACCGGAGAAAGGCAGACTGAACTTCGGTAGCTTCAGATCGTCTTTTCATACATCTGGAGCGTCCGGCAGCGGCTCAAATCGACGCTGCGCTCGATCGCACGCAGAGATTTCACATTGTCCTCGACCACCCAAGAGAACTCCCACTCTTTGTAAGCGTGGCGTGTGTTGACCAGACGATTGATCAGCAGCATGGCGATTCCCTTGTTGCGAAACGACGGGTCAACTCCTAATGCGATGACGCGTCCTCTTGGGATGAAGCGAAGCCAAAACAGCAATTCCAATTTCCGCAGAAAGTCATTCTTAAAAACCGTCTTTTGCAGCGCCCAGTTGATATCGGGAATGGTGATGATGAAGCCCACCAATTTGCCCCCGTACCGGGCCATGTAAAACATGTCGTAGCGAATGACGGACCTGATGTTTCGAATCATTGTATCGACTTCGCCTGCGGTCATCGGGACAAAGCCCCATCCCTCACTGCGTACCTCGTTGGCAAGCTGATTCACCTCTCGCACCGAGCTATCAAAAGTCGCTTTGGTCGCTTGTTTGATTTCGAGATCAGGGAACCGTTTCTTCACGCGCGCTTCAAACTTGGCGAGTTTCGCATACTTCTGTTCGTGGACGCTGTCGTCGGATTGGATCTCAAAAGCGTAAAAAGATTTCGCCACTTGAAAACCACAAGCCTTCAATAGATCGTCGTAATATTTGAAGGAGTGGTTCATCATCACGGTGGGACGACGCTCATTCCCCTCGACGACAACACCGAATTCTCCCTTCATTGAAGGACTGACGGGGCCACGCATCGAGGCCTTTCCTCGTTCAGCAAGCCAATCTTGGGCTGTCTCAATCAACCGCTTTGCAACTTCCACATCGTCAATGCACTCGAAGAATCCAAAGAAACCAACATCGTCGTTGTAATGCTGATTGTGAAGATCATCGATGATTGCAACAATTCGCCCGACACATTGATCGTTCTCAAAACACACCCATTGTGAACGAGTTGCATGTTCAAAAAATGCGTTGTTTTGGACGTCCAGCATACCACGCGACATGGATCGCAGAGGCTCGACGGCGGCAGGATCGTTCCTATACAGCCACGATTTAAACGCGAAGAAAGCATCCTCATCAGCAGGCGTTTCCACAAGCCGAACCAGAAGTGAGCGTTCAGACTCGGTCATGGCATTGGGTAAGGATCATTGAGGAATTAACGTGAGGAAACTTGCCAATCCCGGCCGGCTGTCGGAACTAATCTGGCGCCGCGTCGGCTACGCTTGCGGGTTGAGCATAGGGCTGGTCGCCTTTTGCGCCGCCGCGTTGTTGCTTTCGTGCAAAGGAATCTGCTGGGACACCTCGACGATGGCATCCACTAAACGCTGCATCTGTTCGGTAGTGTGAAGAGCGCTTGCGGTTATGCGAATAATGGATGTTCCATAGGGTACCGCAGGGTACATCACATTGTTGACGATGATTTTATGATCACGTTCTAGAGATTTGACAGCCGCTAGAGCCGTCATCCCACGGGTGAAAATTGATGTTACCGCGCCTTGCGGATTTCCAATCTCAAAACCAGCGGCAATTAGGCCCTCGCGCAATACAGTCAAATTTTTCCAAAGCTGGATCCGACGTTCGGGCATTGCTTGCATGAGTTCAAGCGACTTGATCGTTGCATTGGTAATACAACCCGGTAACGCCTTAGTCAGAACAAATCCCGGAGAAACGTATTTGATGTAGTCCAATACTTTCTGCGGGCCACAAAGGTAACCGCCAAAGGTCCCGAACGACTTGGCGAACGTGCCTCCATGTAAATCAACTTCTTCTTCCACGCCAAAGAACTCAGGAGTGCCGCGCCCGTTCTCCCCAAGGATCCCTGTTCCATGGGCATCGTCAACAAACAAACGCGCTTTGTATTTTTTCTTTAGTTCTACCAATTTGTCTAAAGGTGCGAGATCTCCGGTCATGCCATAGACGCCGTCGACCGCAATCATTTTGGGTTGGTCCAACGGACACTTTTTTAGCTGGTCTTCTAGTTCTTCGAGATCGTTATGCCCAAACCAGTACGCCTCGCCCTTGCACAATTTGGCCCCATCAGAGATGCAGCCATGAGCGTATTTATCGACGAACACTTTTTCACCACGCTCAACCATGCAGGCTACGGTGCCCGTCATCGCACCTAGGCCCAAATTGAACACTAGCGCTCCTTCAGTCCGGCGGTAAGCGGCCAGCTTGGATTCGAGTTCTAAGTGCATCGACGTATTGCCCGTCAGTGGACGCGCCCCAAGGGGCGTTCCGACCCCAGATGTTTCGACAATCTCTGTGGCGGCTTTGATGACGTCCGGATGCGTCGCCAAACCCAAGTAATCGTTTGTCGCAACCTGGAGGTAGGTCTCACCCTTAAAGACAACCTCTGGCAAACAGTTGACGACGGGCAACTCTCGGAAAAACGTGGCAACACCGTCTTCAAAATGCTCACCGGTGAGCTTTGCTATCCGGTCCCAGAATTTGTCGCATTTGTCGTAAAGGTCGGCCATTTGGTTTTCCAAGGGTTCCACGGACGTGTCGCGATATTGCGAGCTACAGATTCTAGTCGCCTCAAAAGTGTTTGCAAAGCCATCCCGAGTCGCGACATTTCGCCCTTAGGCACGCTTATTTGGCGTTAAATTGAGGTCGGTTATGCAGTATCCTCTTAAGACGGTCTTCCCTTGATACTGATTCAACCCTCACGTCGGCGATATGTTCGACCCCGCATCCCCAAAAACCCAAATGTGGCCTAATCGACATATGAATCAGTTTAATTGGTTCTGCTTACCTCAATGTTTCAGCAATGCGAGCCGCACCCCCTTTAAACTGCCCCATGCGGGGCGCTATCTCACTCAATTGATTGACGAAAGATCTTTGCTGGATTTCGACAAATCGAGCTTGTCGAGCTGAGTAAACTTCAAATAATTGCTTTATCAAAAGGAACTGTTGGCTTTCCTTAAGCCGCTTCCCCAAACAACGGACTGTTCAAACGTCGAAGGCCATCATTGTGGAAGCTTTATTTCCGCATACAAAACACGATGTCTCACCGGCCGCTCACCCACCTTATGGCGTTCCCATCTTTACTTTGATGCAGGAAAAACTCATGAAAAAGACCTTGGTATTATGGAACGATGACGTAACAGGTCGACTAATTAAATTCATTGTCGACTACACGATTGACCGAGACATGCTTCATGTTCTTGACCTGACACCTGTTGAGGTCTCGATTTTGAACGTCGTTTCGCTTACCGTCGAAAAGAAGTTTTCAGTCCATGCTAAAAGCGTCCAAGAATTATTGAAGAAGCGATTTATCGATGCCGGAATGCTGAAGAAACTGGTAGATCGTATCGCCCAGAACCACAATCTCACCGTGGTCGCTCCAACGAAACATTGACCAAACGAAGTACAGGAGGAATTTAGGAAGTATTTCATCCTCAAATTCAACGACAGAATATCTTTTTTGCAGCTTGCCATCTCGAACATGGCATTCAACCCGCACACCAATCGAAGTACTACATCCTTTTAAGCTTGGGTTGCTGCGAAACTGATAGAGAGAAAAGTTCGGCGAATCGCAAGTCGTCAGCCCACGAACAAGCTGGCTTCGTCGAACTTCTCTCTTTTTTTGTGCGCCGACTTAAGCGGTCACCGAGGCGGTCACCCAGATTCAATTTCGGTCGTCAGCCAAACGATGTCCCTCGATCGCAACGTTCGATAATCTAATGCCGTACCCAAAACGATTTTCGCCCGTAGAATATGACGGATACTAATTAGAAGACGTTTCAAGTCGAAATTAATGGATATTAGATTCATGGCTTATTCGCAGTGGGGTTCACCAGAATTCCTTTTGTCCTTAAGACGAAACGGGGTTATGGCGAAGTCCACTACGGGTTTTGAAATGCCCTCTTGTGAAAACCCATCAGCCAGATCTACCTCAAAAGGAAATCGGTGTGTCAAAAGTACTTTCTCGTGAACAAAGTAAGATCGAATTTGCTA
Source organism: uncultured Pirellulaceae bacterium (assembly GCA_938036435.1). GTDB lineage: Bacteria > Planctomycetota > Planctomycetia > Pirellulales > Pirellulaceae > Mariniblastus. The sequence goes on along the minus strand of CALHPU010000080.1, from coordinate 32,209 downwards.
GAGCGAAACAGTTGATGCCAGGCGGAGTCAACAGTGCGGCCAGAGCGTTTGGAGCAGTGGGAGGTGATCCGGTCGTTTTCCAAGCAGGGGACGGTGCTTATTTGACCGATATCGATGGCAACCAATACATCGATTACATCGGGTCTTGGGGGCCGATGATCTTGGGACATCAATTCCCTCCCGTCAAAGAAGCAGTTCACGCCGCAGTGGAACGTGGCACGAGTTTCGGCGCTCCGACGGTCGCCGAAAACGAACTGGCAGAATTGATTATCGAAGCAGTGCCCTCGGTGGAAATGGTTCGACTGGTCAACTCGGGCACCGAGGCAACCATGAGCGCGATTCGACTCGCGCGAGGCTACACCGGCCGTGACCTCGTTGTAAAATTCTCTGGCAACTATCACGGCCATGTCGATTCGCTATTGGTAGCTGCAGGAAGCGCGGCTGCGACGTTGGCTGTTCCCAATTCTCCCGGTGTCACCACAGGAACCAGCAAGGACACTTTAATCCTCGAGTATAATGACCCTCAGGGACTGGAGCAGGCGTTTAAACAACACGCAGGAAAGATCGCCGCAGTCATTCTGGAGCCGGTTTGTGGCAACATGGGCTGTGTTACACCAACAGCCGAATTTCTAAAATCATTGCGGGAGATCACACGAAATGACGGAGCTTTATTGGTTTTCGACGAAGTCATGTGTGGATTTCGCGTTGCCCTTGGAGGAGCTCAATCTTTGTTCGGTGTGACGCCAGATCTTACAACATTAGGCAAGATAGTTGGCGGTGGACTTCCACTGGGGGCGTTTGGAGGTAAACGTGACATCATGGAACACGTGCTTCCAGCCGGCAAGGTTTTTCAAGCTGGAACGCTCAGCGGCAACCCAATTGCGACCGCTGCTGGGATCGCGATGTTGACGGCACTGCGTGACACGCCGCCCTATCAACGGCTGGAGGAGATCAGTCAGCGACTGGAGAACGGGTTGGCCGACGCGGCATCGAGTGCGGGTGTCGAACACTCGATCAACCGCGTTGGCAGCATGATGACGCTGTTCTTTTGCAAGGATCCAGTAACGTCATGGAATTCGGCCTCCAAATGTGACACCGATAAGTTCTCAAAGTATTTCTGGGGCTTAATCGAACGCGGTGTGTACATGCCGTGTAGCCAATTCGAGGCACTCTTCATCTCTAACTCGCATACTGAACAAGACATCGACGATACCATCTCGGCTGCGAAAGAGGTTTTCTCGCAATGGTAATCACGAAAACTGAATCGAAAACCTTGCACTCGCCCCTGTGGCGTTCGCTGCGGTTTGCATGGCTGGGATTGCTAATGCTTTCAAGCTGTGGCAGGTCAGTCCCCGAGGCACCTCCGATTATTTCGGATAACAGCCCAGAGTCGATCGCGGAAAACAAAGATGCTAAGCAGATTTTCAAAGTGGAGTTCCTTTCGTGGAATCTTGAGTCAGAAGGGAGCGACCCGGCGGTTATTGGCGAACAGTTGGCCGACATGAAACGCTATGACATCTACGCGTTTTCGGAAGTGCTTCCAACCGCCACTACGACATTCGAATCATCTCTTGGCGAAGACTACGTCTCTGTTGTCTCAAAATCTGGATTCAACGACAGGTTGGCGATATTCTATGATCAGACCAAATTCGAGGAGATTACGCGTTTCGAGATCAAAGAAATAAATTACCAGTATCGCTATCGAGCTCCACTGGTGGTGCATTTAAAACACACCGCCTCTGAGGTTGAGTTTTTAGTGATGAACAACCATCTCGCGCGGGGCAAGGCGCCCGTTCGACAGGAACAGGCGACCCAATTGGTTCAATGGGCTCGAACTCAATTGATGCCAGTTGTGGCGCTGGGTGACTATAACTTTGACTACGTTTTTGAGACCAACAAAGGAAACCCTGCTTTTGCCAACATGCTTAAAGACAACGTTTGGCAGTGGGTTAAACCAGAACAGTGGATTGACACCAACTGGTATGACGACCCCAAAAATCCGGACGGAAAAGATGACTATCCGGGTAGCATGCTGGATTTTGCATTCGTCTCCGGACCGGCAAAGGCATGGGAGAAGCGCTGTCGCGTGATTGTCAGGGACGAAGATTTCCCCGACGACGAACTAACCAGTGATCATCGTCCGTTCGAGTTGGCGATTGCAATCCCTCTGCAAAAGTAGCAGGGCTCAATCGCGGCTAATACAAATCAGGACAGCTTTTTTGCCTGAGAAACCCATTTCTCTTGCTCGATCCGATTGTTTTTATAGCCAAGCCTCTCGTTGTACTTTTCGATGTCCCGTTTGCTCCAGCCTGCAATCTGGCGAAAAGTCTTGACGTCCGCTTTGTACAACTGGTCGCGCGATTTAGGGCCAATGCCGGTAATCTCAGTCAGGTCATCACACCCTTGAGGGATTGGCTTTTTTTTTGCTCGACTGGTCGTCTTATTCGTTGAGGACTTTGGCTTAACGCTGATTGCTGCCAGTCTTACAGCCATGTCTTTGTTCTCGCTAACCAGTTGACTGATCTGCCGATTTTGCGATTCAAGTTGCTCAAGAATTCGTTCCAGGTTGCCGCTGTCAGCCGAAGCACTTGCTTGTACCGAACTGCTTTCTTCAATCTTTTGCTCAAGTGCGCGATTGGTTTTATCGGCCACTTCTAGATCCCGCTCCAAGGCCCCAAGCTGCTTGTTGAGAAGTTCATTCTTATCTGCGATCTCGCTGGCCCGGTTTACCTGTTGCCGCAACCCTTCATTCTTCTGTTCTAAAGCGACGCGCTCGCTCGATTCCTTGGTCAATCTATCGTTGGCTTCACCAAGCTGGAGCGTGAGCCGTTTGTTGTCTTCGATTTGATCCTCAAGCTGTTTTATTCGTTGCTGGCTGGCCTCATGGGTCCGCTGCATCTCTGCGAGCCGGGTTTTCTCCTGATTGAGCTGCTCGATAGTTTGCTCTAACTTTCCTGATCGATCAGTTGCAACTTGTACCTGCTCAGACAGTTGAGCCACGCGCTCTTTCAATGTGGCATTCTCTTGCTTAGAGGCCACGACTAATTCTGATTGGGACACCAGCTTCTGTTGAAAGGATTCAAGTTTTTCGGTGTCCGCATGACGACTCTGAAGCTGTTGCTCAAGACCTGAGATGCGTTCTGTCAGAATCAAGTTTTGCTCTTTGGAGTTTCGCAGTCTCTCCATTTCCTCAGCCAACTGCGCGTTAATGTCCTCGGCTCCCTCCGAACTTGCAAGAGACTGTTCCAGTTGTTTTTCTAGCTGAACAACTCGTTCAGACAGTTGAGCATTCTGGCGAGCAATATCTTCTCCGTTAGCCCGCGTTTGCTCGAGCTTCAAATTAAGGGCGTTACGTTCCTCACCTAGTTTGGCGACGCTGGCAAGCGCTTCCTCCAGTTGCCCATAACTTAACCCGCCAACCTTTTCTTTCAAATCACCTAGCGAAGCCTCGATCTGTGATTTTTCGGCGATTACCGAATCAAGATTCGACTGCGTTTCATTCAACCGTTCGGCCTGCTTCGCCAATTCCGCCTGATGGTTGTCTTCACCGGCCTTAAGTTCAACGATCTGCGATTCAAAATCGCTTAGTGACTCTTTGGCAGCATCCAATTCAGACGTCAGCCGATCACTTTGTTTACTCTTGGCTTCTATCTCTGACTCAAGAGTCTCTAGCTCTTTCTTCCACTCTTGCTCAAGGACCGTTACAGCTGAAACTTTCTCTTGCGCCGCATCGAGCTTGCCAGTGAGTTCCTTTGCAATTCCGTGCTCTTGCTCTAGCTTCTTTCTAAAGCTCTCAAGCTGTGCCTTGAGGTCCGCGTTGGCCGATTCGCTGTCTGCCAGTTGCTTTTTCAGCGCGTCGACTTCTTCAGACGAGGCGCTGGATTCGGTCTGCTCCTTGGTTGCTTTCCGCAAATCACGAAGAACGATCGCCACATCAGTGCGCTGCTGTTCCGCCTCAACCAACATCGCCTCTGCTTCTTTCCTGAGTGCGAGCTCACTTTCATACTTAGCCTTCAGTTGCTGGAACTCGCTGGTATCGTTCGAATCGCCTACCGTGATGCCCTCGTTGGCATTTCCCGATAAATCGGAGGCAGGCGCAGGATCAGCAGCTTGTTTTTCGTTAGCCTCTTTGAGGTCACGCATCTTGTCACGCAGCTCTTGAGCCTCGGAAAGCAATTGTTCGTTTTTGGCCGATGTCTCCTTGGCTTGAGCCTTCATCAAACCGATTTCACTCCTCAGGTTTTCGACTTCTTCGGAGTCAAGTGACTTGTCTTGCAACTCTGTTGCGATCTCTTGCTTTTCTTTTTCAAGAGCTTCAATGCTAGATTCTGCCTCATTGAGTTTAGATTCAAAATCAGATGCCTTTTTTTCTACCGTTTCTAATTTATCCTCAAGCTCACCAACTCGCTGCAACTGTTTCTCCGTTGTCGTTTTGGAATCGAGCTGGGCCTCTTTCAAGTCGCGAAGTTCTGTCTTGACGCGATCCAACTCTTCGGAGGAAGTTTGTGCAGACTCTAGTTCCGCTTTGAGCGCGTTGATTTCCGTTTGATAGGATGCAATCTCCGCCGGGTCCTGTTGTTGTTTTTCTGAAGCCAGAGCAGGCTGTTGCAGTAAATCTTCAGACGCAGCATCTTCGTCCTGATTTTCTGGCGTTGAATCATCAGCACCTTTTGAAGCAAACAATGCCCCTAAACCAGCGGCAAGGCCACCGGCGGCAGCGCTGACGGCCCCCGCAACTGATGATTGATCATCCCCAGTTGCGATCTCTTCGAGATCACTGTCGTCAACACCCAGCAAGTCTTCATCAGTTTCGGAGAACGCTATTTCGCCGGAAGAGTCTGGTTGGTTTTCAATCTCGGAGGGCACTACCTCCTCGACTCTATCTGTGAGCTCTTCCTCCAAAAATTTCTCAGATTCGGCCTCAGCTACTGCTTCCTCTTCAAAATCAAACACGAATTCGTCTGAGTCGTCATCCAATGCCAGTGCTTCCGTTGTTTCGACTGGATCGTCAAGGCTGTCCGACTCGGATACATGAACAACATCTTCAGAGGCCTCATCGGTGTGGGGCACATCGCCATCTTCGTCCAACAACATTTCGAAAAAGTCATCCTCGTCCTCATCGACCGCTTTTTCGTTTGCAGATTGGTCAATTTCGACGTCGCCCTGTTGCTGCAAAGTGTCAGTCACTTCGACAGAATCAGTAACCTGACTTGCCGCATCAGCTTCGTCATTCTCTTCAAGCATCAGATCTAGAAAGTCGTCGTCTTCGACCGCGTCACTGTCCAGTGGTGAAACAAGTTCACTCGCTTCCTTTTGCGTTGAATGATCAGGGTTTTCGAGTTGGCTCACGGGCACGGCGTCCTCGGATTCTTCCATCATGAGATCGAGGAAGTCGTCGTCAGTTTCTTCGGCGGATATTTCAGTAGTGACGGCATCTTGAAAGTCTGTCATCTCCGCTGATTCGCCAAAATCTATCTCTTCGGTTTTGCCTTCAGGCTGCGATAGTGCGCTGGTAATTTTCGGCGTATCCGATGTCTCATCGTCGGCTTTCTTGAAGCGTTCTGACTTTTTGAAGGATCCAGTCGTTTTGATTCTCGGTCGGCCAAGATCTTTCTGCTTGGCTTTCTTCTTTAAAAATGGCAACATCAATAACGGTAGAAAAATGAGCGCTGCGAGTGGTAAGTACCAATTTTCAATCAACCAGCCTGCCCAATCTTTGTTGTTGGAACTTACTGTTTTGCTCGTTGGGGCATTTGGAAGATTTCCGGAAGAACTTTGAGCAACCGGCTCTGGCATCTCTCGGTCTCTAGTGCGGTTCGCTTCTGGGAGGGGCATCGGTGGAAGCGCATCCTCATTAGTTGTTCCTTGAAAAGCATCAGCAGCGTCTTCGGTTTCTTGCTGACCGTCTCCACTGGGAATTTCATCGAAGCGATTCTCAGACTGATTTGGGACAAGATCTTTTTCGTCGGATGTCGAGACGCCTGCAAAGGGATTCGCAACTGCTGGTTTTGTTTCGGTGAAAGGATCCGTCTGGGCAAGGGTGGCCGTCGAATCGATCGACAAGAACAGCAATGCAACCATCACTCTAGAGAAAGAATATTTGAGAGCTGAAGACGGATTGGTGGATTGAAAGTCGTGGTTGGAAGTGCGACGCATATATGTTCTCAGGTGGCGGCTGTTTGGTAGGGAGTCGTCTGCCAATAAATTTGACTCAATGGCCGGTTCCGAGACGCGTACAGGTCAGCCCGATTGAGCCACGAAACATCGTTTCGAGAACTGGATTCAAACTCTAAAATGGCAAATCCCTATTGTATTCACAATCTATCCATTTTTATTGCGGCTTGCAAAATACGTCAGGAAATCCGATGATTAAGCAATCGGAAACACCAAAGGCGGAGAAGTTTGCGGTCTGGATTATCGGTACCCGTACAAATTTCTCCCAGTTGCCGCTTTGAGGGCCAACCCAGCGGCTGGATAATTGCAATTTGGTCATTCCCGGGTAAAATTTTGCGGCAGGTATGTAACCCATGCCGCATTACCAAGAAAAAGCCGTGCGAACATTGTTCGAGCGAAGTAACACCGAATTTATCACAGGACAGAGTTTTGAAATCTGCGTTCGTTGATTCGTCCCAATTCGACCACAACAAGATCGTAGTCGACAAAGAGGCCATCGGGAAAATCAACCCCCATCGTCATGAATTGGCCCTACTGGACGGAATTTTGTTGATGAGCCATGACTTCGCGGTGGGTTTCAAAGACATACAAGAAGATGCCTTCTGGGTGCGCGGGCACTTTCCCGACAAACCGATTATGCCGGGGGTTCTGGTCTGCGAGTGCGCAGCACAGCTTTCTTGTTACTTCGCCATGGACAACAAAATGGTGGACAACGGCGGCTATGTGGGCTTGGGAGGTCTTGAGGGCGTTCGATTCCGAGGCCCCGTCGTTCCAGGCGACCGACTGGTGGTAATGCTACGTCGGGGCAAGGTCCGTAAGAACGCGATGTTCACCGCCGAGTTTCAAGGTTGGGTGGAGGACACGCTTGTTGTTGACGGACTGATCAAAGGCATCGTCCTCAACGGCTAAATGGTCATCCGGTGGTATTGGTGATGACAATCTACCGGCCTGAGTACAAACCACGAAACGAAAAAGCGGCAGTCAACCTGCCGCTTTTTTGGTTTCTGCTGGCTATCTCATGTCTTCAAAGTCAGGCCCGCCCATGCCGCCAAAGGGGTTTTTGGCCTTCTTCTTTTTCTTCCTTTTTCCATATTCGGATTTTTCATCTGGCGTTCGAAGAGCGTGCCTAGCTAAAGCGCGTTGCTCGATGTCGTTAGTGACCCTAAATTTTCCATCAGGCCCCATGACCAGCGACTCACCCGGCAGAGAATACTGCATTGGCTCGCCCTTGGGCAAATCCAACTGCTCGCCGCCCATCACATCGACTAAGGTCGCTTCAGTCTCGAAGTTTGCGTCCTCAAGAAAGTGAACGGACTGAGCCACCGGATGCATGATCGTGATTGGCTCGGAAAAATTCATCAGATCACCAACTGAAAATTTCTCCTTGGCTGCCATTTCAATTCCGCTCAATTCTGGATTTTCAAGTTCAACGACAACGTTGACCTTGGGCTCCTCAATAGGAATCTCGCTGCTGCCCACCTTCGCCGTTCGGGGCGCTTCAACGGTGTCAGCGAAGAACTCAGGACTCGATCCGCCAACAGTGACCGCCACCGGCTCGCTCCACTTCGTCGGGCGGGCAAATCGAAGGTAATCAAACCCAATAGGAACCTGGACCTCAGTCGGTTTATCATCTCCATCGTAGAACTCGGAAACGTAGAAGATTGGATCGCCGTTCTCATCCTCATCCTCGCGCAAAAGCTTCAACCGTTTTCGAACTCGTTCATCTTGCATCGTATAATTGATGTCTGTCTTTTGGAATATTTTTTTCTCATCCTTCTTTTTTCCTCTTCGGCGTCCCATGCCTCCCATCATTTCTTCCATTCCGGCACCCATACCGCCCATGTCACCGAGGTCGCCGCGTGTGGCTTCAGGATCTGTTGCGTTAGGATCTTTTAACCACAACCGAACGCGGTATTCGTATTTCATCGGCTTGTTAGGCGAGACTCGCATGTCGAAGAAGCGTACTGCCTTGTAGTCGCTTTCAGGCTCCAACGTGGGATCTGTTAGCTCTGCGTAGGCCGTCATGTCCATGCTGGTGCGGCCTTCTCCACGCGACCCGAACATTCCCATCATGCCCATTCCATCTTCCATGCCGCTCATCATATCGCCCATACCCATGCCCATACCCATACCCATGCCGCCGCTATTGGATTTAACTAGTGAGCCCTTCTGACGTCGGCCACCATTTCTAAAGTTGTCGTACCTTTGGTCTTCGTCCTCATCCTTTGTCTTCTTCCCTTCAAGGGCTTCCAGTGCTGCGTTTTCCTTCTCCTCAACCTCTTTTTCTTTAAAGACTCGGGGGCTGAGTTTTGAGTGGAGCACATGGGAGGCGTAATCTACACCTAACACCGCGGGGATCGCGTTAGTCAAATTGCTATCGAAGTTTTCGGGGGCAACCACTTCCGGTCCCGAAATGAAGCTGCCGGGATTGAATTCGGACTGATCGAAGTTCACCCACTCTGAAACATCTTCCCAATCCGATGGTTTGCCGTCGGCACCAATGGTTCGCTTCTCGACTTGTAGGAATTCGTACTGAGGAAGATCACGCTTGGGATACCACGCAACGCTGTTAGCAAGAACCTGTTCTTGCTCCTTCCACAATTTGCGATGTTCAACCAACGCATTGACGACCACCACGTTGCGTTTAATCGCCATGGAATTTCCGGCCGATATTCCGATGTTCTTGGGGCGCAAGCCTCCTGCCATCGCCTCCTGAACGCCGGGCATACCATGCCACCCGTCCGGTTCAGCAGTCAACTGCGGGTCTTTGTCTTTTTCTCGTTCTTTCTTCTTCTTCTTTGGTTGCGGTCCGCCCATCATCGCAGCCTCCATCGCGTCGGCCATGCCCATCATGCTTTCCTCCATGCTGTCCATGGATCGCGCACTTTTTCGCTCTTCTTCATCTGGGTCGATTTGCCGCATCGCCAGCGGCAACTCCAGTAGCGGATCGGAAAAGTCTTTGCTGTCCTCAAGTCTCACGGCAATTGTCGCACGAATGACACCCGCCTCCAAATCGGTCACCACCGGCAGTGGAGGATCAGCGCGCAGTTGCAGCGCTTTGGGGATCATCGATAACCCGTTAACTTTATACCCGGAAGAATCAACCGGTTCGCTCGCTTGGGCGATCCGCTCGGGGACTTGCGTGTCGCCCTTTCGATATTCGGAGATCAATTCCCAATTAGCAGCCTTGCTGATAAACGATGAGGCGTTCTTCGTTTCTGTAACGAGGCTGTCAGGAGTTTTGTCGTACTTGGTCGACGTCATCCCCAAGTAGAAGAGCACCCCCAATAACAAGAGTGAGATACCAAGGATCACTTTCTCTACGTTGTAAAAAAAGAAGTTCTTGATTGAACTGCCATTGATTTTTGGAATTTTCATTTCGAACCTACCAGCTAACTTAACTTGGATAACTTACAACACTTCCCGAGCCTCTGAACCACCATTACGGTTCACGCATCGCCACTGAATCTAGAGCGTCTTCATCTGATTGCTCGTCCTCTCCTTCTACCGGCAATCCCACTGCCTTCCGCAGATAGTTCTCACGAACCGGATTGTAGATCTTCACCACGCCGTAAAACTCAACGTCCACGTCGTAACTCAGACGAGTTTCGACCTCGGTTGGAACGAGGGCTTTAAGCTTTTGTGCCTCCATGCCGGGCATCCCTCCCATGCCGCCCATCATCTCAGACATGCCGCCCATCATATCTGACATATCGCCCATCATCATGCCTCCCATGCCACCCATGCCGTCAACATCGGCCGCAGATTTGTTCTCAGCCTTCCCGCCACGAGCTATGATTGGAACAACCACTTCCTCACGGTTAAGACGAAGTTGCAGCACTTCAAATTCAAACGGCGAGTTAGCACAATACGCCAGAAATGAATTTATCTTTCGTTCATCCATTTTCAGTGCCAAGCGAAACGGAACTCGTTTACTGACGATCAATTCCAAATTCGTCTCTGGCAACTCACTTCCGCCCACCACATTGCGAACCTCCTCAGCGTTAACAGGCTGAAGATCAACATTGACATAGCGACCATGAAACGGGCTTTCATCTCCGTCGATTGAAAAGTCTCCGCTACCACCACCGTCGTCAAAACCACTGCTTTCAAAGCTCATGTCGTCGTAGCTGCTGAAATCCTCTTCGCCGTCAAGCGGATCGGCGGTAACCAACTTGGCTCCTCCAAGTCGCTTGTCCGGCTCCATGATTTCCCCCAAGCTTGCCAGCGCTTCTCTACCAAATGCGATGTGCCTGATCTCTTTGACAACAGCCAAGTCGTTGGTGGTTGCATTGCCATTGAGCTCGCGTATCACATTGAACATGGCCTCCAACAGCCAAACGTCCTGCTGCAACATGTGTACTTGCAGCAGCGTAGGATCAACCGACGCTTTGACGTTGTCGTCCCAGTTTTGAAACTCCGTCAACAGCGTACGCCACAGCTTTTGATTCTGTTCGTCCCAGATAACGGCGAACTTATTACGCTCGGTATCGAGTTCCATCCCCATCATTCCGCCGCCACCCATGTCCCCCATGCCGAATGCGCCTCGTTCCTCCTCGAGCCTTGCTTTTTCCAACATCTCTTTCTCAATTCGTTCCTCGTCGTAGGCCCAGTTGGCCCGGATGTGGCGTGCAATTTGAGAGACTTTTTTGGGTATCTGTTGTCTAAACGTTTTTAAGTATTTCTCATTCTGTGTTCCGTAATGCTCACCATTGGTAAGCAATTCAGGTGCCTTGCTTCCGGTCAGGAATTCATAGGTAGCTTCGCCCAGAAGTTCTTTGGAGAACTGCATTAAAGGCTCTTGCCGATCGCGCTTTAGCTTCCAAGCCTCGACCACGGCCTCGACCGTGGCTTCGAGTTGCTCCATCATCTTTTTTTCTGTTTCGCTGTTTGGGTGGGCAACGATATCGGACTCGGCACCATCATCAACCGTCACAGCAGCGACCTTTTTGATCCTCTGGACATTAGAAAAGCTTTTTTTGTATTTGGAAATCTGTTTTTGCTTTGCTTCCTGCATGCTCACAGACGCAAGATACCAACCTGTCACCATCAAGATAGACAATATCGCGCAGCCGATCCAAAAACCGTTTCGTTTCAGCCACCTGATCACTGGAGCCAAGCTGTCCATAGAATTTACTCGCTATAAAAATGATGTTTGTTTTGGTTTCAAAAATCCCAAGTACGCTCTGCCAAATCAACAGAAGCTAACCTTGCAAAATCGCTTCGTACTGCTTACTGGACATCTTCGCCATCGACAGATTGTTCGTTGTTGGCCGCAGCAGTGGCTTCCTCTTTCTCTTTTTTCAGTCGCGCCTCTCGAGCCAACTTTCGTTCGTTTGGAGTTCGAGGTTGCCAAGCCATCTGCACAACGAAGGTGAATAGATTTGCCTTAAACGTTGTCTCTCCGTCGGCGATGCGCTGGTCGGCTGTGCCCGGTCCATTGAAACCGCTCATGCTTTCCATGCCCCGTCCCATTGCGTCAAACCCATTAAGGGCTTTCCGGGCTTCGGCGGGATCAAATTCAATAAACTTCTCTGTCATGCGCTCGTCGGCGCGAACGACCGTTGGAAACGTTACGCCTAAATCAGAGAACTTGTACGTACCATCAGGCAGGACCACTTCACCGTCAATCAGTTGCTTAATAATCGTCGATCGCACGTAATCTAGATCGGATAAGACAGAAGTGTCGCCTTCGAAGTTATGAAAGTGATGCGCTTGCAGCTCAATCACCCATCCCGACTCGCCAGAGAGCTTACTGCTGCCTCCACTTGTTTCTTCCTCATCCCCAAAGGAATCTTCTTCCATCTGTTCATCGACCGAATCGCTGTCATCCGCCGGTGTAAGTCCGCCAGCCAACGTCTCGGCGGTCTGTCGCTCATAAACGTTCTTTACCTCGCCATACCACTGGCCAAGATCGGTGTAGTACATCGATTCCAAGTGATCAATGTAAATTTCTTTACGACCTTCGAAAGGAAATTCGGCAGGATTCACAGAAGAGATACCCTGTTTCCGCAACTCTTCGACAAACGGATCTTTCGGTAAAGCTTGGGAGATCGCAGAGTACATTTCCATCCACTGCGTCTTGCGGTCCGAGGCAGATGAAAGCTCGCTCCCCAACAAATTAAGCTTTGCAAGGTTGGCCTTTTGCGTCGTGTCTATTTCTGTTGCAGCAGCACTCTTTTTTGATTCTCTGTCGGCTGAGGAAACAGCTTGTTTCCAGCTGGCGTTGTTGGTGCCTTTAAACTCAGGGTCAACCGACCATAACGCGTTGTGTTCGAAGTAAAGTCCCAGAACACAGCCCAGCAGCAACGCGCCAACCGAGGCCAAAATCCATGGCTTTTTAGCGCGTACGATTCTTTCAACAACCATCTCTCTGGGCAGGAGATTTGTTTTTAGCTCAGATTTCTGAATGCCCTGTAGACATAGGCCATAGCAAGGAGCGAATGACAAGAGGTTTTCATCGAAGGACTTTTGACCTGTGATCGCGCTGCCTGACAACCGTCGATACTCGTCAATCTTTCGAACATCGATCTCCAATTGCTTGTTCAGGTACTGTCGCAAACCCGGCAGTTTGGCTGCGTTACCGATCAAGACCACTTCGGAAATCTCGGCTGATTTGTCCATGCTGCTGAAAAACGTCAAGCTTCGCTGAACCTCGTTGACCAAATCATTGAAGACCGGCCGCATCGCTTGGAAAACCTGTTTCGGGTTCTCTGCCATCCGGGCGTTGCGTTTCAAATGCTCGGCCTTGGCTTGCGTAAGCTTCATCTCACGAGCCAATTGTTTGGTAAAGTGACTTCCACCAATTGGAATGTTTCGCAGCCACAACTTGATTCCATTGGTCACGATCAAATCGGTGGTGTCGGTCCCCATCGAAATGACGACGATCGACGGTGGTGGGTTTTCGGGGTCAAAGTTTGCTGGATCCGGTAGCACGTCGATAACGTCATGGCACACCACGTTAAAAATGGCAAGCGGCGAGAGCTGGACGAAATCGACTTCAATGTCGGCGTCATTGAACGGGCTCAAAGCGCGATAGACGGCTTCGCGTTTCATCGCAAAGATTCCAACCTCTGCGTCGATCGTTCGGCCATCTTCGATGGTGCCGCCGAGCTGTTGCCAATCCCAGATCACATCCTCAATTGGAAACGGGATCTGCTGGGTCACTTCGTATTTCACTAGATCCGGAAGTTTTCTAGCCTCGGCCGGTGGTGGCTTAAAGAAGCGAGAGAGCCCGTTTTGGCCCGGCACGCTGACCGCGACCTTGTCTCCAACGACAGTGTTACGCGAAAGGAATTGCTCAATTGCCTCTCGAACCAACTCCTCTGGATCGGCGTCCGCTTGACTGAGGATCTTCGGATATTCGATGTAGTCGTATTTGTCAGCGACAATGCCCTCACCATCGGGACTTAACGTGCATCGAAGTGCCTTCAAAGAGCATTGCCCAATGTCGATTCCCCATACTGCGTTGGACTTTGCCATTATCTATGCCTGTTGCGTAAGTTAGATTTAAATAGGTTGGAAGAACACGAGGAGCCTCAGCGTTGACAATTTTTACTTCCGCCGACTATCCTTGGCTTGTATTAAGCCGTGGTCGGGAGCCCAAAATAGGGCAACCTGCCAATGGCGGTGGATTGTCTTAGTGGATCTGAGTCTTCCCTCATTTGGCGGCAATGCCCCCACAATGGATCATTGTGCCAAGATAGTTAGGGGTCGCAAACCCCACGTTAAAAAATAGTAAGCCTTAACACTGATTTTCAATTATTTAACAGCTTTAGACGCGTTTTAACCATAATTCGGGTGACCATCGGACTTTGCTCAAACCGGACAGATCATCCGATGGCCCGCGACTGCCCATTGGATACATTTTTGACGCTTGGTGAGACTGATAGTTCCAAAAAAGTTTGACCATGAAAAAAATATCGCGCGTCATCAATCTTTTGCCCTGCCCGAACCTTGACGATTTCCCCACACACCACCGAGGCCAAGACGCAGAAAGTTTGCTGGCGAACTGGACCGCCGCGTGGCATCCAGAATTGATTGCCGCCACCGGTTGCAGACCGGTATGGTGCAGCACCGAACAAACCGCCTTCAAAGCGGATCGGTACCCTACGTCCAATTCCGCTGAATCAGAGATTGAAGAAGCGGACTCTTACTTCGCAGATCTGCATTCAGAAGACGACGACATCGACCAACCGCAAAGCGGGGACCACAACGGCCCGCATGCGCCACGACCATACGATGGCAGCCCGTTTAGATTAACGCGGCAACAGGCGGATCAGGAAACGTCGTATTCACCAGACAACCCTGATGGCTTCGACACGGAAGCGGATCTGCTGTGGCAGAACTGTGTTCTGTTCATTCCTACAGTCTCTACATCTTCGCTGCACGAAGGCTTTGCTGCCTCTGCCGCCGACGCGACCGCGGCAATGGTCGCCGGACAAACCGATCGAGACGATATCACACAACGAATTAGTGAGCTGTTAGAGCTGCGAACTGACGAAACGATAAAACAATGGGTCAATGATTTTCATGCCCTAGGTTACGCGTGGCTTCAGGTGCAACTGCTAACGCGAAAAATCAGATACTCTTCCAATCTCAATGAACGACGTTTTGACAACGCTTTAGTCAAATCAGCGTTGGCCGTTGTCTCGGAGGATTATCAAACTGCCGAGGAAGAGTTAACGACTTGCTACGACACATTGATGGAGGAGAAAAACAACTACTACCCCGTAAAGCCAGACCTAATTGATCTCGTCCTGACTTCTGACAAAACGCTTGGGAAATCGTTTGCAGCAGAAGTAAAAAGCTCTCATCCTTCGAATCTTCTTATGACCGGCAGCAACATCGAAACGTTGGCCCAGAACAGCACAGCAACGACAGAGCTTCTGCGGCAACGTATGGCGGATGGCTCGAAGTCTCTTGTTGGTGGAAATCAGTTTGAACTGCCGACACCTTTGCTGGGCAAAGACGCCGCAGTGAGCCAGATACGGCAGTGCGTTCAAACGGCGAGCCGATTGCTGGGGGCTCAGCCAAAGGTGTACGTAAGACGCCGCGCTGGCTTGACCAGTGATCTTCCACTATTGTTGGAGCAACTTGATTTCGTCGGAGCCCTACATGTATCGCTTGATCGCGGACGCGTTCCGCCATGCTCCACGGGCACCATTGCTTGGTCTGGCCCAGGTGACAGCTCCATCATGGCCACGGCCGAAACAGCGCTTGATGCCTCCGACGCGGCGACCTTCCTCGATTTCTCAGTCCAATTCGGCAGACAACTGGACTCCGCGCACTCCGCAACGATGTTGCTAGTTCACTGGCCCGGGAAAACTCAATCGAGCTTTCATGACCTTGTCCGTATCAGCTCACGCTCTCCAGTCTTGGGTACGTTCCAAACGCTCGAAAATCACTTTGACGAAATCTATGACCCGGGTTACGGAGACACGTTCCTTCCTGACGAGTACCGACACGGGTATCTCTCGGAGGCCTGCAAGAACGAATCCAAGGCTCCAATTTCCTCAATCGCCAGCTATTGGAAACGTACCTGGCAACTCACGTCATTGGCACATCTCAACACGTGGATTGCCATGGCATCCCAGTTGCGATCTGCCGGTGACACCGAGGCTGCTGATCAATGCGTTTCGATCGCAAATCGCATTAACAGCGTTCAGCAGACCGTTGAGGAACAAACCGAATCCTGGCAACCGTGCCGGCCGGAAGTCGACCAGCGGATCAAGGCAATCGAAGCCGCGACCTTAATACTCCTTCGGAATACAATTGGATCTGATCCAGAGGACAACTCAACTACGATTCTGTTGAATCCTTTGGGTTTCCGTCGGCGACTCGCCATTACAACAACCGCAAACACAATGTCGAAGGAAGTTGGCTTTTCCAGTTCACATAAACCATTCCAGTTGTCCGCTGTCCAGACTGACCAATCTGGCCATCAATGGATCATGGACGTGGATAGCTTTGCCGCAGCGCGTCTGCAAAGCTCCGCCACTGCCAGTTCATCAATTGTAAAACGTGAGCCCGATGTCCTTGACGGTAACAAACTGCAGAACGAGTTCTTTATCGCAACGGTCGACGATAAGACAGGTGGGCTAAGAAGCATTCAGTTTCACGGCAAGCGTGGAAATCGTGGCGGACAACGAATTGCCTTCCATGATCATACGCGGCCAGCGGTTCCTAGCGAAATGATCTGTCACACGATCAACCCCATCGCGCTTTCAAAAGTCGCTGGACAAATAGAAACTGCTGGAACAATTTGTTTTGCCGGCGAGGAGGTTGCTGAATTCAAGCAAACGTTTCGTTTGTTTCGAGGACAACGTCATTTGGAAATTGAAATTGAATTGACTCCAAAAATCGCGTTGCCCGCTTCTGCTGCGACTTGGTTTTCCAGCCAACTGGCGTGGCAGGATGAATCTTGCTCAATTCACGCCGCTTGCCAATTGGCGAAATTCGAAACGGTTGATCCTCAGATCCAGTCGCCAAATTTTGTCCAAATCGCGATGGCAGATTACTCGCTAACGTTGCTTGCCGGAGGTTTGCCGGCCCATCGCCGATCTGCGCGGTGCAGACTTGATACGCTGTTGATTGTCGGCAACGAACAACAACGCAACTTTCGCTTAGGGATTGGCGTAAACATCAGCCACGCCGCCAGAGCGGCAATTCATTTTGACGCCCCCGTCTACACCATTGATCAACTGCCATCGAAATTCTTCGAAGACGCACCTCAACAACACTGCCTTTTACACTTGGACTGCAAGAACATCATCTCCACTCATAGCGAGCCCCTGTTCTCTGAGGGTAAGCTTGTCGCGATTCGACTTCGGCTCCAAGAAACTGAGGGCAGGGCAGGGCGGCTGCACATTTCTACTCCTTTAACCTTGACAAGCGTCGAACGACAAAACCTTCTAGGACATTCTGACACAACGATTAAGGTGGATGACAACCTTCACCGTGTCGGTGTCGATTTTTCAAGGCACGACTTTTTTCAAATCGAATTGAGATTTTGATTCAAAAACACATGCCTAAATTTATTGACCCACTTGAATTTATTCACCCACTAATTGTCAGATATTGTGCGTTGGATGTTGAATTGGTGGGCGCTTAACTGCTAGTTTGGGATGGACCGACCTGCCACCGCTAGGATTGTGAAACCCTCAGGCACCTCCAAAGGGTGATTTCTCTAAAAAACCGTTTATGATCGGAGCACATGATGATTCGTGTATTTACTTCTACTTTACTTTTTTCACTTGCACTAATTTTTGCGACTAACGCCTCAGCGACAACATTGGTCGCTAAACCTGCCCCTAAGCCTGTTCCTCATTGCCAAGTTCCTTGTGGAATTTACACCGACCAATTGCGGTTTGAAAGCATGTTGGAGGATACAAAAACGATCGCCAAATCGATTGGTGCCATTAATGATTTTGCGAGCAGTGCTGGTGAAGGACAGATGTCAGGCACCAGCATTAACCAAGTCAGTCGCTGGGTGACGACCAAAGAGGATCATGCCAGTCATATTCAAGAAGTGATGGCTTCGTACTTTTTTGCACAACGCATTAAGGCAGATCATAAAGACTACACCGGGCAACTGGCATCTGCTCACCGCGTTATCGTAGCGGCGATGAAAGCCAAACAGGCCGCCGATCCAGCGACCGCCGGTGCCCTTAAAGAAGCCATCTACGATTTCTACCGCGCCTATGAAGGCAAAGAGCCTGACTTCAGCGAAGGCGAATAGACCGCCGAAATCTTACACTTGAATTCGACGCTTCTGCTCAACTTGCAAGCAATTTCGATGGCTGGCTCCTCCATGAGGGCCAGCCATTTGCTCTTGGTTTCGGTTTTAGTTTTGCTGCAATAACGGCCTTTGCACCACTGAAGTGTAGGGACTGTATCGATTGTGACGGTGGCGTCGGTTCAGAGCCGTGACGACGCACACTTTACGAATCCGCAAAGCTATCGCAGCTAGTGAGTTCCAATTATCCTCTTCTTTATATTCGTTTTGGAACTTAGAAGAACCAGCAGTACATCGCTCGGTTTCTCGCCAATCTGTTGACCTTGCCTTTCTTAAAACTGTAACCATGAGTATTCGCAAAGCAGTCATTACCGCTGCGGCTCCTGACCAAAAGTCCCTCCCGCTACAGAATCTCGTCGATCGCAACGGTCGCGACACAACAGCTCTCCAGCTGATTGTCGAAGAAGCCGTCAACGCGGGTGCTGAAGAAATCTGTGTCGTCATTTGTCCAGGTGCCGAAGAGAACTTTCTTAAAGCGTCCGGCGATTTAGCAGGCCGCTTGACCTTTCTTGAGCAAGACTCGCCGCGCGGGTACGGTGATGCAATTTTGCGGGCGCGCGATTTTGTCGGCGACGAACCGTTCCTCCACTTGGTCAGCGACCACGTTTACATCAGCAACGGCAACACGAACTGTGCTCGCCAAATCGTAGAGCTTGCCAAAAAGGAGAATTGCGCGGTTTCGGCCGTTCAAGCCACTCGTGAGAACATGCTGCCCTATTTTGGGACCGTTGGCGGCACGCCTGAAGCTAACTCTAACGATCTTTACCGCATCAGCAAGATCATAGAAAAACCCACGCCAACTTTGGCGGAACAAGAATTGGTCGTCGCAGGTTTGCGATCCAGCCATTATCTATGTTTGTCCGGGATGCACGTGCTGACTCCGCTAGTGATGGAATTATTGGAAGAGAGCATCGCCAATGCACCCGCCGGTTGTAACATTCAACTTTCACCCGCTCTCAATGAACTTGCAAGCCGACAACGATACCTTGCCCTTGAGATCGCCGGCCTTCGATACAACATTGGAGTAAAGTACGGATTGCTGAAGAGCCAATTGGCAATCGCGCTTTCTGGAAAAGACAGAGACAACATCCTGACGCAAATGTTAGAGTTAGTTGCCCTGCCGCAAATCTCGGCTGGGGAGGCCAAGTGATGTCTGTCGAATTGATCAATCAACAATCCGAATTGACCACCAATTCCTTGGTGAAAATCATTCTCTCTGAGGACGATGCAACTCGCAATCAAGCGCTCGATACGATCTGCGAGAGCTGTTCGTTGGACCAACTGTTGGCCCATGTCGAGGCGCTCGATAACTTTTGGAGAAATACAGAAAATCTATACCATCGCGTGCGCGCTTTATTCTTTCTGTCGGCCATTCATCGCTATCACCTGCCGCGTTTCTTTTCAGCAGACGACAATGGGCTAATCCCTTTTGGCCCATATGGACACCTACTGGAACGCCGTTTTGTTGAATCGATTAATGGATTTCTTGAGGTTGAGCGCAAGCAAGGGCACAGTGAGGGACTCTCCAGTGCGCTATCGAAGGCATATCACGAACTAGCTTTCCAAACGCTGGCCGATCAGGTTCGAAAAAGTGTAAGGACCGTCAAAGGAAATCAATGGATGTTCCGTACTGGACATCCGGCAGATCACCCATTGCGGTTTCGTCAGGAACTGACATGTCGAACAACCGACAATCCGATGTTTCCAATTCTTAAAGAGACAACCGCTGTTCGGATGGATTTCACCCACAGCGCTTGGAGTGATATCTTTTTCCTCGGAATGGATTTTCCCGACGGTGCCAATGTCATCAACGCGTCTGTGAATCTGGGCGTACTCGGTCGCGACGAATTTCCACGGCCTCCGATTGAATGTTACTTACGAGTCATCGACCAACCGATATTACGGCTGGCCAGTATCGATCTGAAGGCCTCTGCTGAAATCGATTCGATTGCTGAGGTTTTTGATTTTGGACGAGACTATTTGGGCTTGATCAAGGCCGCGGTCATTGCCGCCGGCATTGTTCCCCCTGGCATGGAAGGCTGCGGCCAATCAATGAAGTCGCTGTTGGAAACTTTGATCGGGCCCGGCTTAGGGCTGGAGATTGTCTCAAAGGTCAATGACATCCCCAAAGGATCAAGACTTGCGGTATCAACGAACTTGCTTGGCAGCTTAATCTCGATGTGTATGCGAGCCACCGGTCAAGTCTCGGCGCTTCATGGCGAGTTAAACGAGCTTGATCGGCGGGTGATTGCCGCGCGAGCCATTCTGGGTGAGTGGATTGGAGGTTCCGGAGGTGGATGGCAGGATTCGGGAGGCGTCTGGCCAGGGATTAAACTTATTCAAGGCGCCCGCGCCGAAGAAGGTGATCCAGAGTTTGGCATTAGCCGAGGGCGGATCTTGCCAAGGCACACCATCTTTTCCAAAGAAGAAGTCACTCCAGACACGCGGCAAAAATTGCAAGATTCACTAGTGCTGGTCCACGGTGGTATGGCGCAAAATGTTGGACCAATTTTGGAGATGGTTACCGAAAAATTTCTCTTGCGGTCGCCTATTGAATGGGAGGCACGCAAAGAGGCCATCGCGATACTTGATGAGATTACTGAAGCACTCAAGTCCGGAGACATTAAAGCCGTCGGGGAGGCGACACATCGAAACTTCTTTGGGCCACTGCAAAAAATTATTCCTTGGTGCACCAACCTGTTTACAAATGAACTGATAAAGCAATGCCAGGACAAATGGAACGACCAATTCTGGGGATTCTGGATGCTTGGCGGGATGGCTGGAGGAGGGATGGGCTTCATCTTCGACCCAGAAGTCAAATCCGAGGCGCAGATTTGGCTGCAGAAGGTAATGATCGAGACCAAACAGCAGATGCAGAAACGTCTTCCGTTTGCTATGGATCCAGTCGTCTACGAATTTGAAATCAATGATCGGGGCACATGGGGAACTTTTGACACCGACGAAGCCAACCGAATGCCCGATGAATACTATGCGATGATGGTGCCCGCATGGTTGAAGATGCCGCCTCAAGACCTACCTCACACAGCCCGATACGAGATGGAACAGCTGGGCAGCGCCTACCGCAATAGTGATGGCGGTGCGAACGCTAAATCTTTTCAGAAGCTGATAGAGGGAATTCTTCCCGGGCGCAAGGCCAGTCGAGTGAAGACCGAAACATTAGAGCAACTACTCGAGCGCCTCGGATTTGATGAAGAACAGCATGAGTCGATTCAAGCCGACCTTAAATCCGGACGATTCGGTCTTGCGCAGAATCGTCTGCCGGCCAACACGTTGATTGAGGACGTGCAACCAAGCGATATCTTCGACACGCGCGACGGCATCGAACAAAAACACACCGACATCGGTGCCAAAGCAATCGCTGCCGGCGAAGTTGCCGTCATCACACTTGCCGCTGGTGTGGGTAGTCGATGGACCGAAGGCGCAGGCGTTGTCAAAGGCCTCCATCCATTTGCTCAGTTTGAATCACAACACCGAAGTTTTCTTGAGGTTCACCTCGCGAAAACGCGTAAGGCGTCGATGGGCAAACCCATCACGCACGTATTCACGACCGGATACATGACCCACCAGCCTATTGAAGAGCATCTGCAACAGCAGAATAACTACGGTTACGCTGGCCGAGTGATTCTTTCGCCCGGTCGCTATGTGGGATTGCGCACCGTGCCGATGGTACGCGACTTGCGTTTTTTCTGGGAGGAAACAACGCAGCAAGTCCTCGATGAACAGCAGCAGAAGATGCGCCAGAGCGTACGTGGATCACTGATCCGTTGGGCGAAAACCTGCGGGGAAGGGTCTGACTATCGAGACAACATGCCGATGCAATGCCTCCACCCGGTGGGGCACTGGTACGAAATCCCCAACCTGCTTCGCAACGGCACACTGCACTCCATGTTGACCGAGCAACCTGAGCTGAAGTATCTGTTGCTGCACAATGTTGACACGTTGGGGGCTAGTATAGAGCCCGGTCTTCTTGGCAAGCATATCGATAGTGGAAAATGTATGTCGTTTGAGGTGATCGCGCGACGTCTGGAAGATCGTGGCGGCGGATTGGCGCGAGTTAATGGGCAAACGCGTCTGTTAGAGGGTCTCGCCATGCCACGCGAAGAAGATGAGTTTAATCTTTCGTACTACAACTCGATGACCACTTGGATCGATATCGACCAGATGCTCAACGCCTTCGGCCTAAACCGCGCCGATCTCGGCGATACAGACAAGGTTGACGAAGGAGTGCGAGCGCTTGGCTTGCGAATGCCTACTTACATCACCATCAAAGATGTAAAGAAGCGTTGGGGCAATGGGCAAGAAGACGTCTTTCCTGTCTCACAGTTCGAAAAACTTTGGAGCGACATGAGTGGTCTGCGGGAGGTCTCTACTAACTTCTTTGTTGTCCCACTGATGCGTGGACAACAATTAAAGGAACAAGCGCAGTTGGACGGTTGGCTGCGTGACGGATCGGCCGCGTTTGTCGAAGATCTTTGCCAGTGGTCCTAACTTTTGTTTTTCATGACATCGTCTCGCGGTTCCAATTTCGCGCAGTCGCAGGACGAGTGCGGCGGCTTGATTCAATCTTGGTGCTGGCCGATGAGCGCTATTTCTCCTCCGATGCAATAGGCATTCGCGCACCAAAAAGCGTGATAGACCAAACCGTCCGGCATGGATAACAACGGATTAGAGTGAACACCGGATTGCCTGCGCCCTTTCGCTTAAGCATTTGAGGTCCTTCTTCCAAATCTGGACGACGCAATAAATGCAGTCTTCTCCGCCAGATCACTTCCGGCTAAAAACATTGCCGAGGCTCATTCATTTTTCCGTTGCGTTTACTTCCGAAGAACGATCTGAAACCTGTTGTAGCAGTCATTCTGAATGGTTTCATAAATTGGCCAAACCGAGCCGCCTTCATAAATAATTAACGGAGCGACGATAAGCCTACTATTACGCAGTCTGTGAGATTCGCGAAAAGGCAGAAATGTAGGCCTTTAGACGCCGTTGCGGCATCAGTCCAATAGGGATGAGCGGCGTTCGTTGTCTCTGCCAAAATCAATAGTTTTCGACTTCCGTTTTGCAATGATGCTCAAGACGGCAGTGAGAAGGCCCAACGACGAAAAGGTGCCCCGATGATTATTTTGAAAAAGAAATTCTGTTTTGCAACGCTCGTTTTTATCTCCGTCGCTTTGGTCTCCGGCTTAGCACAATCGCAAATTTGTACTGATTGTGCGGGCTCTGATGTTGGCTTGCAGGTTTCGGAAGTAGGCTCGCAATACGCGGAGATTGCTTCAGAACACACTGAAATTGGAGAAGCAGGCGGCTACTTCGAACAAGCGACGACTTGTGGATGTGAGCAAAGCGGCTGTAAGTGCGGGCAGAGAATTGCCAAGCTTCGTTCGATCTCGAGAGCATTAAGGCCATTTGGAAATTCGTGTGGCTATGAAACCTATCGCAGTGTCTTTGGTGGATGGTCAGAATTAGAAGATGAGGGCGGTAATGACTTCCTTGACGGTTTAGACTTTAACGACGGTTTCATTTTGGGGACCGCCAAAGGTATCTATCTCAATGACAATCTGCGTGTCGAACGGGAAAGTAGCTGGCGAAACAACTCAGTCGCAAGTGTGAACTCGGGCGGCATAGCGTTCCCGTTAAGTGGTCGGATGAACAACTTCTCAACGATGGTAAATGTCATTCGAGACTTTCGCACCGATTACCGACTGCAGCCCTACGTCGGTCTCGGTCTTGGTGCGTCACGACAGGATGGAGAATTTAGCGTGGACGGTTTAGGCATTGACCTAGACGCGGACGACTGGGCACTCGCCTATCAAGGAATCGTTGGTTTAAAGTATGTAAAGTCGTGTCGGGTGAGCCTCTTTGCGGAGTATCGGTATTTTGGCAATACGGAAACAGATTTAGATATATCTTCTGTCGGAGGCCCTCGATCGTTTCTATCCGATTTCGAATATACTGCCCAAAATGTTTTGTTTGGGATTCAATTCAAACGATAATTAGAAACACAAATCGAAAACACACAGCCGTTGCCCGTTGGGTAGACGGCTGTTTTTTTATTGGTTCTTCCCAGAACTTAGTGGCACGAAGTTCTTGTTGAATTAGCCATTTCAAATGGAGGTAGTGGGATTCGCCAGAATTCCTTTAAGAAGAACCGGTTGGAATTCTGGCGAATCCCACTACGATTTCCAAGGCAGCCATTAAAATCCAGGAAGAGCCTTTTTTTGTTTGTGTCGGAAACATTTGGTTGATGACAAATCAATGGATCAAGTCGGGAACTTCATCAATGCCGATCCAATCGTTTGAAATTAAAGCTCTGGGAATTCTGCTGTGGAGCATCGTCCTCGTTTCAGGGTGCTCAGGCCCAGACGCTGAGCAGAACAATGCCGCCGAAACGGAACAGACTGTTGCGGCTTCAGAAGAGGAGCAGTCGATTTCGTCGATCGTCAGTTCCGAAGAACTGATTCTATCGCTCACGCCCAAGCTGAAAAAGCTTAATAAAAGTCTCGCGAATCTTCGGTTGCCGGATGACGTTTCGAGAGACCTGTTTTCGAATCGCATTGAGGTTTCCAATCGCATCTCACCGCCGCAATCAAAAAGCAAAATTTACTCGGGAATCTCTTTTTTGAACTGGGACATCAACGAAGCGAGTGAATCAAGTTCGTCTCAAGAATTGATTCTTTGGGAACAGCTTTTCTCTGAGATCAAGTATCTGAACCATGGGAAGTTCTATTTCGTACGCGGCTCATTTGCTAACCCCGAGCAAACGAAGTACCAATCTCTTTTGGGTTCTTCGGGCAGTGCTGTTTTGGCGACAGGACAAGTCTTGGGCTGGACCGCGAAAGTTGAAGCGGTTTGGTCGCGGGATCCGAACAGCGACCAGTGGGCGATCAGCAAGTGGAAAACAAAATCGCTGAAAACAAAGTTGGTTGAAGAACCAATTTTTTCCGAAGTCCTCGACGACGTGCTGAAAGACAAATCAGCGTGGAGGCTTGCAACCTCAGGGTTGCATGAGCAAAAAACTTCGGGGCTTTACAACGGCCAGCAACCGGAACGACTCGAGGGTGACAGGTATCCGTTTTTCTTTTCCGAAACAACCCTAGAGCATCCGTCGGTTGCGGTTGTGGACATCGACGCGGATGGCTTTGATGACATGTTTGTCACCATGCGGCATACTCGAAATTTGCTGTTTCGAAACAATCACGACGGGACGTTCGAAGAGTGCGCAAGCCGGTATGGACTTGATCAAACCGCAAATTGTTCAGCGGCAATCTTTGGTGACTTTGATAACGACGGCGACCCAGACCTTTTTGTCGGGCGTCCAAGACTTCGCGGCCAGTACCTTGTCAACAATTCCGGCACCTTCGAAGACCGAACCGAAGAGCTTATCGGGGCTGACCTGCCGTTTATGATTTCTTCGATTTCTGCGGCTGACTACAACGGTGATGGCTTGCTGGATGTCCACCTTTCCACGTATGGACCACTGGAGAACATCCATCTTTTCACAGCCGATAAATCGCCGGAGTGGGCGAAACAGTATTTGAGTGAAGCTGAGCAAGCTGAATTTAAAAAGGAACTTACAGAGACGCATGTCTATCTTCGCCGTCCGGGCCCTCCAAATTTGCTTTTGGTCAACGCTGGTGACGGAGCCTTCGAAGTGGCCGACGAAAACGAGCAGATTCAATTGTGGCGACAGTCATTTCAGGCGACGTGGAATGACTTCGACAATGATGGCGATCCAGATCTTTATATTGCCAACGATTACGGGCCGGACAATTTCCTGCGCAACGATTTCCCAAATGGCTTCACAGATATTACAGAAGACTCCGGGATCGCCATCGGGTTCGGAATGGGAGTGTCGTGGAGCGATTACAACAATGACGGACTGATCGATCTATACGTTTCAAACATGTTCAGTAAAGCGGGGCAGCGGATCACAGCAGACGTTTCGGAAATTGACCCGCGTTTCAAAAAGCTGGCCACGGGAAGCTATCTCTATCGTGGTGACGGAGAGAAATTCGAATTGGTTTCCGGGACCAGCCCTGACACGATCAATGTGGCTAAGGCGGGATGGGCTTGGGGAGCACAGTTTGTCGATTTTAATAACGATGGGTTCACCGATATTTATTCACCCAATGGCTACTACACCGCTCCATCAGACATCGCGCTTGATATTGACTTGTGAAGTAATTTTTGGCGTACGGTCGTACGCTCTGATACCAAGTTGGGCCAGAACTTCCGCGATTCAGATTCTTGGATGGTCGATCCCGTAAGCGGCAAAAAAAGTACGAATGTCGCGCGGTATCGTCTCCCAGATCATCAACGTGTGCCAATGTCGTTAAGTGGAAAAGAAAGAAACCACCTCTTCATCAACTTGGAGGGCAAGTCCTTTAAGGATATCTCGAACGTCTCGGGGGCCGACTCAGTGCTAGACGGTCGCTCATTCGCTATTCTTGATTATGATCGGGACGGATGGCAGGACATGGTTTTGACCAATTCAAATGGACAAGACGTGCAGCTGTTTAAAAACCAACTGAGCCGCTCAAGCGACGGAGAAATTGGCAATTTTGTTGCTGTGCGTATTTTGGGAGGCAACAAAAACGCTCGCTCGTCGGAGTCGTTCAGCAATCGTGACGGCGTCGGCGCAAAAATTAGAATTGAGCGTCAAGGCAATGTTTCCGCCAGCGAGTTTGCTTGCGGTGAAGGGCTGGCCGCACAAAACTCAAGCACGAAGATTTTTGGACTGGGAGCCGCCTCCCAAGCACAATCGATCACGGTCGTCTGGCCCCAAGGAAAGATTCAGCAAGTTGAGGACATTCAGTCTGGCGAACTGGTTACCTTTCACGAAGACGAATCGGAAACTGAAGACGGAACAGGTGTTTCTCGAAGCAGGTACGTAAAGAATAAAACTCAAGCGAAGGGTGAAAGCCCTTTGCAAAATCGTCGTTTTCAAGGGCTGCAGTTCACTCACACCAACGACAGCGAAAAAGAATCGGCGAGACTAAACACAGCGAAACTAAACATGTACGTATCGATGGCGACATGGTGCCCATCATGCAAAAAACACCTGCCCGAACTTAAGCAGCTGCGATCGATGTTTGATCCTTCCGAGCTAAAAATGACCGGAGTTCCGGTTAGCGAGAGCGACGACGCGAAAGAGATCGACCAGTATGTTGCCCAACATGACCCACCATACGAACTGACTGGATCGTGGCCATGGGATCAACGTTTCAAGTTCTTCAAGCTTGCGTTATCACAAACGAAAAAAGAGGTATTGCCATCGACCGTCATTACCGATGCTGAGGGCAATGTGTTGAAAATCATGCCGGGACTTCCCTCGGCATCAGACCTTCGTCGCTTGATGCCAGATTGAGTTCCGGAATGCACACTCAAATCAAAAGCTTAACGCTCTCGGAAGCGTACCGCATGTACCAGTTGGCGGAGTGCTGCTTCAGCACGATTGAGTAAGCGTGCCTAGTGCTTCATCCAGATTCAATTTTCGGGTTGCCGGTTCGCTCTTAAAGCATGACGCCGAGAGCCGTCCGCTACAAATACAAATTGATGAACGGGGGATCGGAGGGCTCGCGTTCTTTCGCTTTCATCTAAATCCTAATTCCAAATCGGGATGAAGCTCTAGTCCTCACAAGCAGGTCCAAAAACTGCAATCCATTTTGCAAACGTAAAACGTTTTTCGAAATGGTTGATTTGCATGCTTTTAGGCCTCCGTCTTTAGCAGCTATGGGCGGTCGCATCACGAGTCAATATCTTTACTTGCACCGAAGATCCAGCAAGCCGCTGTTTAATGCGACCGATGGTGCGACGTAACACCACGGCAAACTTACACGATATCTGAATTGAAGCTTAATCCGCCGCTGCTGAAAGTGGTGCCAAAGGTGCGCGCGACCTCGGCGACTTGGTGACAGGCGCTGTGAAACAGACCAGTGCTCAAACTTCCTAATGGATGAATAAATGCTCCCCAAATCATTTCGTTGCTAACGCAGTACCGCGCATCTAGAGCGCGGTCGAAATTGGCACTCATACACTTCAACAGCGTCGATTCGGGCACCTCTTCGATCGAAGCAATCGGTGCCATCACCCGCATGCGATCATGGTTCTCGTCAGTTACACACATCAGCCGAATGTCACCAAATAAAAACTGCCAATAACCCAACTCACCTTGCACATCATCGCCGATCGATTGAATGATCTGGTCCAGACGCGTGTTGTTCATTTCAGGTTGAGACATCGATACCATTTTTCGACTTTCGTTTTTCAGTATTCAGCTACGCTGAGCAATTCTTTCCCTGCCACGAATCTCGCCGCTGGAACTCTTCTTGGATCGCGCGGAGCACCGCAGGTTTGTCGAGGCACCACTGGGGGCCGACAAAGTAATCGCCGGGCGCCTCGCCGCTGATCCGCTCCACAATCATCGAACCGGGAATGCGCTCAAGAAAATCAACCAGCGTTGAAATGTATTCATCCAACTCCATCAATTTGACCTCGCCACTGCGCACTTGTTCGGCCAGCGGCGTGTTTTCAACGCAGTACAAATTGTGGATCTTCACCGCATCCAAACCAGAACCGGCGACCGCCTCCGCAGTTGCCATCATGTCGGCGTGACTTTCGCCTGGCAGTCCTAGCATGATGTGAGCACACAATTCGAACCCGCGCCCCACGCTGCGCTGCATCGCGTCTACGAATGACTCGTAGCAATCTCCTCGATTCATCCACTCCATCGTTTTGTCATGAATCGTCTGCAAACCATACTCGACCGTCAGCGGCACTTTGCGGCCGATCTCTTCGAGCAAATCTAGCACGTCGTCGGGCACACAATCCTGGCGCGTGCCGATTGCTAGTGCCACGACTTCCGGATGAGCGATCGCCGATTCAAACAGTGGCCGTAAAACGTCCACCGGCGCGTACGTGTTGGTGGCAGGTTGGAAGTAGGCCATGAAGTGTTTGCACTTGTACCGACGTTTGACTTTGACGATACCTTCCTCCAACTGTCCAATAATGTTCCGAATTGGCATTCGACGAGAAGGGCTGAAACTGCGGTTGTCGCAAAACGTGCACCCGCCCAAGGCCACAGTACCGTCCACATTGGGGCATGTGAAACCGGCATCAAGAGAAACGCGTTGGACGCGAAAACCGTAAATCTTCTTGAGATAATAGCTGTAACTGAGATATCGATGGCCATCCGCCCTCCAATCTAAATCGTGCCGGTTAAGCTGGTGATGCTGCACGGGCGCGTTTTGCGGATTCCGTTCGTTCTGGGATTCTAAGAAGGTCACAATTTGTCTCGGGAAATTTGAATATTCCTCAGTGGAGGTTATATTTTGGAGGTTTTATACGCTTTTGTACACCTCCAAAGAAGAAGCACCAACGCATGTACGGCGAACTTATCCCCACCGGTGGCGGCGATCCTATTCCGCTAATGAAGAAACGACTCCGAATTGGCCGCCGCGACGGCTGTGACATCGTGCTGGATTTCGGCAATGTCTCAGGACATCACTGCCTGTTGGAGATCGACGAGGGCTACTGGTTTGTGCGCGATTTGCGTTCCAGAAATGGCGTCAAAGTCCAAGGAAAGAGAATTCTGGTCGGTGTCCGCAAACGCGTGGATCCCAACACAGAGATCTATATCGCCAAAAACAGCTATACGATTGACTACGATCCGCAGTCTCTCGGAGCTTTCGGTACTCCGCCGCAGGACGAAGTCGTCGATGATTTCTTCGAAGAGTCGCTGCTAAGTCGCGCCGGCCTGAAGAAGGACAAGGACAAGGACAAGAAAAAAAGGTAGTCCTGTGACTTTGGACCAACATAGGCCATGAAGCCATCAGGCCTTACTTTGCAGCGGCGGCGCAGACGCACTTCAGTCTGATATGAGCCGCCAATACAAATACAACCCAAGGCATCGCAACCAGAGGCTATAATTTTGCTCATTCTTCAAAATTAGGGCATTAAGCGATCACTCTCGCGGATCACAGCAAAGGCGCTTTTTGGCAAAGCGTGCCAAAATGTCAGCAGCTGCCCTTCTCAATGCGAAAAGCCGAGTATTTCCACGGTTTTTAATCTTCCACGGTTTCGGCACGGCTTTTGCAACGATGGGTTTGATCCGAACTTTAGCTGTCCATCCGTCAGCTTGATCGGCCGTATCAAAACACTGCAAAACATCGACGCACGGTTATAACCCGTGACGAATTACCTACTTTAAGGAGAGCAACCATGGCTCAGGGTGAAAAAATTATTGGCATCGACCTCGGCACGACCAACTCGGTTGTCGCTGTCATGGACGGTAATGAGCCAACAGTTATCGCAAACCAAGAGGGCGGCCGCACCACGCCCAGCGTTATCGCGTTCAACGACAAGGGCGAAACCTTGGTCGGTGCCTCAGCACGTAACCAGCGCGTTACCAACCCGCATCGCACGATCTATTCGGTGAAGCGTTTCATGGGTCGCCGTCACAGCGAAGTGGCCTCCGAAGAGAAAATGGTTCCCTACAAGGTAACCGGCAAGTCGGAAGACTACGTTAACATTGAGATCGACGGCAAAGAATACACGCCGCAAGAGATCTCGGCCAAAACACTTCGCAAGCTTAAAGAAGCTGCCGAATCGTATCTCGGTCACAAGGTCAACAAGGCTGTCATCACGGTCCCTGCGTACTTCAATGACGCTCAACGACAGGCCACCAAAGACGCCGGCCAGATCGCCGGCCTAGAAGTGGCTCGAATCATCAACGAACCTACCGCTGCCGCGATGGCCTACGGTTTGGATAAGGCTCAAAACGAACAGAAGATCGTTGTCTTCGATCTTGGTGGTGGAACGTTTGATGTTTCAGTGTTGGAACTGAACGACGACGACGGCATGAAGGTCTTCGAGGTGATCAGCACCAGCGGCGACACGCACCTTGGTGGCGACGACTTTGACGATGTTCTGATCAACTACGTTGCTGACGAATTCCAAAAAGACAACAGCGTCGACTTGCGTCAAGACACCATGGCGCTGCAGCGTCTGCAAGAGGCTTGTGAAAAAGCCAAGATCGAACTGTCTGCCGGACAGCAAACGGATATCAATTTGCCGTTCATCACTGCCGACGCCTCAGGGCCAAAGCACTTGTTGGTGACCGTGACGCGTGCCAAGTTCGAAGAGCTGATCGACGAATTAGTCGAGCGTTGTAAAGTTCCTTTGCAGAAGGCACTGAAAGACGCCAAGCTATCCCCCAGCGACATTGACGAAATCGTTTTGGTTGGTGGATCGACACGCGTGCCAAAAGTACAAGCGATGGTCAAGAGCGTTTTCGGCAAAGACCCTCACAAAGGTGTTAACCCTGACGAAGTCGTTGCACTTGGTGCCGCGATTCAAGGCTCGGTACTTTCGGGCGATCGCAAAGACGTTCTGCTGTTGGACGTAACACCGCTGACGCTCGGCATCGAAACCGAAGGCGGCGTGTTGACGGCACTGGTTGAGCGTAACACGACCATTCCGACTGAGAAGAAACAGGTCTTTAGTACTGCGGCTGATAATCAGACTGCAGTCACCATCCAAGTGTTCCAAGGCGAACGCAAGATGGCGGTCAACAACCGACTGTTGGGCAAGTTCGATCTTACGGGAATTCCGGCGGCTCGACGTGGAACGCCTCAGATCGAAGTGAAATTCGACATCGATCAAAACGGCATTCTGAACGTGTCGGCCAAAGATCTGGGCACTGGTAAAGAAGCCAATGTTGAGATCAAGCAATCTTCTGGATTGTCCGACGATGAAATCGAACAAATGAAGAAGGACGCCGAGGTCAACGCGGACGAAGACAAGCGTCAGTTTGAGCTTGTTACCGCCCGCAACGAAGGTGAGTCAATGTGTTACCAGATGGAGAAAACCATCTCGGACAACGAGGACAAACTTGAGGACAGCGACAAGGAACCTTTGCAAGCCGCAATAGAAAAAGTGCGCGAGGCCAGCAAGGGCGAAGATGTCGACGCGATCAAGTCTGCCGTCAAGGAGCTTGAGCAGGCTTCACACGCGGTCAGCGAAGTGCTGTACAAAGCGTCAACAGCAGGCGAAGGTGAAGGAGGCGATGGCGCAGAAGAAGCTTCTGCCGATTCAACTCCTGACGCTGCCGACGACGCCATCGACGCTGAGTTCGAAGTCAAGAACGACTAAGCGAGTCATAGGCTCCAAAATTGAAAACCAAAAATGGCACGCAGCAATGCGTGCCATTTTTTTTGCGCC
>CALHPU010000079.1 GCA_938036435.1 uncultured Pirellulaceae bacterium | reverse complement strand
CTCGACGGCTCACGGACTGATGTATTCTCCGAAGACTCAGTGGCTTTCGTGGAAGTTGATGCCTCACACGCCGTCGTTTGGACGCAACCGGTCGACTGGTACTTCAACCCGGCGGACCCTTTCGCCGGTTTGGGCAGTGCTTCTGCAAACGGATTTCATCTTATTTCATCCAACCATGGCTTCTTTCGAACAACCGACCAAATCGATCCAGTCAACTTTGCGAATTTCGTGACCACTGAAGAAGGTGGCTTGGTTGACTACCGTGATTTCAACTTTCGCCCTGTTAGTCGATATGCCCTTCAACAGTTGGGATACGCTGCGCTGAATTTTGAATCTGCTCGCCAGCATTTCCCAGCTCAAGCGGTCAAGGCCGCCGACGGGACGCCGCTGTTGAGCTGGCGAGTGGCCTTGTTGCCGTTCCTTGGTGAAAACGAACTGTACCAACAGTTTAATTTGGATGAAGCTTGGGATAGCCCGCACAACATCCAGTTGTTGGACAAGATACCGCGCTGGTTACAGCATACCGATGTTGAGCACGGGAAAACAGTTTTCCTTGGCTTAAACGGTACCGAAACCGTGTTTGATAGCCAGCGTGCGAGGTCCGAAATTGGATTGCCTGCTGTAACCGATGGGGCCAGCAACACCATCCTGTTTGTTGAGGCCAACGTTTCTCAAGCAGTTGAATGGACTCGGCCGGTTGACCTAACTTTCGATTCAGCCAACCCCACTGCTGGTTTGGGAGGGATTACCGGCGACGGTACGTTGAATGCTGTACTGACCGATGCCAGTGTAGTCAGTTTCGACCTGTCGGCACCTCAGGCGCTCAACGCGTGGGCGACCTACAACGGTGGCGAGGTCAATGACGAATCCGTGTTGGCTGACAGTGTCAGCCGCTTCGGTTCGGTGGAAGATCAACTGCGTCAAATCACTTTTGCATCGCTCAACTACGAGTCTGCCAATCAACAACTCCCGCACACCATTTACTCGTCCGACAGTGCGAACAGTGCGGGGCCGGACGCGCCTCTATTAAGCTGGCGTGTGGCAATTCTCCCGTTCATCGGTCAAGGCAATCTTTATAACCAGTTTAATTTAGATGAGCCCTGGGATAGCCCGCACAACTTGAGCCTGTTGCCGCTCATGCCGCAGATCTTTGCGACCGATGGCGTTGAAGATGGGAAAACGGTTTTCCAAGGCGCGCACGGGGACAATACTTTTTTCTCGAACACGAAACGTGGCAGACTCGTTAGCGCGTTCGACCGGCACAATACGGCCGCAATTTTGCAAGTCAATTCTGATCAGGCAATTGAGTGGACCAAACCGGGTGATTTTGATTTCGACCCTAACAATTTAGGATCGATTCTCGGAGATGCGACGGCCAGTGGATTTCATTTTTCTTTGACTGATGGTTCGGTTCACTTCTTCAACAAAACCATCGGCGATGATGTTCTTAAAAAGATTCTTTCACCCGCGGATTTTGCAGACATCATTGTTGATTTAAAAGTTATTCGTGAAGACTCACGATTGCCAGTCAGCCCCGACGAAACTCAAAACAAATTACGCTCCTTGAGTTTGGCTGCTTTTAACTATGAATCCTCTCACCAGCGTTTCCCGCAGCACGCGATTTATTCGCAACGGACTGGTGGCGAGCCATTGTTAAGTTGGCGAGTGGAGCTCTTGCCATTTCTTGGTGAACGTGAGCTGTATCAACGTTTCAATCTGGATGAGCCATGGGATAGTCCGCACAACTTAAGCTTGCTGCCGCTGATGCCCGAAGTTTTCAAGCTCCCCTACATTGACAATGGCAAAACAGTCCTTCAAGCGATTACGTCCGAGGTCGATTCTTCTGGCGATCCGCGTACTATCTTTCCGCTCAACAATGAGCTTAGAACAAGTTTTTCGAGTATCTCCGACGGCAGCTCAAACACCCTTTTGTTTGCCGAAGTTGACTCCGCTCTGGCGGTGGAATGGACGAAACCGCAAGACATTGTTTTCGACACCAATGATCCGGCCGCCGGATTGAATACTGGCACCGCTGCGGATGGCACAAATATCGTTTTGGCTGATGGATCGACTTGGGGAATACCCGGCAATTTGAAGGAAGAGATTTGGAGAAATCTGGCGTTAGTGAACGATGGCGAATTCGCAGACCTCAGGTCACCGAGTTCGTTTAATTCGGGCACAATAGTGCCGTCGGGTAGCTTCGGTACTGACAGCGATGACGCCTTTTCAATCTCACTGGTTGGAAGCACGGTTGAAATTTCAGTCAACGGAGACGCCTACACGCTGAATGTCGATGAGGCCAGCCACATGGTGTTCAATGGCTTAAGCGGCAACGATACGTTTACGTTCAATGTTCCGGATGAATCGTCTGTAAGAAACGTCAATGGAGCATTTCAAATCGGCGACTCATTGACCGTCGTGGTAGATAATTTCGACGAGGTGAATCTTGGAGACCGACCGCTTTCGGTCCAAGCCGATGTTGATCTAGACGGTGCCATCACGTTTTCAGACATCCCAACACTCATTTCAGTTCTGACTGCGGGGGAATATCAATTCGAAGCGGATGTGAATCAGGATGGGTTTGTCGACTTCGAAGATATCCCTGCATTCATCGCCGCTCTTCAGAATTCTGGATCGGGAAATGAAACGCCTGTTCAAGAGTCCGACAACCTTGTTCCTGAAATTATTGCCGGTTCCGCAACCGTGCAAGAAGGAGAAACTCTACCGCTCACTCCATCGAATCTTCAAGCTATCGATGAGGATTCGGATGACTCCGAACTTGAGTTTGTTCTTGAATCTCAGCCTCAGTTTGGACAGGTCTTCCTTGACGGCTCATCAATCGCTCAATTTGATAGCTTTACTCAGCAAGACCTCTTGGATGGGTCGATTGAATATGTTCACGACGGTAGCCAAACAGGTAACGATAGTTTCCAGTTTGTGGTACGAGATCCGGCCGGAAATCAATCAAGCACTTCAACCTTTGAAATTACGGTGCGCGACGCCCTGCTAGGGGATGTTAACTTGGACAGTGCCGTCAGCTTTCTGGACATTCCAGCATTCATTTCACTTTTGTCCGTTGGAGAGTTTTTGGACGAAGGCGATGTGAACAACGACGGCACGGTAGACTTCTTCGACATCCCGTTGTTCATTGACCTCTTGGTCAACCAATAAACACTGCGGTAGCTTAGTC
The DNA here is from genome assembly GCA_938036435.1 of uncultured Pirellulaceae bacterium. Taxonomy (GTDB): domain Bacteria; phylum Planctomycetota; class Planctomycetia; order Pirellulales; family Pirellulaceae; genus Mariniblastus. The sequence continues at coordinate 12,607 of CALHPU010000079.1, read as the reverse complement.
CCGTAAACTCTAAATAGAGACGCTGGCTTTATTAAGTATCGCTCGCGCCCGTTTGCTCAGTGGTTCTTCCAGTCGGCAGCACGGCCGAAAGTCTTCCTCGAAATACTTCTTCTTCAAGACCATCGACCGGAACTCAATTCGATACTCGATTCGACGAGTCACTGGGTTGTAGGTAATCTCGGCCAACGTGCCGATGAAAGGTTGTTGAGCCCCATTTTTTGCGAGGACTTCTACACGGTCGCCCACCTTGTACCCCGCATCATCGACCGGCAACCACATCGCGGGTAAGACGCGAATTGCAAGATCGCCGTAACTGATCACCGAATAACCAGCCTGCCGATCTTGTTTGTCCTCGCATTGCTGCAATTGAAAGATACGACCGCCGGGAAGCATTCCGGCGGCCAGTTCCATGTCGTCCGGGTGAATCCAGTCTTCGGCCGGTTGCTCGGGCCAGCGAAAAAAGACTCCATGACGAGGCAACATATTGACCGGTTTACGATACTCGGCCGAGTCACCCTCCACGCGCATCGCGGCCAAAGTGCTGGCAAAACCCTCCAGCAATATTCGATTTTCTGCTTCGTCGATCTGTTTAGGTTCCATGTTGCAATCTCCACATGGTAAAGAAACAAGACTTGCATACCGGACAACCCGTACGACATGTCGTCAAGGCTTCATTTGAGCCGCTGCTCTTAGAGCAACTTGCCCGACGGATGCGAATTCCACGCGTTTCCCTATATAATAGTAATCCATGGGAGAGGGCTCAAAAGGAATTATGCAATTTCTGCCTTGTCCATTTGTTTTTTTCCGTTTGGTTTTGTCCCAAAAGTAAGCATCGACTAATTGGGGCCGTTTTTAAACTGCCATCTTTGGATCTGTCCGGCAGGTTGAAAACTTGCCCCACTCTCTTCAGGGACAAAGCCTAGTGCTTCGTCCAGATTTGGAATTAGGATTTAGATGAAAGCGAAAGGGCGCGAGCCCTCCGGTGCCCACCGTTAATCAATTGGTATTTATTCCCGACGGCTTGCGCCGTTACGCTTTAAGAGCGAACCGACAACCCGAAAATTGAATCTGGACAAAGCCTAGTAACTTATTCCAACGTAAACAGTCTCCCGTTTTCCTCCGTGTCCGACAACTCAACTATTAGCACTTCTTCTAAATCAACGCCGCACGAAATGTCTACGACGCGGCCAACAGTGCGGTACAGCGCACACTCGGAGATTCGAAATCCGGTCAAGCTGTTTTCGGACATGTGGTCGGATACCTGGAACGGGCGCGAATTAGCGTGGCGATTATTTTTGAGAAATATTCGTGGGCTGTATCGGCAAACGTTACTGGGTTTGTTTTGGGCCTTTCTTCCACCGGTGGCCAATACGGCCATTTGGATCTTCCTTCGCCAGCAAGGTGTCTTCAACATTGGCGACATGGAGGTCAATGAGACGCTGTATATTTTGACCGGCATGATTCTCTGGCAGGCCTTCGGCGACGCGATCCAGATGCCACTGAAAGTTTTGAATCAACACAAAAGTATGCTGTCGAAGCTTCGTTTCTCGCGCGAGGCTTTGCTGCTGGTGGGACTGGGCGAGATTGTTTTTGATTTGCTGATCCGCGCCGTGTTGCTGGCGTTAGCCATGGCTTGGTTCGGTGTGGCGCCGTCGCTTGCCGTGCTGGGGGCTGTTGTGGCGATCGTCATGATGATCGCACTCGGTGCCACTTTGGGAATTTTATTGATGCCGATTGGATCACTCTACCAAGACGTCGGCAGATTATTGTCGATGGTGGTACCTTTCTGGATGATCTTAACACCAATAATCTACCCGTCTCCAACCGCATTTCCGGGAACTTTGCTGAACTGGCTCAATCCGGCGAGCCCCTTTCTAATTCTGTCCCGAGACCTATTGCTTATGGGACAAAGCAATATGTGGTTTCCGGCGTTCATCTGGGGCCTGATCACAATTCCGCTTGCTTTGTTGGGACTAATAATGTTTCGCATTTCCATTCCAGTATTGGTAGAGCGCATGAATACATAGCAATCGCAAAACCGAAAACCGAAAACCGAAAACCGAAAACCGAAAACTGAAAACTGAAAACTGAAAACTGAAAACTGTAGTCCTTTGTACCACTCCTCCACCAATTCGCCCGAAGTCATTCTTGACGTAGACCACGTCTGGAAGATCTACTGCCGCAACTTGAAGCGCTCGATGCGTTACGGGTTGACGGATCTGGGCCGTGAGCTAATCGGCGCTGGTCGTGATCGGACGTCTGAGGATCTGCGTCCCGGAGAATTTTTCGCGGTCAAGGACGCAAATTTTCAAGTTCGGGCCGGCGAATGTGTAGGGTTGCTTGGGCCAAACGGGGCTGGCAAAAGCACAATGCTCAAAATGATCAATGGCCTGATCCTTCCCAACGCAGGCTGCATTACGATCCATGGAAACGTAGGGGCGATGATCGAACTGGGGACCGGGTTCAACCCCGTTTTGTCGGGCCGCGAAAACATCTACATCAACGCTGCGGTTCTGGGGTTGGGAAAAAGGGAAGTCGACCGCTGCATGGAAAGTATCGTTGAGTTCGCGGAACTGGCTCATGTGATTGACGAACCTGTGAAAACTTACAGCTCAGGGATGAAGATGCGACTAGGGTTTTCTATCGGAGCCAACCTTCGGCCGCAGTTATTGTTAATCGATGAAGTGCTGGCTGTAGGCGACGTTGCGTTTCGCATGAAATGTTTTGCTCATCTGCGTGAATTGGTCAAAAGCGGCATCTCTATTATTCTGGTCACTCACGCGGTCAGCATGCTCAATCGCGTCGCCAACCGCGCGATTGTATTTGGCGATGGAAACATCATTCACGATGGTGACTTGGAAACGGGCTGCACCGTATACGAGGAAACGATGGGGGCGTCGGACCGCGTGAAACACGCGGCAGATCCGCAGCCGGAGACCGCGGCACGTATTCTAAAAGCGGAGGTCGTCGATGCAAATGGCCAACCCTGCAAGGAGTTTGAGACCGGATCAACCGTGCGAGTAAACGTCACCGTGACCGCAACGGAGTCACTAGACCGGATGAATTTGTTCGCGGCATTGTGCTCACCGGTACATGGAAGAGTTGCTGCTGTGTCGACCGCGTCGCAGGGCATCGATTTCTCGATCCAAAAAGAGAAAAAGGTGTGTGTCACGTTGGTGTTTGAGAAGATCCCGTTGCTGTTGGGAGCATTTCATTTCAACATTTCTCTATACGGTCCGACGTCACTAGATTTCTATCATCGCGCCAGCGGCATCGGAAACTTTCGCATCACCGGTCCGCCGATTCGCAGTGACGGCCGAGGCATCGAGGGAATTACGAAACTACCCTATCGATTTGAAATTGAAGATTAGCTTACTGAAACTAATGCTGTGCCAATTTCAAGTCAATGATCATTCAACACCATTATTATGCCTCAAAACATCTCGAGGGTTTGGGGGCAGAGCAACCGATGTCTCGAATACCAAAAGACAGAATACTTTGTTTGATCATTGACATTTATTGACACCGTCGCGAAGGCAGGAAAACTCGTAAGAGTTTAATTCCTTGGTAAGAGTTTAGTTGCGTGACCGGGCAATCGCATTTTTAAGCAAAAAAAGTTGTCAGGAGCCAGGTAGTTCAAGCAATGACAAAGAAAAAAACAGACGTACTAAGGACCTGCGTCAACCGCGGCTGTTTTTATAGGGCAGAGAATTGTGCACAAACGACTGTTCGCTAACAAGGCGTTGAACTTACTTTGCGACCAAGAGGACGACCAAAGAAATTAACCTAGATTACCAAGTTGGCTTCTGGCACCTTTGTTATCTTCTGGCATCTTTGTTATGTTCGCTACGAACCCAGAGTTAAAAAGCGAAGGCCAAAAAGCTACACTTGGATGACAAAGCCAAGTAGCCAATATAAACTCGGGGAACACAAGACAAAGCGACTTTAAGTGCCATTCGTCCCTAGCCTTTTCTTCTTCCGTTCAGACTCTACTGGGAAGACAGTGCTTCAATGAAAGGGGGGATATCCGAAAAATCGACCACTCCGTCTTGATTGGCATCTGCTTGAGCAAGATATCCACCGGAGGCCAATATTGAAATTAATGGAGCGATGTCCGAAAAGTTAACTTCACAGTCTCGGTTGACATCGCCGATGAGGGTCGCAGAAACAAAAGTTACCGAATGACTTAGGTTGTCGTAGCATGTCGCGAACAAGGGGTTGAATGAATCTTCGTTCATAAATATAGACGGGGCGGTGATCATTCCCGTAGCTGGACTGACAATTGGCGACGAAAATATTTCCTTCGACGTCGACAAGAGAACGTTTCCAGCGGAGTCGACGAGATTCGCAACGGCAATGCCGGATTGTGAACCCGAACCTGGCGAGTTGTCAAACTGCAAATTCAGTTGCAGCGAAAAGTAGTTTGACCATTCACCGGGTGAATCCAAGTCGAATTCAAGGTCATCGAACGGGCGATTTGAGCTGGCAATAGGGAAAACAGAACTATCGCCTAGATAGAGAAATAGTTCATTTTCCGAATTAAGAAAAAGACTTGTCCATATGTTATTTGACGAGTTCTCCCAGATAACACCAGTTGCAATTCTTGTATTGTCTATATCTGTAAACGCAGTTCCGACCGTCTGAACGCGAAAGTCGAACGAAAACGAAGCAGAGGCGACATCTCGACAAGGAATCGGCTCGATCGGGGGTAGAAAGTCAGAGCCACCGAAGCCGAAACTACCAGTATTGTTACCAAAAGGATCAGGTGTAACACAGAGTTCTTTGGATCCCCCGTTCACTACCGTTGCGTTGTCCCACACTCCAGCAGAAAAGGCGTTTTCTGTATCGGCTGCTGATGTTCCGATGTCGTAGCTTTCGAAAGTCTGCGTGTATTGAACAGTTTGCCCAGAAGAAGTTGCCGGTGTGAGAAACACCAGGCACAGAACGAGCATCGCGTATCGAGATGACAACGGAATTGATTTGGCTTGAATCGCTTTCATGAGCTGAATTCCCTTGATCAAGTGTTACAAACAACGTTTCGTAACCGAAGCATAGATGACTTGTCAGGCGTTTTCAACTAAACAGGTCTTGTTCAATCGAACTTTCAAGCGATTTCCGTGGGAGAAACCGAGGATTAGCGTTATCAGGCGGAGTCTTGGAACTTGATTTGATTACAAGTTTTTAACACAGGGGCACAAAAATCACCGAAGAGATGCGAACAAAACATCCTACCTCAATGCTTTGCGCTTGAGTGCACTTTCGCGGACCGAAAACATAAATCAGCGCATAAAAAACCCGTTGCGGTTCTGGCAAGTCCCGCAACGGGATTCTATCAATATAGTTGTGCTTCATCAGCGAACTGATTTAGCTAGACCTCAGGTAGATACGCATCAACAGGTTCCAAAGCGATCGAACAACCTCTTCCACCTTCCGCGCAAAGCAAATCCCAATATACTCCGATCGAAGCGTGGAAAGCTCTGATAAAGCCAGCGACATAGACGTCCCATCGCTTTGCCAGCCCGCATCCTTCTCTGCTAGAGTCTGTATCAAAAGGACTTTCGTAGAATCTTTGTTCAACTCGATCGAAGGCCAGCCGAAATCTAGACGAGATGCTAGGTTGTGTTCGGCCGGCCCCGATTGAATGCCTGACTGCTATGAGCCGGACGGATTCGCAGACACCTTGGCGATTCGGTAGAGTTTCTGGTTTCCGTTGAGAACAATGTCCTTGGTATGGAGATCCAGTTGGATCGTCAGTTGACCGTCGGTGCGACGTAAATAGACAGACCATTCATCCCGCGCTTGCTCAGTAAACGTATGACGCCCATCGGAGTTTTCTTCACTCCATTGTTTGGGCCCAGTGACACAAAAAGTGCCTGTCCTACCTCCGGAGTATTGAACCCACTGGACATTCTGGCCATTGATTACGCTCGGTGCTGGAACACTCGTTTTCGCAGAAGCAATCTTGTAGAGCTTTTGACTTCGGTTGAGCGTGATGTTCTTGGTGTGCAAGTCAAGTTGAATTCGAGCTCCGTTGGACCGTTGCAAATATACCGACCAAGCATCGCGCTGCAGTTCAGTAAACGAATGCGTTCCATCAGGTGCCTCTTCGGTCCATTGGCCGGCGGCAGATTGGAAAAACTTTCCAATAACGCTTCCACCTTGTGGCCCCGTGTACTCCAGCCATTTCACGTTGGTCCCATTTGCGGGTGCTTGTGCATAAGCCGTAGATAGGGCTGTTAACATTAGCATGCAGCTCAATGACAAAGCCGTTCCGTACTTCAGTAAGTTGTTAAGTCTCATCAAATCTCTCCCAAAACAGTTTCAATCGATAGTTTTCCGAATACATGACCAGCCGTTGCTATCTGGAGTTCGACACCCCGGTACGAGCTATTTCATGTCGTCGATGAACAATGCGTAGTCGTTGAGAATTGACCCCAACAATTATTTGAAACTTGCAAAAAAAGATTTTGGGTAAGACCGCCGCCTTTCTCGACACGCCCTGCCGACGATTGTTTTTCTAACAAAACAAGCTTGATCTTGCCCAAGCAAACGGAGCGACTGGACCGATTATTGGTCACTTGTAGATATGTGACGATACAACCAAGCACGGGCATATGCCCAGTCTCGATCGGCCGTAGAGATTCCTATCCCCAACACGTCAGCCGCTTCCTTGAGTGTTAGTCCGATAAAGTAACGTAGCTTTACTAGTTCGACCTTACGAGGGGATTGCTCTGCCAATGACGTCAGCGCCGAATCGAGTTCTATCAAATCAATGTTTGTCTCGGGAGCAACAATCAAATCTTCGGCGAAGTGTTTTCGTTTCCTGTCGCCGCCGTGCTTAATTGCCTTCTTTCGCCGGGCGCGATCTACCAAAATACGTCTCATTGCCTCAGCTGCAGCGCTAAAGAAGTGCCCTCGACCATCCCATTGGGCATCTTTTTGATTTTTTACTAGCCGCATATAAGCTTCATGGACCAATGATGTGGCCTGCAGCGAATGACCTGCCGGTTCCCTTGCTAGTTTCGCTGCCGCGAGTTTGCGCAGTTCTTCGTATACCAATGGCAATAGCTGTTCGGCAACCGCCGGATCGCCAGGAGTTGAATTCTCTAGAATTTTCTCAATTTCTGACATGTACTCAGTATGAGCTACCGATTTGTCGATCGCAACGCTGACAATTTGGCGTACCATCGGTTCTTCTCTCCAATACTGCCTTCTAGGAAGCCGTGTTGGGATTTGGGGATTCACTCAAGGCCCTTCTAGTAATGCGTAGTATTTACGAATTCACCCCAATAAATATTTGGATTCGATTAAGTTTTCTGAAGAAAAGGGGATTGGGTTGATCTCAGCGCAATCGATGATTGCAACCAGTCCTTGGCCTCAATTCATACAAAAAAATATTTGAAAATAGTCGCAATTAGATGCATCTCAACGTGGCTATCGCATATCTTGAAAAGTGGGAACGCTGCTTACTTTTAAGTTGGAGATGGGAAATGTTAGTTCAGCTACAACGAAGGCGCATCAATCGCGCAATCGGGTTTACGTTAGTAGAGTTGTTGGTCGTCATCGCAATTATCGGCATCTTGATCGGTATGTTGTTACCGGCAGTGCAAACGGTTCGAGAGGCAGCTCGTCGCACGAACTGCGCTAACAATTTAAGGCAGTTGGGGTTAGCGGCCCTCAACTTCGAATCGGCGCGGCGAAAAATTCCACCTAGCTTGATTGTAGAAATCGGCGCCGCTCCCGGAACGCTTGGCCAACCTGGTTTTCCATATCCGGGCCTCGCTCATTCATGGACGGCGCAGCTATTGCCCTTTATGGAACAGAATCCACTGGCTAGTCAGTACGACCCTACTGTACCTTGGGTTTCGTCTCCCGATATCATCCCGGGAACACCAGACAACCAGGCTGTGCTGCGAAATCAAGTTGCTATTTTTACTTGTCCCTCAACGCCGATTGCCAGCTTCGAAGGTAATTCGGGGCAATTTGAATTCGGAGCCCCCTTTCCCTACGCAAATCTTGCTCCAACCGATTACGCCCCTTGCAGTTCGATTAATTCAACGTCCCATACGTTTTTTGGGTATGCGGAACGAGCCGAATTTCAATGGTTGGGTTCTATGGTGCCGGAATTCAAAGGCCCCGGAGTAGCGGCTTTTGGGGTCTCACCAGCGTCTGCCAAAACAATGGGACAGATCATCGATGGTACTTCCAACACAATTCTGTTGTGCGAGTCGGCCGGCCGGCCAGCACTTTACATTGGGCGCGAACTACAATCTGGCGAAATGATTACTGACGGTGGGTGGGGGCATCATGAAAATTATTATGGACTCGACGGCGCTCCGCACGGTACGCGTGACTTTCCCGGCGATTGTGTCATCAATTGCCATAATGACAATGAAACTTATGCGTTTCACCCGGGGGGAGCGAATCACGTATTCACTGACGGGTCCGTTCACTTTATTTCTGAGGAGATTTCGCCGCGAAACTACGCCGCACTGATCACTTCTGCTGGAGAAGCTTCTACCAGCGAAGAAGTTTCCCCTCAGAAAAACTAATTCGATATCAAGGGAACTTGAGCGTAAGGCTCAGCTCAACCTCGAATCGACTGGTCTTGTCGATTCGCAAAATGCTTTAGTAGCAATTTGTGATTGAATAAATATGCACCTCCTGCGCGTTTGAGGAAGCTCAAGTGGGTTACGTAACTAAGAAATCCTTTGAAATCGGCTGGGAGTTGTCCTCCGCGGACCAAGAGGTGTCGAGTCAACAAATGTTTTAGTAAGTCCCATCCACCGAAAATGAGTGTTATAAAAAACGAACTCCAAACTGAAAAACTAGCTCCAAGGAGCACGGGATGAATTTCGAAATCGAGGATTTTGATCGTGACGCCATAATGCAAGATTAGGGAAGTTGTAACCCAGATAACCACCAATGAGAAAACGCCGGCAATGATCGCGTTGCGCAACGACATCTGCATTCCTTGATTTGGAGTCATGCTGCGATCGAGCACCTTAGGTACCAGACCGCCAACCACCATGCCGCACGAACCTCCAACCAAGGGCCATGTAATACTGTGGTAAATTTCCTCCATACTTTGCCAATAATATGGGAACCATTCAGGAGGCCTGTCCAGCAAAAGATGAGCCCACAACCATAGGTAGACAAGGTAAACGCAGTAGCCAACCAATAGTCCCCAAAGCCAGCCAACGAAAGACTTTCGAGCTGATACGCCAAGTGCTTCGACGGTTCCAATATCAGCCATCAGACGCCGCCGTCGGCCGATGAATGCGACCATCGAACCAATAGAAAGCCCTATTAAAATCTCTGAAACAAGCCATCCGATTCCCCAGATTCCTGTCAGCCAACCAACCAATGGCCACAGCATCCACAGCGACCAGTAGAGCAACGTTTTATAGACAACGTGAAGGGCTGAACGGGACCGTTGGCCTGAATTTGAATCGAGCGACTTGAAGAAACGAAAATCGATAGCTGAGATCATCATCAACCAGACCGGTAGTTGAAAGAACAACCATAACAACTGATAGTGAGACGTGGTCGCTCCAAATGCCATGATCAACAATGCGTAGTGCCACCAGAAAGCAGTCACTATGGCACAGCCTAATCCTAGCCCTATGCTTAAGATTAGAGCATACAACATTTGTTGTCCCCGAGTCTCCAGCCAACTTGGTTGTAACTGCTCAATCAAAAGTACGCTCTGGTTTCGCGTCTCCATTTGTTTGGCCAACCACCCGAGCCTGTCAAGGGTTACTTGCTTGCTGTACCCCTGTTCCGTTTTACCTTTGGAGCGAAACATTCGATCGATAAATGTCTCGAACACGTACGCTTCGGTGTGCTCGGGCGTCTTCAGATGTTCCACGTTATCGCCGGTGGAATCCGAAAAGCCAAGCTTGATAACGCTCAGCATTAGCGGAGACTTGGCCAAGTCCATCAGGGACTCATGTTTTTGCAGGGAGTCAAGCAGCGCCAGCGAATGAGAGGATCCATCGGACAGGCTGGTTTGAATTTGTTGAACACTAAATGGTTGCAATAGCACGGCCCCGTGCAGTTTCAAACGCAGGCCAATGGCTTGGTAGTCTTCCGCGCGACAGGAAACAACAATTCCCGCTGGAGTAAAGTTTTCTAAAAAGCGATTAATCGTTTTGACACAATCAGCCTGTAAGTCAAGACTCACTTCATCCAAACCGTCCAACAATAGCAACAGACGGTTTTCGGTGACAAAAGAGTTACCAATCCAGCGAGGAATCTGATATTTGACGCTGATCTCTTGTGCGATCCATTCCTCTAATGCTTGGTTTGGGTCGGTCCAAGTCGATAAGTGTAATACGACTGGCACAAATCTTTTCGAGGCTTTGTTTTGGCGGATCAACGTGCGGGTCAATTGCAACAGTGTTGTGGACTTCCCCGCCCCAGGCTGTCCCAGAATCAACAACGATTGCTCAGAATCTGAGAAGACTTCTTCGATCGACCACTGGGCGTCAGTGGAATTCAACGGAATTTCCGTAACGCCTTCCCAGGGGTTGATCACAGCATCGGTCCGTATTTCTTTTTGCAACGAAAGCATCTCTTGGCTTTCTTCGGTGCGGGCCAGCACCCCATCGACCCAAAACTTTTGCACGCGCCGGCGTAATACTTCCATGCCGTCTAAAACTTGGCTCTCGAGATCAATCGACGGGGTGTTTCGTGTCTCTCGCAACTCACCAAGATTTATTTCAGCCGTTTGTTCTTTCAATTTCGCAGCGAGACCGACTGACAACAGTTTGGGTAATTCGTGTTTTTTTCCTAACGGCTGAAGTACACGAATCACTTCGTACAAGTTTTGGGGACGACGAGCGGGGTCACGTTCGAGCATTTGAGCGACTAACTGCACTAACGCTTCAGGCGCATCGGGTTTTGCGTCGCCTAAACTCGGAGCGGTTTTGGTAGCCAACGCCAGCAGAACTGATGCAGGCGAATCTTCGCCGGAAGTTCGAAAGGGAGGTCGCCCTACAATCAGTCGATACAACGATGCGCCCAACGCGTAAATATCTGCGCGATGGTCGACGGACTTCGTGTCGGTCGCCTGTTCCGGCGCCATGTAAAGCACTGTCCCCATCGCAACGCCCTCGGCAGTAATTCGTTCGTCGGCATGGTCCTTGGGCATCGCTGCCAAACCTAAATCCAACACTTTGACGCAAACTTGGCGTAGCGGATCATCCGTTAACATCAGATTCGAAGGTTTTACGTCACGATGAACCAATCCCTGTTCATGCGCATAATGCAATCCACTGGCCGCTTGGCATGCAATCTCACACGCATCGGCAATCGTCAGTGCCCCACCCTCGGCGATCTTTCCAGCGGCATAATCCAAGTCAACGCCCTTCAATAACTCCATTGACAAATAGACCGTACCGTCGAGTTCACCTGCATCTAGGGCGCGAACAATATTCGGATGGTCTAACCGACCGATCGCCTGCAATTCTTGGTCAAAACGGGCTAAAGCTTTTGCGTGGTTGGCGTGCGGACCAACGCGTAACACTTTCAACGCCACGTCTTTATTCAGCTTGGCATGCCGAGCAAGGTAAACCGTCCCCATTCCTCCTTGGCCCAAACGGCCATGAATTTCATAATTTCCAATGGCTGGAAGATCGGTCCATTGGCGAGACTCAAGAGAAGAATCTGTCCCGGAAACAACAATTTGTTCAAAAGATTTTTCCGGTCGCTCAACGGCAGGGGTCTCAAGAAACGAGCCTGCCGCACGATCCGCTTGGATCAAGCTCTCGACTTCGCGTCGCAACTCTAAATTACTACCACAGGCTTGTTTAAGGAACTCACGTAGCTCCGATCCCTCCTTGCCCAAAGCTGCCGCAAAAATAGACTCAGGTTCGGTCATCGTTGATTCAACTGATTGGGATTTTGTTTTGGGCTTGCTGGCTACTAATTGTAACCGAAGTGACTACGAAATTCCAAAAAAGTAGTATGTGTAGCGCGCGGTAGATAGAAAGTGGAAGACGAACACTAGGAAGCAAGCCTCATTCCGTAGGTTGTTGTATTCCAGCAGTGCTCTGCCTTACTTCGCGTTGTGGGCGTCTTCGACAGGAGAAAAATAGATTTGCGATAAATGAACTTATTTGTGCCAGTCACGACTGAGAATCGGATTTCGCCATTGGGCTACCGCTTGTCCCCACTTCGTGGCAAAGCCATCACCGCCCCGCCCCTGAACACCGCAGCTTTGCTGTATAAATCAGCGCATAAAAAAAACCCGTTGCGGTTCTGGCAAGTCCCGCAACGGGATTCTATCAATATAGTAGTGCTTCATCAGCGAACTGATTTAGCGTAGACCTCAGGGAGTTACGTTTTCCCAGGTTCCAAAGTTAACCAACGACAAGAGCCTTTGATTAACCCTCTCCTGTTTCAACAGCAACTCACACAAGATCACGTCCACGGATAAACTACTACCTCGCGGTAGCAGCTATTAAATTATCCTTAGAAAGGAGGTGATCCAGCCGCAGGTTCCCCTACGGCTACCTTGTTACGACTTAGTCCCAATCATCGAGTTGACCTTCGGCACTAGTCTCCGCAAGCGGTTGACATCGCGACTTCGGGCCCCCCCAAC
>CALHPU010000078.1 GCA_938036435.1 uncultured Pirellulaceae bacterium | reverse complement strand
CATTTCGGTTGACCGGATTCTTACCGCACGAGAGGCAAATTATTGCACTTTACCGGCGAGTATACAGGGGCCTTCGCGGCGGGATAGACCGACAAAACGCCGCACCAACAACACGATTGGAGTGAAATGTTTTCTTTGTGGTTTGTCAAATCTAAGGTTTGCGATCACGAACGTTTGCCGGTTGAACGCTAATCCCTGTTTTGAGCGACGGAACCGTGGCTAACGCCAAAACGGCTATCCCAAGAATACGCTCTGACGTACCCTCAGGCGACTTTCTAGGAAGCTTCGACAAACATGAGGCCGAAGAAGGTGGGCCCATTATTCAGTCGGTGATTGCAAAGACACTTGTTTTGAGACCGAGAACTTTTGCTTGAATAGCTTGGAAATTTAAAGTTCCTACTCTAAAATCTCAGCGCGGAATGGTCGTGCATTTCTGCTGGCCGAAGCCAACCAACCCACAATTTTGTCCTCTGGTGCCCTATGAGTTATGGATTCCCCGAACAGCCTCGTCGTCGAGGCGGAATTGGCAAATTGATTTTCCCCGCGATCCTATTCTTTGGGGCGTTGATGATCTTTCGCTCCATGTCTGCTCCACGGGAAAAACCGACAGCGCCAAATGATCGAGCAGGGCAGGGTGGCGTTTATTCTCCCGAGCGTTCGGCTCAAAACGATGAATATCGGATCAACGAAGATTTGTTCAAGCCCAAAGGACAGGCTGACAAATACAAGATCAAAGAAAATCTATTCGAAACTGACAAAAAGCCCATGCCATCGAGTCAGAGCCAAGGCACTGCTGAATCGAACGGAGTTGGCAAGTGGTCGATGGAGGAAGTTGACGACAACGGAAACAAAACCGGTAGCGCTCCGACTCCGAAATCCAACAAGACCCAGAAGGGGCAATGGTCGTTGGAAGAGGTCGACGACGCGGCCACAAAACAAAAGCAACGTTTCAAATTTTCCGATCAGTAATATTGCTTTGGATCTAGGAGCCAGTCATCCCGCGTTAGGTAGAAAATCTTCTGTATACCTAGACTGTTTGGAATTAGACGATGAAACACATGCTGAAGTTTTGCTGGGCGATATTGATATTTTACGCAGTGCTGTATCTTGTAGCTGGTTTCACATCCATTGAATCGACTCCGAGAAACGGACACTACTCTTCGTTAGCAGGGATTTGCATAGTGGTGTCACTCGCTTTGATAGAGGTTGACCGTAGGCTCACAAAACTTGAGAGCAGCGCTGAGGAGCGATCGAAAGCCTGAAAAAGGACAAGCTACGTGGAACCTTAGTATGATTTTCGAATGGAGTAATGGTCGCAAAGAAAACGTCGCAACATTTTGCGATTTCTTGCGTTTCTGCGGCTGATTTAGATCTGCGAATTGAATGCCGAACAATGGTGAGCTAATATTGAGCTACGAGCATCCTTGGCTAGGAAACTGACAATCGGTAGATTTTATGCGGCGGCAGCCAAGTCATTGAAATGCATCTGGATAGATCAGTTGACCACCAGCGCTTGGTAGCGTTACTTACTTTCCCTGCTTCTCAGAAACGAGATCACCGACATGCGACCTTTCATTTCGAGTTTTAGTTTCTTTTTTCTAGCATTGCCCCTAGCGATGCTTACCGGCCAAGCAGCCGTCGGGCAAAGCTTATACTCGCTGACGACGCCTGGAGGATCGTTAGGAACAGCGTCGACGGCTACTGGGATAAACAATCGTGGCCAAGTCACCGGTTATTTCGTCCTCTCATCGGAATCCGGGACAGATGTTTTCTTTTGGGATCCCGCCACAGGTGACACTGTGATCAGTGGCCCCAGTCTCTTGCTAGGTTCAGTGTCCAACAACTATGCGGTTGCGATCAATGATTCGGGGCTGGTTGCGGGGTCGTTTTTTCATTTTGATCTGCAGACCGGTACAGATACGTTCTTACGGCCTTTCACTTGGTCATCGGAAAGTGGCTCAACAGTCTTTACGAATAACCAAGTTAGTGCGAACGGTCGAGTTCTTGTCGATGGCGCTGTGGCTGACGTGAATAATGCCGGCACAGTCGTCAGTGGCAGCAGCCTCTGGGTGAACGGCGTTGCGACGCGCTTTGATTCGATTCTTAATGATGGCTCTCAAAGTAGTCTCTCCGCGATTAACGATTTGGGCCAGGTTGCGGGGCAGAACGCAGGTATGCAAGGGACAACTGCGTTTATTTGGGATCCCACGAGCGGCCTGATGAACATCGACACACCGTTCAGGGCACCGCAAATTGTATTCGAGGATCTCGTTGTTCCTAACCAACTCAACAACAAGGCGCAGGTGGTAGGATTGTGGTGCAGGTACGTTGGACCAATTGAAATGCAAGGTGAATTTACGGACGATCTTTTTGATAGGACTGCGTTCCTATGGAGCGACGGCCAGATTATAGATCTAGGTACTTTGCTTGGATTGTCCCACAGTGACGCCAACGCCATCAACGAAGACTCTATTACCGTAGGCTGGAGTGGCAATGGATCAAACGACCCTGCTGAAAGACGCGCGGTTATCTGGGACTCCGAACAAGCCATTATGGACCTGAACGATCTATTGGACGAAACGGGCGATGGCTGGATTTTGCTCGAAGCGCATGACATTAATGATGCTGGTCAGATCGTGGGAGTAGGACAAAACCCGGCGGGTATAGCGAAAGCATTTCTTCTGACGCCTGCGTTAGTTCTTGGAGATTGCGATCAAGACGGTGACGTGGACTTCGCGGATGTCCCCTCGTTTATTGACATTCTGATACTCGGCAGTTATCTCGAACAGGCAGATTGCAATCAGGACGGTGAAGTGACGTTTGCGGACATCCAAACGTTTATTGAAATTCTAATCGACGGCTAAGGCTACCTTCCGTCATCTGTGCGAGAATGAGGTGCCTAGCAAGAATAATCTGCCTGGGGCAAGAACAAGTTGCTTGGAGCGTTTAAGTGATTTCTAAAGTAATGGCCGCAAAGAATACAAAAAGACGCAAGGAAAAGCCGCAACATTTTTGCGATTTCTTGCGTTTTTTGCGGCTGACTTGATTCGGCAATGAAAGCGTTGTTCAACGGTAAACGATAACGAGTAACCAAAACTCAGAGGCCGGCGGTTTGTCGAAGCTCAATCATTACCTCAGCTCTTTTGGTGTTTGAGAGCGTAAAACTTTAAAGTCCAAAAATCAACGTCGTGCATAAAAACGACTAGATAATCAGAACCACTGAAAGCGGCATTAGGGGCCGCGTGAAAGGGAAATTTGAATCTTTTAGCGAACCTATCACTTGGCCCTTGACACTTACCTAAAGATCGGGCATCTTATCCGCCTCATGACTGAAACGGCAACGTGAAAGTCGTTGGGATCGTAGCTCAGTCGGTAGAGCAACGGACTTTTAATCCGTAGGTCCAGGGTTCGAGCCCCTGCGATCCCACTCGATTCTCCTTGCCACGAGCAAGTTGTAGATCATTCTAAAATATGTTTGCAAAATTGCGGCAAAACTTTCCCGAGCGAAGCCAAACATCAAGCCAGCGTTCTGGTTGGCCCTCGAAGTTGCTGTTACCTGAGAACAGGCCGCCATCACTTGAGACGATCGTTCAACCTGCGGGCATACGTCAATCGGTCACGTCACGACAAGTTCGGACCGCTAACTGAAACGTACGGTCTGCGAAGAGCCCACGACATCACTGAATGTTGCCTCGTATTCGAACCAAGCAAAAAACCATGACTTAGGTATAACAAAGAGGTCTTCCGCAACTCGCAGTTCTTGTGCCGCACTCCGGGCTAAACCGTTATTTCAAATTGTTTTTTCAAATCATCGGGCAGCTGTGGAACCGCGCCATGCTGCGAGCAAACATAAGCGGCGACGTTGTTCGCCAGTTCGTTACATTCGGCGAGCGTGCGGCCGCACAAAAACGAGACGCATAGCGCGGCGGTGAAGGAATCGCCGGCTCCTACTGAATCCACTGGCTGGACTTTAACCGCATCGGCGCGATTGGTTTCGTCCGGGGTCAGTAACATGCTGCCGTCGGCTCCCATCGTGTAAGCGATCAGCCGCAGCTCAAAGCGCCGTTGTAACGCTCGCAGTTGATCCTCGACCTTGCCAGCTAGATCGTAGCACCGCGCTAAGACATCCAACTCTTCATCGCTGAGCTTGAGCATATTGGCCAGCGCGAGGGCGTGGTCTAAGACCGGTTTGCCGTAAAACGGAGCCCGCAAGTTCACGTCCAAAATCTTCAAGGACTCCTCTGGCATCGCGTTAACCGTCTGGCTGATCGTATCACGTGAGATGTCGCTGCGCTGAGCCAAGGTGCCAAAGGAGACTGCATCAAGGCTGGTGGCCACATCTATCAGCTGTTGCGGACAAGGGATCTCGTCCCATGCCACGTTCTCGGTGATCGCATAAGAAGGCTTGGCCGACGCGTCCAAGGTGACTTGGACGTTACCCGTCGGCAGCGTCTCGTGCTGAAAAACCAAGTCCGTCGCAAGCCCATTTTCTGCCAGTTCGTCAGCGGCTCTTTGGCCCAGATCGTCGTTGCCGACGCAACTTATCGCGTGGGCTTGGATGCCAAGTTGCTGCGCATGGCGAGCGAAATTGATTGGTGCTCCGCCGAGTCTCTGGTTGTCGGGGAAGCAGTCCCAGAGCACTTCGCCGAGCCCGGCGACTTTGAAATTTGGCTTCATAGATTCATCGTTTTGTTGAAAAAGCTTTGGTTCGTTTGGGATGGTGATCAACCCTTCGTTGGCCGGCTACGATTTGGGTTCGTCGACCGAAGGGGTGAGATTCAGTCGCCTTTGGTCACATTCGCATTTCACTCCGCCGAAGATGCCGTCGCGCGTTGACGCTGATCTCGCGTAGAGACCGACATTTTATTGATAACCTGACGCTTCGGCAAAGAACAGCGGGGATTATCTCCGCTCCCCGCCCACGCGTTTTGAAGTTGCACATTTGACAGCGATTTTCACCTTCTATTGGACAAAACGCACGTCAATCTAAAATCGCGAAGCGATTAAATACAAGCCCGACTCGCAAGCGAGGAATCCGGAAATCCTCGAAAACATCTGCTCGCTCGAGCTTCGGGCTTGTATTTGTGCAACTTCAAAACTCATGTATTGGATTAACAGTTGCACTTTCTACTCCAAGCTTTTGATAACGTCGCAGCCTTTAAGCGGAACGAAATTAGAAGGTCAATTTTCTTTTGCGTCTTCCCCGAAGAGTTCAAGATGAAACTGATTACGTTTCAGAAAGCGCGTTTCGTTCCAAAAACTGGAGAGACGTTTCCAACTTCCTAAAGTAATTTTCTGTTCATCGGCAAAGCCGTATTGGAGTCGATCCACTTCAACTCTGCCTATTGAAAAACAGTATCCAGATTTTTTTCGCACGCTAACGACCGATCAATGCTAAGTGATAGGCATTATGTTGATGACTAAGTACATCGCCCAAACGCTTTACGCCATTGCTGAGGTTTTGCAGAGTCACCCAATTGAGGGTTTTTAGCGCGTACGCTATAAACTGGTTTGAAGCCCCTGCGAACCGTTTGTTTTTTTGCATGTTCAAAAATGAAGCAAACTCTGGCCCGCTTTTAGAGAAAAGCTGGGCCTTTTTCGTGGCCGATTTTAGACCGACGCGCACATTCCGAAAGTGACCGATGATCATCACCGACAACGCCGTGAGCGGACTCCAATGGCTTGACGAAAAATCGGTCCAGACGGCCATCACGTCGCCGCCCTATTTTCAGATGCGAAACTACAAGGCCGGTACCGCTGAGATCGGCAACGAAAAAAACGTCCAGCAATATGTCGCTCGATTGGTGGACGTCTCTCGGGCAGTCAAACGCGTTCTGCGAGACGACGGCACTTTCTGGCTTAATCTTGGTGACTCCTACGATAAAGGCCATTTGCTGGGCGTGCCGTGGCGGGTCGCTTTCGCTCTAATCGATGACGGTTGGGTTTTGCGAAACGAGATCATTTGGAACAAACCCAACCCTATGCCCGAAAGCTGTAAAAACCGTTTGACCAAAGCTCATGAGCAAGTGTTTCTATTCACCAAGAAGCCTAGCAAATATAAATTCAATCAACTGATGGAACCGGCCGTTTACGCCGGCGTCTCTCGCGGTGGATCGACAAACCGATACGAGCAAAACGAATCTGACATGGATGCCCGAACGTACGACACACGCAACAAGCGAGACGTGTGGACGGTAAGACCCGCAACGTTGCATGGTTACCACTCCGCGATTTTTCCCGACGAACTGATCGCCCCCTGTATCGAAGCGGGTTCCGATCCTGGCGATATTGTCTTAGATCCTTTTTCTGGCAGCGGCACCACCGGTGTCGTCGCTCGAAAACTTGGCCGCGACTACATCGGCGTCGAACTCTCACCCGAGTACGCGGAACTCTCCAAAAAACGCATCAGCGGAGCTTGGAAGCTTCAGCGCCCAACTAAACTTCAAACTTGGCACAAAAACTATCAGCTGACCGCAGAAGCACTTGATCTGCAAGACGATGAGAAGATCCGCGCGGCGCATGAAGAGGTCAGTTCGATACTGGACCAACGGCGAGAAAAAGTCTGCAACTGGAATGACGCGATCGATGAACTGCTTGGGGCGTCTAGCAATTCCTACCTGCGTTTGGTTACCAGTGCTGAAGACCCCGATGTGATCAAGGGATTTGATGAACTGGTCGAACAGGCTTCCGTTCACGAAATGTACGCTCTGCTTCTGGCAAGCAATGACAATCCAGAGAATGCATTATTTGAATCTTTGAAAGAGGGAAAACGGCCGATGCCTCTCTTTGAAGAAGCATTGGATGAATTTGCAGCGGAATGGTTTGCGCGGAGATAATTCTCGTCTCGGAGAGACGAGCCACGTAAAACGACTCTCCGAGTCGTTCATGCCCATGATGGCTCATCTGCAACAAATTCCATTCGCTCGTTCGTTTCCGGATGGTCAATCTCCAACTTCCACGCGTGCAGGCACATCGGGGCATCGTTCACACCGAGCGTCTGAGTTTTCTCATTCGTCTCCGAAAGATTGGTCACCGACAGGTTGTAGGCTGGATCGCCGCAAATTGGAAATCCAAGATGAGCCAAATGGATGCGAATCTGATTGGTGCGGCCAGTTTTGGGTCGACACAGCACAAGAGTCTTTCCGTCTTCACGTCGCTGCAGCACTTCGAACTCCGTCAACGCTTCCTGACCATCATCTGATATCTCACGTGTTCCTACCGTGGATGCCTCTCTGCTAATACATGCCTCGCAGCGGAACTGATCTTCTTCAGGCGAGCCATCGACCAACGCCAGATATGTTTTAGTCACCGTTGCTTGAGCGAACTGAGGAAAGATCTTTTGCGCGTGACGTTTCTTGGTGGCATACAACACAACGCCCGTTGTATTGGCGTCCAAGCGGTGGGTCTGTCGCAGTTGCCGGTCGTCATAGACCAGCTTCAGAAAGTAACCAAGTGTGTTCCGATTGAACCGACCGCAAGGATGCATTGGCAGCGGCGCAGGCTTATTGACCACCACTAACGCATCGTCCTCATAAATAATCTCAACCTCGTTACTGACCTGTGGCTCGGTAGTCTCCGGCGTACGATGTTCTACTCGCCAACCCGATCGCACGATCGAATTGGAATCAAGCACTTTTTCTTTGAACCAGATGCGGCCCTGATCTAGTCGCTGCTGCCAAAAGTCTCGATCCAGATTGGCATGCATGCCCAGCAGGAAATCCATTACAGGTTTCTGATCGAACCGCAACGGAACGTTCATCGGCCTCACATTGTCATAAGCCACACTTCCAGGCAAGGGGTTAGTCGCCGTACGGATCTGTTCAGTGCGCGACGAAGCAGCAGAACGCATTTTGTCCGCTTCACTTTGATAGCAGTGGCCGCAACTGTTGGGTGGATCGTAATGCTCAGACTGCTGATCTTCTTTGGTTAGCACGCGCTGACAAGCATAACATTGCTCGTAGTCTGATTCGGCTAGCGATGGATCAACCGCCACCCGTTTGTCAAAGACAAAACACTCACCGTCGTAGTGATCGCCGCCGACCTCCTCGAAGTAGCGCAGAATACCACCGTCGAGTTGATAGACTTCCTCGAATCCCTCGCGTTGCATCAACGGACCGGCTTTCTCGCATCGGATGCCGCCAGTACAGAACATCACCAGCGGCTTCTTCCGCGCTTCTTCAGGCATCGCCTCAATCGCTTCTGGGAATTTTCGGAAGTGATCGACTCCCACTGGAACGGCTTGCGTGAACGTTCCGACTTCGATTTCGTAATCGTTCCTCACATCCAGCAGCGTAATATCGCGGCCCTCGTCCAGCCACTTTTTAAGCTCGGCCGCTTTCAGTTTGGGACTCGTGCGAACCGCAGGAACGATAGACTCCACGCCCATCGAAATGATCTCTTTCTTCAACCGCACCAACATCCGGCTGAACGGCTGGTGGTCGCTGAGGCTTTCCTTGACCGGTAAATCGTGAAAATCTGGATAGTTAGTTTCGATGTATTGCAAAAATTCGTCGATCGCCGCACGCGAGCCGGCGACAAACATATTGATGCCCTCTAACGAAACCAAAATGGTTCCCTTGAGTTCCAACAGCCTACACTTCGGCAGTAAGTCTGATTTTACCCCCGCAGGATCTTCAATCGGCACGAATTTATAGGCTGAAATGTTGATGTACTGCGGATTCATCGTGGTGGCGTTTTCGACTTCTATCAGGTCCGGTCTCATGTTTTGGGCCCTTTCACGCTAAACGGGCGAAAAAAAGCAAAACAAAGTTATCGTGTATACGAATATAGTATAAAGGAATCTGGTTTTTGTGGAATCGCGTCTGAGCTGCGGTCGACGATCAGATTGCCGACGTTCGGATTTTAAATCTCAGATTATCAGAGCCTATATATCAGAGCCTACATATCAGAGCCTATATATCAGAGCCTATCGCCGAATACCCAAACGTTTGAACTCATCTCCAGAACGTAGCCTCATCCGAAGTATGTCCAGAAAACTTAATCCATATCATTTGTGGCTGGGTCTACCGGCTGAGGTTGTTTCTCCCGATTTTTTCCAACTGTTGGGCGTCTCGACTAATGCGACCGACGACAAACAGATCGCAGCTTCGGCTCGGGCGGAAGCACAAAAGCTGTTGGATCGCCTTAAAGAGTTGCCCGTCAAACGTGAATCTGAAAAGGCGATCCGAGACAAACTCAGGTCGCGCATCGTGACGGCTCATAAGACGATCTCCGATCCCGCCAAACGAAAACAGTACCTCGCGGCGTTGGCATCCAAAAAAGCAGCCGCATCGTCGACTTCCGCGTCCGCGCCGCCGAAGCCACCAACAAACAAACCAACCACTCCGCCGCCCGAAAACGCCGCGCCGAATATTCCGCAAGCGATTCCATTGGCGATGCCATTGGATTCCTCACCGCCGCAAAGAAAAGCTAAATCAGAAGACGCCGGGAGGTTCGATGCGCTCGAAGATGAGGAGGTCGTGCGTGTACGTCCTGTTCGCGTTCGGGGCAAGAGAAGCTCGATTGTCCCAATCGTCGTCAGCCTATTGGTCATCACGGTGATCGGCGGATTGGTTTCGCTGCTGGCCAAGTACAACAACATCTTTGACGTGCTGGCAAAAACCAATCAAGGCATTGGCACGCCGACGGTTAATGCCATCGAGAACATGGATCCTTCTTTAAAATTAGCTGCCGATGCTGATGCCAATCCAGAGCCGCTTAAGGTGCCGAAGAATTTCCAAATGCTTTCAGATGCACAGCGACAAGCCTCGAATAACGCCTCAACGAAAAACAAATCTGCCAAGACAACTCTTGCGGAAAAAAATGCTGGCGGTGGCATCACCAAAGCAGGCCGTGATAGTCCCGAAGAGGCCGGTGCTAAAAAAGAAACAATGTCCAACGACGAGGCGAATGCCGCACCGACCGATGCGCCAGAAGCATCGGCCGCTGATAAGGCTGCTTCGGCGACGGTAGCTCGGGTCGCAGCCAACATCGTAAGGCAAGCGCTTCTCCGTCACGACATTCCCGCTGCCAAGAAAGCCAATCAACAGATTGAGCAGCTTGTCGGAGGGTTTGGGTTGCCGGATGCGATCACACAGGCGTCGTTGGAAAAAGAGCACATCACTAACGCGGAAATGATTGATCATCTAGAAGTGTTCCTCAGCCAGCTGCAATCGGCGGCCGTTGAAATGCCCGGTGGTCAGGATATTAAGGTCGGCAAGCTTGTCATGTCCTTGGTGGATGCTAGTCCGACAAACGTGACGCTTCGCCGCGCTGGTCGTAACGACGTCGTCCCCTACACGGACCTGCCGGTCAGCGTTGCGATCGCGTTAGGCGACCAAGGATCTAAGGAAAGCATGCCCAAGTGGAACATGGCCAAAGCCGCAGTTTTGACAATGCATGCTCGACACAATCCCGCGTTGCTCGAACAAGTCAAACCCCTTCTCCGACAATGCATCTCAGATGGTTATGATGATCAATGCGAGGTCATCTCTGCGTACGGCGATATATCATGGCAACAACGGTACCTAACTGAAGAACGTCCGGCCGACCCAACCTCGGACGAGGTAGACCAACGTCTAAAGGACTTTCGTGCCGACAACGAATACAAAAATCCTATCCGCGTAAAATCAGACTTCGTCGACGACATACTCGAAATGTTACTGATTGAATTGCCAGAGTCACCCGAACAACGCCGGGCTTATCTTTCTGAGGCTATTGGCATCGCGACAATGCACAAGCGATTTGATGCCGTTCTCGCGGCCACCGGCGAGCTATACACGCTTTGCAATTTGGAGAACCTTAAGGACACGGTCGTAACGCCGATCAATCGCTGTATGCGGTCGGACATGTCGGCCACCCAAGCACGTCATTTAATACACACGATCATTGGATTGACGAAGCAACTTGGTAACCGCGAGGGTTTTGACCAAAAGTCAAAAGACAAACTAACTTCACACGCTCAGACGCTGGTGGAAGAATTTTCGTTTTCCGAATTGGCACCTAAGGTAAGGGAACTAAGCAAGCATTAGAGCGGTTTTCAGAGGAGGACGCCGAAAACCGTTCTCAATACCAGGAACAAACGCAATCTTCATACCATTGTAACTTAAAGAGTTAAGCATGCCCCTCCAAGTGCTTGGCCTTCTTCATCGCAATCAATTTCTTCTGATAACGTCCTTGAACGATATCCACGATGACCAGTACGCCAATCACGAAATAGAACGTGGTTTTGGTCATCGGTGTCACGTGGTTGCCGAAGAAAGTCAGATGGGCCAAGTGGCCGCCCTCACTGACGAGCATTACGCCGACGATAAACAGAATGAACAATCCCAGCACCTCGTACATGCGGTTTTTCTCTAGGAACACAGAAATCGTGTCCGCTAGAACGATCATCAAAATACCGCCAACCACAATCGCGATTGCCATCACCCAGAAGACATGCGTCAAAGCCATGGCACTGAGAATCGAGTCGAACGAGAACACAAGGTTCATCAACACAATCCAAAAGATGACAGAAAATACGCTCTTGGGTTTCTTCTCCTCTTTGTGGCCGTGCTCTTCAAGCGTCACCATGTGCAAAACTTCTTTGACCGCTGTGTAAAGAATGAATGCACCACCGGCCAACACAATGAGACTATGGCCATTGAAGTGGCCCTCAACATACGGATTTAGAAACGCCGGCACGTCAAACAATTTGTCTTGAAAAAGCTGAATCAACTGAAGGAGCACCAACAGCAGTCCAATCCTTAGAAAAATCGCCAAACCAATTCCCCAAAGACGCACCATCTTTTGTTTGTCCGCCGGAGCGCGTCTTGATTCGAGTGAAATGTACAAGAGGTTGTCAAACCCCAAAACGGCCTGCAGCAAAATGAGCATCAACAGGGTGACCAAATTCGCCAAAATACCCGGCTGCGGCTCATCGCCATGTAGCTCGCCGGCCCGCGCCTTGTCTGAATGGTCATCGCTGGCAGCGTGATCTGAATGATCACCAGTTTCAGCTAGAGTTGCAGCGTTTTCGACAGTCTCTGCTGCTTCAGTGGCGACAGCCGTATCCTCACCTATCGGCATCAATGCGGAGGCTTGATTGCGGTCGAAGCAGTCGGCGACCAACACTCCGAATAGCAAAATCACGGTGACATAGATAAAGGGTTTTACAGAGCGATACATCAACGGCCTCGAGAAATGCGAGTGGAGCGGTTAGACAACAGTGGTGAAATTTAAAAATTTCAGCCCATTGTGGCTACCCCAATGTCTTCTCATTCCGTGGTACGATGGTCGGAAGGCCGTAAAACAGCGGACTGCGGCCTTATAGCCGCGTTCCAGCGCGAGGATCAGAGTGGCTAAAGCCGGTCACCTTCCACTGATCATTTACCATTTCCAAATCTAAGCTAACTTCTCTTTGAAATGGCCCAGCGATACTGCGACGACGTCCAGATCCAAAAACCACGAAACTGATCGTGGCCGTCTTGGGATCGCTACCCTCGATCTGCGCGAATTCCTTGACTCCAACAACCCGTACGTTCTCGAAAGTGATATCTTCAAGTTCTTGCTTCGCCCTATTAATCGCGTCGACTTTATCGGACTTGATCAAACCAACAAGATACGCGTCGTCGTTACGCGTGCCCGCGCGCGCGGCATCGTAGAGCATTGCGTGAGCCTTTTCTTTGTCGGTGACCACCATTCTTTCGATCGTTGCGATTCCAACGGTACCGGCGGTCACAACCAGCGCGATCATCAGCATGACTTTTTCGCTGGAATAGAAGTACAACCCAAACAAGCAAATCGCGAGAAAGCCGCCCATGATTGTGGGAAGCAAGGCGTCCTCGGTAAACCACTCAATCATAGAACGGCTCCTTTATTGGAATCTTCGAAGGTAGTTCTCATACCGAACCGTACCCCATTTTTTGGCAAAAGGTTGAATAAATATTTGAATGTCCGCACGAGGATTGTGTGTTTTCTGGCCTCGACGAAAGGCCATTCGGATTAACGCTCACTGCTTTGGCAAAGCCCGATAGAAGCCGTCTTCAATCACCACGCGCACCCCGACGCCAAACAATTGGCTGAGATTCTCTTCGGTGAGCACCTCAAGCTTGTTTCCGTCGGCCAAGATTCGCCCTTTGTCAAGCAAAATCACGCGCTCGATCTCAGGTGGAATCTCATCGATGTGATGTGTTACTTGCACCACCGTTTTGCCCCGTTGCACCAATTGCTTGACGGTTCGCAAATAGTGAAACTTTGATGCGAGGTCCAACCCCGCCGTAGGTTCGTCAAACACCAACGCTTCGGGGTCATGCACCAAAGCACGTGCCAGCAGAAACCGGCGCTGCTGACCTGTCGACATCTTTCGAACCGGCTTGTCCTGCAAGTGCTCAATCCCAAGGTCGCCCAAAAGAAATTCGGCCCGATCCATCTGCGATTCGGTCAATTCTGATTCGACGACATGCCCCAGCGTCGTCACAAACCCTGAAAGAACGACTTTCCTACCGGTGGTATCGGGAAAGAACGTATTCTGCAAATCCAACGAGACGATCCCCAACCGATATCTTAGCTCCCAAACGTTCCAACGCGATTCACCGAAGATCTTAAACTCCGACGCCGGATCGACAAAAGGATACAGCTCGCGCGTAATCAGTTTCAGCAGTGTTGATTTCCCGGCTCCGTTGGGACCCACAATCGCTGTGCTTGCTCCCGTGCAGATCTCAAGATCGAGACTATCGAGCGCCGTTGTTTTGCCTCGAAACACAGTCACGTTTTTGCAAGAGAGTATCGGATCCATAGTTGCCGTCTTTAGAGTTTTTAGTCTTCGAACAGGCGAGTTGTGAGGCGTCACTCCACAAAAGCAGCTCATCACTGTCGTCACCGTTTCCACCACGAGTCGGGCCTAGTGTTTCGTCCAGATTCAATTTTTGGGTTGCCGTTTCGATCTTTAAGCGTAACGGCGCAAGCCGTCCGGTATAAATAGCAATTGATTGACGATGGGGACCGAAGGGATCGCGCCCTTTCGCTTTCATCTAAATCCTAATTCCAAATCGGGACGAAGCACCAGTCTACTGATTTGGTCTTGCTGGCGAAATCCCGCACCAACAGCAACCTTTCTCGCATAGGGGTAGATGAGAAAATCTGATACCATGACCCCACCGGTATCTATCAATCGTTTTTCGACCAAGAGTAGACTCAAGATGACACGTTTTGCCCTCATCATCCTCGCCATTGAATGTTTCGTCGCCTCGCCCGCGCTGGCTCAAACGGCTCCAGACGCAACGCTAAATCAGAAATCATTTGACACCACCGTCCGGCCTCAAGATGACCTGTACCAGTTCGTCAACGGATCTTGGCTTACCGAAACTGAAATCCCGGCGGACAAATCAAACTACGGTGCATTCACAAAATTGTCGGACCTCTCTCAGCAGCGCTGTCGCGAGATGATCGACGCGATCTCTAACGAGCAGCATCCCGACGGCAGCGATGCTCAGAAGGTCGGTGCATTTTACAAGAGCTTCATGGATGTTGACGCCGCCAACGAGAAAGGAATCGATCCACTGCAAGATGAGCTTGATAAGATCGATGCGATCGAAGATACGCCGACGTTGATCAATCACATGGCGCACCTGACCATTATCGGTGTCGATGTACCGCTTGGGCTGTACGTCTCTCAAGACGCAAAGAACTCAACCGCCTACGCCGTCCACTTCATTCAAAACGGCCTAACGCTGCCTGATCGCGATTACTATCTGAAACACGACAAGAAAACGCTTAAGGCTCAACTGGCGCTGTTAACTTTTGCGGAAACGATCTTCGCCGCCGCAAAAATCGAAGGCGGTGAAGACGCTGCTACTGCGGTTCTTGAGATCGAGGCAAAAATGGCCAAGGCTAGTTGGCCTCGTGTCAGGATTCGCAACGCTAAAGAGCGCTACAACAAATTCTCCAAAGACGAATTCAATAAGGTTATCCCGGAGGTCGATGCGTCTGAGTGGATGAAACTGCTGGGGATCGATCCGCCGGAATACGTTATCGTCAACACGCCCAGCTTTTTCGAAGAACTAAAGACGATCGTTTCCGAAACGGAACTCTCTGATTGGAAAGCCTACCTAAAGTTCAAATTGATCAATGCTTATGAACCTTATCTCTCAGAAGCTTTCGTCGATGCCGGATTCCAACTGTTTAAAAAGGAATTGGCTGGCGTTGAAGAACAAAAACCGCGCTGGGAACGTGGTGTGGCTTTAGTCGCAGGCCGAGGTGGCTTCGGAGCACTCGGCGATGCGGTTGGCAAATTGTATGTCGAGCGATATTTCAAACCTGAAGCCAAGGCGAAGATGGATCAGCTCGTCAAGAACCTGTTGAAAGCTTTTGGCGATTCGATCGGTGATCTAACTTGGATGGGCGAGAAGACGAAAGTCAAAGCCCGCGAGAAGCTTGGCAAAATCCGCACGAAAATTGGATACACCACGAAGTGGCGATCATACGAGGGGCTGAAAGTCGACGCACAAGATCTGATCGGCAACGTGATGCGTTCGAACGAAGTTGAATTCCGTCGCGGCATTGAAAAACTTGGCAAACCGATCGACCGAGAAGAATGGGGCATGACGCCACAGACGGTTAACGCGTACTACAACCCAACCAAAAACGAAATTGTTTTCCCAGCCGCCATTTTGCAGCCGCCGTTCTTCGACGTGGAATCGCCAACCCCGCTGAACTACGGTGGAATTGGGGCGGTGATCGGCCACGAGATCAGTCACGCATTTGATGACCAAGGAAGCCAATACGACGGTGACGGAAACCTGAACAATTGGTGGACCGAGGAAGATGCAAAGACGTTCGCCGAACTGACCGAGAAACTTATCGCTCAATACAGCGAGTACCAGCCGTTGCCTGGTAAGAACGTCAACGGAAAATTCACGTTGGGGGAAAACATCGCCGACCTGTCTGGACTTACGATCGCCTACAAAGCAATGGGCTATGAGGGGCTTGATGCAGAAGTAAAAGTTGCCGATTGGACGCCCAATCAGTTGTTCTTCGTTGGCTGGAGCCGTGTCTGGAAACGGAAGTATCGCGACGCTGAAATGGTTAAGCGTTTGCTGACCGACCCGCATTCGCCCTCGCGTTATCGAGCCAATGGTCCGGTGATGAACATCGACGCGTTCTACGAGGTGTTCGATGTCAAAGAAGGCGATGCACTTTATAAACCAGAATCCGATCGGATTAAGATTTGGTAGGCCGGATTTTGAAAGTCCCAGTACTGTGCAGCTAACCTTCGGCAGCCCACGAACAGAATAAAACCACCGGGAGCACAGAGGCTCACAGAGAAACAGTAAAAAAAGCAAATACTCTCTGCATCTCCGTGTCCTCTGTGGTTCAATCTCCATGCCCGAGCGCGACCGGTGAATTCACTCCGTTGGTGGTTGCTCACAAAACGACGCAGGTGTGGCTTGTCCGGAAATGTTCAAGTATCCTAGTCAACATGAACGTAACTGAATTTGCCGAACAAATCGTCTTTGGGAAGACGCTGGAAGAAAAACTCCAACCGCCGGGCAAGCTGTCCATTGATCCGAACCGCCATTCGCGTTCGCCGCTTGAGACATTAGCAACTCCCGGCCGCCCGCAAGATCTGAAATTTCGCCAAGGCCCCAGCAGCCTGCAAACGCCCAGCGACGACAAACTTGAGAACGAGCAATCGCGTGGGCAGTTGCTTCACTTCCTCGCCAATCACGAATTGCTAGCGACCGAATTGATGGCTTTGGTGTTGCTAAAGTTCCCAGACGCTCCCCACGCATTTCGCCAAGGCGTTTTGGTAACGCTTCAAGAGGAACAGGAACACACACGCATGTACATGCGTCGCATGAAGGAGTGCGGTGTTGAATTCGGCCAGTACCCCGTCAGCGGGCAGTTCTGGAAAATGATCGAACCGATGCGTTCGCCGATGGATTTTGTTTCTCAGCTGAGCCTGACGTTTGAGCAAGCCAATCTTGATTACAGTCTGCACTTTGCCTCGGTATTTGAACGTATCGGAGACACCGATACCGCGGCAGTGCTGCGAAAGATCTACGAAGACGAAATTGGACACGTTCAGCACGGCTTGCACTGGTTTCGCCAGTGGAAAAACCAAGACCAAACAGATTGGGCGGCGTATGAAGAAGCACTAGAGTTCCCGATGTCACCTCAGCGCGCACGCGGGCCACGCGCTGCTTTCAACCGCGCTGGCAGATTGAAGGCCGGTTTGACTGAAGACTTTATTGACGCGATCGAGGTGTACCGGCAGTCACGCGGTCGGACGCCGGTTGTTCACTGGTTTGACCCGGCCGCCGAGGCTCGACTTACACAGCAGTTGACCGAAAGGGAGCAACCATTGATGGAGCAGTTGGCCAAGGACCTAGAACTGGTCATGGTGCCGATGTCCAAACAGGATGATGTTGTGCTGGTACAGCGAGTTCCATCTCAAGCCATCCGCAAACAGATGATCGACAAAGGGTTAGAGTTGCCGCAATTCGTGCCGTTTTCGGATCGCGACGAACTGAACTCTAGGAAACTGAATCAATTCTCTCCTTGGGCGTGGACGAAAGACGCTCATCAATCGATCGAAAGCTTAGTGGATTCGGCACAAGCTCCACCACCGCCTTGGAACGACTCGTTCGTTGACCTTTTTCGGAAATCGTGGGGAACCGCTCAGCTTCACCGATGGTTGACCGAGAACGAAACTGCTGGATCCGATCGCATCGATTGGTTTACGTCTTCCAATGTCACCGGTCTGGCTGTCCACGCGATCGACGAACTGCCGGAGATGCTCGACCGGCTGGCGAAGCTTGGCTATTCGAAAGCGGTTTACAAAAACGACCTGTCAGCATCGGGTCGCGGACAACGAAGGTTGCCGTGTGGTGAGCCGCTCATAGAACAGGATGTCGCTTGGCTGCAATCGACGTTGCGTGAGAATGAAAGTGAAACTTATCCGTTGGGCATCGTTGAACCGGAACTCGATCGCTTGGTTGACATTTCGTTCCTCTGGCACATGCCGGCGGAACCATCCGAATCGGGCGAGATAAAATACCTTGGGTGGACCCGTCCCATCGTGACCGCCGGTCGCAAGTACGTTGGCACGCGGCTTGGCAATCCTCTCGGAGACTGCAATTCGGAATTGAAACGTTTTCTGCTGACAGACCAAGCACAGAAGTTGCAAGCAACGGCTCAGTGGCTGGAGGCTCGATTGATACCGGAATTGAAGTCGCAGCAGTTCACGGGCTATCTCGGTGTCGATGCGATGGTCTGCCGAGACCGCGCTGGAGAACTGAAGATCAAGCCGCTGGTTGAATTGAACCCCCGGATGACGATGGGGCATGTCGCAAGGCAGCTGGGGCGATCCGTTTCCACCGGCGTCGAATCGCAGTTCCGAATCCTCACCAAAGAAACTTGGCAGGAGTTGCATGCGGCTTTCGATAAAGTTCCCTTTGAAAGAGCGCGAGACGGGCGCTGGAAGTCGGGCGTACTGTGGCTGGGTGAGGTGGATCAGCACACAAAGCTAGTTCCCGCTTTGCTGATCGGCAAAGAGACTGTGAAACTGGCATTTGAAGTTGTTAAACGCTCGTGACCGCTGGAACACGGCTCATAAATAAAAGTGGGTGCCCCTAGCCAATATCTGCATAGATTCTACGCCTACCTAGCAGCCAAAAAAGAGCCTCGCGAACACACGTGGCCGGGTGCCATGATTCACGCCCTAGCGAGAAGAACGCTGCAAACCATTGCGGGCATGCTTACGCGATAGATTGGGCTGCGGCTAATTGGCGTGAGCATGTGTCCGGCAGCACGATTGAATCAAGCATCGGAGACCGCGTAAACATGGCACCCAAGATTCAGGGGTCGAGATGAAGAAGTAGTCCGGCACTAATCGCTGCCGGGAGCATCGTGGCGAAAGACAGCCACGATGTCTTCTGCTGGCACGACAAACAGATGATTGTCCGACTCGAAATCGACCGGAATTGCATTTGCCGGATGAAACAGAACCTTGTCGTATTTCCTCAGCGGCAGATCTTCGTCGTGATCAATCGCCGCCGAAATCGTTACGATCCGCCCCGTGATCGTCGGGATCTCGGCTGTATCTGGTAATGCGATCCCTCCTTTGGTCTCTTTCTTGGGCTCGTCTTTGCGAACCAACACCCGGAGGCCAATGGGTTCCACATATTCCAGCCGTTTCGAGCGAGCCTTACTGCTTTTGGGCTCTTTCGCCATCGAGTTTCCTATCGTGTTTTTCTAAATGAACGTAAAACAGTGGTTTGAACACTTGCTTAGCTTCAGTATCGGATACTCATCGATCGGTGAACATGGGCTTTTCGAACAACCGGCACATTTTCGCCCAGCTTCCCACGACTCGATCAATCGGATCCATAAATGAGAGTCCGATCAGAGCTCGCCAGCCAGAATTCAACGAAAATAGGCCGAACCGTTGAACTTGGGCTTGTAAAGAAACATGGTTCTGCCAAAATCTCAAAATTCAAAATTAAGCAAAAGTCAGGGAATTTTTCGCCATTCATCCTCCCTCAGGATGTCCGACGCTAAAGGTTTGCTGTCCAACGGGCGAAATCATTGATTTCTGCCTATTAAAATGTTTGTTCGCTTGAGATACACTCGCGCATCAAACGCCCTATAAAGTAACTCTCAACAGCACAGATGAGAAGGTTTTGAAGTGTCAGATACAATCACAGTAACAAAACGAACTGAAACCGGATCGCTGCGGATGAAACGGCTGCGACAAACGGGCCTGGTTCCAGCAGTCATGTACGGTCACGGCGAGGGAACCGTTCTGTTGACGGCTCCGGCCAAAGAGATCTTCAAGGTCGTTGAAGCCGGATCGGCGATTGTCAAACTTTCTGGCGATGCGTCAGGAAGTGCTCAAATCAAAGAAGTCCAATGGGACGCTTTCGGCGATACGGTCCTCCATCTGGACCTCGCTCGAATTGACGAAAATGAAAAAGTAGAAGTCGATGTTCAGCTTCAGCTGCACGGGGAATGTCCCGGTGAGAAGGATGGCGGCGTCGTTAATTTGCTGCAGAAGCAAATCACGATCCTCTGTCCCGCGAATTTGGTTCCCGATCAACTAGTGGTTGAAGTCGGCGAAGTACAGCTGGACGACACCGTGTCGGCTAGCTCAATCGTATTGCCTGCAGGTGCGGAACTTACCGGAAACCCGGATGATACGATTCTGACATGTGCCGAACCTTCGACCAAGGGTGCCTCTGCCGATGACGATGATGCGGCTGAGAGCGAAGGTGACGGTGAAGCGGCGGCTTCTACAGAAGGCGACGCTTAGACTTACACGATGCACACAGGAGGCTTGTGCTCCCCATGAAAATCATCGTTGGATTGGGGAACCCGGGTTCCAAGTACAAAGACACTCGGCATAACATCGGATTCGATGTGATCGCCGAATTGGCCAAGCGGCATTTAACCGATCGGCCAAAAGCACAGTTCGATTCCGAGGTCGCAGAGATTCGGATTGGAACTGAGAAATGCCTGTTAATTTCGCCGCTGACTTATATGAATCTCAGCGGCAAAGCAGTTCAGGCGGCGGTGGGTTTTTACAAGGTTTCGGCACAGAACGATCTGTTGGTGATCTGTGACGACCTGAATTTGGCCCCCGGCAGAATTCGCGTTCGCGCCCGTGGCTCAGCCGGCGGGCAAAACGGAATAAAAGACATTATTAACCGGCTCGGTTCACCCGATTTTGCTCGCTTGCGAGTAGGCATCGGTAAACCTCCACCTCGGTGGGATACGGCCGACTATGTTCTGGGGAAATTTGATTCCTCGGAACGAGCGTTGGTTGACGCGGCGATTGCCACTTCAGCAAATGCTGTAGAGGCGTGGGTCAGTGAAGGAGTTCAAAAAGTGATGAACCGCTTCAACGCCGACCCCACCAAAGCCAAAAAAAGGGCTGAGACAAAGACAGAGAAAGCAGATGACAAAAGGAAAGATCGGACAAGTTACGATCGGACCGGCGAACAAAGTGCAACGTCCTTAGAGACTGAGCCTGATACAAATTAAATTTTAGAGTCGAATTACAAGGAAATCGGAACGTGGCAAAAAACGTTTACGAATGCATGTTCATCTTCAACGCTAACACCTACGCGAAGAATCCCGCAGGTGTGGCGAAGAACGTTGAAGAAATGATCAAGGGCGTCGATGGCAAAATTCTAGCCAGCCGTCTGTGGAATGAGCAAAAGCTCGCCTACCCAATCAACGGCCAACGCAAAGGCGCCTACTGGCTGACTTATGCGGAAATCGATTCGCTCAGCGTAGCCAAGCTTAATCGCACGGTTCAGTTGAATGACGGCGTTTTACGCCATCTTGCGGTCAAAATTGATCCGCGATTGGTCGACACAATGGTTGCCCTTGCCAAAGGGGAAACAGTTGCGGAAGCTCCTGCTGAGGGCGAAAAGGCCGAAGGCGACGCAACTCCAGCACCTGCCACAGCCAGCTAGGAAATTTTACAGCGATCAGCTCGATCATGACCAAACGTGTCATTGCTCGTGGTAAGATGTTGGCAACTGACAGGCATTATTCTGTCTGAGCTTTCATCCCTTTTTGATCTGTTCGGAGATTACTCATGGCCAGTTACAACCGAGTCATTATTGTTGGAAATTTGACACGCGATGTCGAACTACGGTACATCCCATCGGGAACCGCGGTGACCGACATAACGTTGGCCGTCAATGAACGAATCAAACGAAATGACCAGTGGGTCGATGAAGCAAATTTCTTCGACGTAACCATGTGGGGACGGACAGCAGAAGTCGCCGCGGAGTACCTGTCCAAAGGTTCCAACGTCTTGGTCGAAGGTCGACTGCGGCAGGAGAAATGGGAACAGGACGGGCAGAAGCGTTCCAAAGTTAAAGTCATCTGTGACAGGATGCAGATGCTGGGCTCCAAAGGTGGAGGGCAGGGCGGCAATCCTTCTTCCGCATCTGCGCCCCATCAACGGCCGCAAACCCAACAGCCAGCGGCCCAAACACAATCGGCCCAAGGGCCACCACCGGAAGACGAAGTTCCGTTTTAAGAAACAAGAACCGCTCTCCAACACAACAAATCATTAACCAGTTTGTCACGACGTGACACCAAAGTAGAGAGATTACAATGCCAAGTACAAAGATGAAAAAGCAGAAGCGTAGAAAAAGCCGCTTCGAGCGACTACCACGTGGAGCCAACGGCGGTGTCGAGCTGTTGTTGATTCAGTCCGTCGATCACCTTGGCAAGCAGGGCGAAGTCGTTGAAGTAAAAACTGGCTACGCTAATAACTATTTGCTGCCACAAGGTTTAGCTACGATCGCGAGTGACCACCACAAACGTATGGTGGACAAGCATCGTGCGAAGTTACAAGAGATTGAGCAAGGACGATTAAAGGATCTGAAGGATCTGGCCAAAGTAATTGCCAAGCAAAGCATTACCATCGAGGCCAACGCCAACGAAGAAGGTCACCTTTACGGAAGCGTCGCGGCTCCCGAGATCGTTGCCGCACTCAAGCAAAACGACATCACGCTTACTAACGATCAGATCCGCCTTGAAGGTGTGCTCAAGGAACTTGGGCTATACACAGTGAAAGTTCACCTGCATCAGGATATCGAACCAGAAATGAAAGTTTGGGTCGTTCCACCAGTCGATGCCGACTCGTAAGCGAAACAGCGACGTCAAAATTTGACGAGGATACAGCCGGTCTTGAGGACCGGCTTTTTTTGTGGTTTATGCAAATAGATTCTGCAACTCGATAGGTAGATATTTTCAGCGGATTCGCTTTTAGCCTTTCGCCAAAGAGCGTTTTTCCCGGTATCATTGGAGACTCCCGGCCCGAACGACGAAACGCGTCTCGTAGCCTATCTCGCAAGAGATCGAACATCTGCATTCAACCCATCCAAAGTCTCACGACTTCGGCTACGACGATCGGTCCCTGAACAAGCAACGGAGTGATTTAACCGATGGACGAACAAAACTTTTTCCCAGACGACACCACTAGTCGGAAAAAGAACAGCAGACGAAGACGCGACAGGAAGCACAACAACGATCCGCTTGTCGATCGCGAAGTCCCGTTCAATCTTGCCGCCGAGAAAGGCGTCCTGGGCAGCATGCTGCTAATGCCAGACACGTGCGACGACGTTGTCAATGTGCTGAGAGCCGAAGACTTCTACGACGAAGCCCACGCCAAGCTTTTTCAGCACATCATGGATATGCACGGCGGGGGAAAAAAAATCGACATGCTGCTCCTACGCGAGCGATTGATCTCCGCCAACGATTTTGAATTGGTTGGCGGTTCGGCCGGACTTGCCGAAATTTTCACTTCCGTGCCCAACGCGGCGCACGTTAATTATTACGCTGGAATCGTGCGTAAAAAATCAACCGCGCGGAATTTGATCGTGACATGCTCTGATCTACTCAACGATGCGTACCGCCCGGACGCCGAATCCGAAGACCTGCTCAACCAAGCAGAGCAACAGATCTTCGCGATTCGTGAAACTCGCCAAAGCAGCAATCTGAATCAAATGGACGAAGTCCTCAGCCGCGCCATGGACCGCATGGAGGCGAGACTCAGCGGTGAACCCCAAGAGGGCACAGTCGAATCAGGCTTCACCGATCTGGACAAAAAAACCGGTGGACTGCACGCCTCCGAATTGATTATTCTGGCGGCTCGACCTTCGATGGGCAAAACGGCTTTCGCGATGAACATCGCGGAAAACGTCGTGATCAAATCTGGTGCACCGTGTCTCTTCGTCAGCCTCGAAATGGGCGCGATCGAATTGATCGAACGCATGCTGTGTAGCTGCGCCAAAGTAGACGGACATCGCCTAAGAAACGGTACGCTGGGAAAAGAAGACCAACAGCGTTTGGTGAAAACTGCCAATGACCTCAGTACGTGCCCGCTGTTTATTGATGATTCTCCCACCCGCAATGTATCTGAAATAGCCGGTGCCGCGCGGCGCATCATTCGAAGAGAAGGGTCGTTGGGACTAATCGTGATTGACTACCTTCAACTGATTCAACCCGACATGGCATCTGATCCACGGCAGGAACAGGTCTCAAAAATGGCTCGTCGCCTTAAAGGGCTCTCGCGTGAGTTGAAAGTACCTGTTCTATGCCTTTCACAATTGAACCGTCAAACGGAAAACTCCGGTGGAAGTAACCGGCCGAAACTTAGCCACCTGCGTGAATCGGGGGCGATCGAACAGGACGCTGACGTCGTGATGTTCGTCCATCGCGACAGTTACTACCTCAAGGGGACCGACGAAGAGGCGGAGAAAGCCAACGAGGCCGTGATTATCATCGAAAAACAAAGAAACGGTCCGACAGGCGACGTTGATCTTCATTGGGAAGGCAAATTCACGCGTTTCTCAAATAAAGCGCCCGATCGTTACAGCGAGTTCGACGAACTGCCAGCGGCGTCATTCTAGCGAGATACCGCGTCCAAGCGTCCAGCATCAACCTTAACCATAGAATGCTTGAGCAGCGAGTTACCGCCAGAGAAAGATGCCTTCAACACCTTTGAAAGCCAATGTGGGCATTTCGTTTCACATGAAGGCGAGAATTTAAGAATTTGACTTGATTTAGCGGCCGAACATTCAGCACCATCCGAAAGATCGGTTCGCACGTTACACTGCTAAAAATTTGCTAACATCAAGCATAATCTCACTTAATTTCGAGTAGAATGTTACCTTTCTCACCATACTGGTTTGAGATCTTTCCGTAATTCTTCCAAGCCAACTCAGATATTATGTCAGGACAAATGGCCACGCCAGCCACCATCGCCTCTGCCTCAACGGCAACAGTTACGCAAGTCAAAGATCCCGTGATTGACGTTCAACTCGTCTCCACTGACGAACTATGTGGAGAACTGGCCGATCGCTGGAATTCACTTCGTCTGTCCAACGACCATCTTTCAAGTCCCTATTTTGACATCAATTTTGTCAAAGCGGTCTCAAAAGTACGTGATGATGTAAAGGTCGCGATGTTTCTTGAAGACGATGTGATCGTCGGCTTCCTTCCTTTTCAACTAAACAGTAGCCGACACGCAGTGCCTGCCGGTGGGCGCTTAAATGATTACCAGGGCATCATTGGCAATATCAATGACGTCGAGTCCCATTTTAAGAAGTTGTTTCAAACTTGTGACATCAACTCGTACGCTTTCCACGCGATGCCAGAAGAATCAGAAGCCTTCCAGCCCTATGCGTTTCGCGCGGTTCGCGCCCATCACTTGGATCTGTCGATAGGTTGGGAGAGCTACCGTAAGTGGGTTCGAAAGCACAGTTCAACCGTAAAGCGTCAGGGACAAAAGACTAGGAATCTAGAGAAAGCCCTAGGCCCGATTCGCTTTGAGTTCGATTCTCATCAAGGCGATACGCTCGAAAGGTTGATTGAACTAAAAAGCGGCAAGTACCAACGCACCAACACGTTTGATATTCTTTCGGTGCCATGGGCGGCCGATTTATTGCGAGAACTTCAGAATGTCAAACAGCCAAACTTTCGAGGCATTTTGCAAGCCATGTGGGCTGGAGACGAATTGGTCTGCGTCCACTTCGGCATGCTTACTGACAAAACACTTCACTACTGGTTCCCAATTTTCGATCACCAATACGCGCGCTATTCACCCGGCACTGAGATGATGATGCGGGTCGCCCAAGAGTGTTGTCAGCGCGGCATAGAGAAACTTGATCTCGGCTACGGTGATGACCCTTGGAAATTTAAGTTTAGCAACAGCAACACACAAGTCTTAAACGGCCAAGTGAACTTTAATCCCGTCGAGCTGAGATTAGCCCGAATGCGATACGTCGTTCGTAACAAACTGAAAGAAATCCCGATGAAGCCACTGGCCAAGTCGGTCCTTCGAAAATTCTTCCCCGGCTTTGGCCAGTGGAACTTTCGATAGCAACTGGATCTAGCACGGCCTTTATCTAGCATCCTACGAGGTTCTCAGAGACGCTTTCTGTCAGGATCTTGGAAGTTACACTAAACCCGCTAGAGAGAAGAGGAGTCTGCGACCTACTTGTTTACCTTCAATCAACCACGGGACTCCCGTCGGTAGCTTAAAGATGGGAAACGTACTTGGCCGTAGAGCGATGGAAAACTGCCTGCGCCATGACCGCGGAGCGGACGGCGACTATCTACGACTATCTGGCTTGGTACTTTGTCTTGTGCGCCGCGGCAACAATCACGTACTTGGCCGCCCACTCCTTCATGCCAGCCTGCTGTTCATTGGAGAGCGTCTTTTTGACTTTTGCGGGAGCACCCAGCACCATCGACCCGGGAGGCACAACAGTGCCTTGCGTCACCAGCGCGCCAGCGCCTACGATTGACCGTTTTCCGATCACGGCACCATCCATCACAGTCGCCCCCATACCGATAAGACACTCGTCCTCGATCGTGCAAGCGTGAATGATCGCTGCGTGGCCTATCGTTACATCGTTGCCAACAACGACACCAAAATCGTCTGCGAGATGCACGATCGTTCCGTCCTGAACGTTGCTGCGATCACCAATGGTGATCGAGTTAATATCGCCTCGAAGTACGCAACCCGGCCAAACGCTGGCATGGTCACCGATTCGCACATCTCCCAGCACGGTTGCTTCGGTAGCGACGTAGGCTGAATCAGCAATTTGTGGTTCTTTGCTTAAGTGTTTCGCAAGACGTTCTTGAGTATTCATGGCATCAATTGGCTAAGCTCAGTTTCCCTGATTGGCCATCTTAGGACGTTCTTGACCGGTAACCTTAATCAATTTCTGCCGGAAGGCCTCGCAGAGTTTTTGTAGCTCAACGCCTTGAAGTTCCTCCGTCCGAGCGTTTGCTCCATGGTTTTCGGCCGCCAACACTTCGTCAACTTGCGTTTTGTCTAATTGCCCCTTGAACGCGGCGACAGCCACCGAACGCATAAACTTTCGACGATGAAAAAACATCGCCCTCACAAATGCGTAGAAGAAATCAATGTCAGCAAAACTAGCTCGTCGCTCTGGTCGGTGTTCAATATGAATGATGGCCGAATCGACTTTTGGTCGCGGCCAAAACACTTTTGGCGACATCACTCGAACGATAGACACGTCGCAAAGCCCTTGCACCCAAACACTTAGCGCACCGTAGTCCTTTGATCCGGGCTTGGCCACCAATCGGTCGGCCAATTCCTTCTGGATCGTTACCGACATTGATGCCGGAACCACTTCGCTGCGAAGGAAATTTGAAATAATGGGCGTGGCAACGTTATAGGGAAGATTCGCGGCCAGTTTGAACACGCGGTCAGGGTTAATGGCCAGCTGTTCTTTTACGGCATTGATAACGTTCTCGTGCATCTTGTTCTTGTTCTTCAGCGCATCCTGCTTCAGCATAATGACGTTGTCCAACTCTTCGAGTTCTTCACTAGCCATCTGAAAAAGATACTCATCAATCTCAACGGTGATAACCGTGCCGGCTTCCAGAGCCATCAATCCTGTCAGCGACCCCATTCCGGTCCCGATCTCCAAGACAACGTCATTGGAATTTAGTTTCGCTGTGCTGGCGATCATCTGGATCAGGTTAAGATCGACCAGAAAATTCTGCCCATGCCGCTTGTTCGGGTTAAGCCCAACTTCAGCAAACCGGCGCGACAAATAAGAGACGGTTTGGCGATTGACTTTAGGCTTGTTCGCATCCGCTTTGGCCTTTTTAGCGGCTGCTCGAGCGGCAGCAGCCGCCTCAACGGCGGCAATGGCTTCTGCTGGATAAGTTGGATCGTCGGATTTGTCCATGTGGTATGTTTTCGGTTCTCAGTTTTCGGTTCTCAGTTGTTGCTGAACGTATTTGGCAAGCAAGTCAGTTTCTATATTAACGGTGTCGCCGACCTGACGTGCACCAAGTGTGGTCACATCGAGCGTGTGCGGAATCAGTTCAACACTAAAACGGTTCTCAGTGACATCCACCAAAGTCAGGCTGATTCCATCAACGGCGACCGAACCTTTGGATGCCATTTGTTTGGTGTACTCCGGCGGTACCTTAAACCAAAACTTCGCCCACTCTCCATCATCATTCCGCTCATCCACCGTCGCCAAACAATCGACATGGCCGGAGACATAATGGCCGCCCATGCGTTGCCCAACTTGCAGCGCCCTCTCGAGGTTCACCGGGCTGTCTTGGATCAATTCACCCAGATTCGTTCGGCTGAGCGTTTCGCTGCCCGCCTGAAATGTCAGTACGTCGCTCGCTGCTTGGACGACCGTCAAACAACAACCGTTGATCGCGATACTGTCTCCCAAGTTCGCGTCCCGAGAGACCAGCGGTGCGTGAACGGAAATATCACACGCGTTGCCTAGCAGCTTAAGTTGTCTAACAGCACCTTTTTCTTCGACTAGACCGGTGAACAACGTTGGCCTCGCAATTGGGTATCTGGTGAAAGAATCTCAATGGCACGAATTGTAGAAGAAAGGTCTCGTTTTCGTTAGACGCAAAATGCGGCAAAGGGAAATCTGGCCCCTTCCACAATTTCGTGGATTCAATAACAATGCCCGCTTCAAGGCCGAAGTTTGCCTATTAATGTATCGCTAACCCATTAGCCACCTTAGGAATTTTCATGGACAGTATCATTTCAGTCGTCGGTCGTCAGATTTTGGACAGTCGCGGAAATCCCACAGTCGAAGTAGACGTTACTCTTGCCGACGGTTCATTTGGCCGCGCCGCGGTTCCCAGCGGAGCCAGCACTGGCGTTCACGAAGCTTGGGAGATGCGTGATGGCGACAAGGCAGTCTTTCTGGGCAAAGGAGTTCTGAAGGCAGTCGAAAACATCAACGGTCCCCTTGCAGAAGCGCTAATCGGCTTGCCGGGAACCGAGCAAGGCCTGATCGACCACACCATGGTGGCGTTGGACGGCACAGACAACAAAGCCAAAATGGGGGCGAATGCTATCTTGGGGGTTTCTCTCGCCGTAGCCAAAGCAGCCGCTCAGTTCAACAATACACCACTATATAAATACCTCGGCGGTGCCTCGGCAACGCTTCTGCCTGCTCCGATGATGAACATCGTCAATGGCGGCGAACACGCTGACAATTCTGTAGACGTGCAGGAATTTATGGTCATGCCGCTGGGCTTTGACACATTCAGCGACGCCTTGCGTTGTGGATGTGAGATTTTCCATCACCTGAAGAAGGTCCTCCAAGAAAAAGGACTCAACACTGCCGTCGGTGACGAAGGCGGTTTCGCCCCGGATCTTGGTAGTAACCGCGAAGCGCTCGACCTGATCATGACTGCGATCGATAACGCAGGCTACAAGGCTGGCGAACAAGTTCGTATCGCATTGGACGTGGCGGCGACTGAGTTCTATGATTCAGACAAAAAGGTCTACAAGATCGACGGTAAAGAGTTGGACGCGGCCGGCATGACCGATTTCTTGGCTGACTGGGTGGACAATTATCCAATCTGCTCGATCGAAGACGGCTGCAGCGAGGACGATTGGGAAGCGTGGAAAATGCTGACCGATAAAGTCGGCGATCGCGTCCAATTGGTCGGTGACGATCTGTTTGTGACTAATACAACTCGCCTGCAACGCGGCATCGACGAAGGCATCTCTAACAGCATCCTGATTAAGGTTAACCAAATCGGAACACTGACCGAAACCATCGAAGCGATTCAGTTGGCTCATCGCAATGGTTACACTAGCATCTCCAGCCACCGCAGTGGCGAGACAGAGGACGCGTTTATCGCTGATCTTGCCGTTGGGCTTTGCACTGGC
The DNA here is from genome assembly GCA_938036435.1 of uncultured Pirellulaceae bacterium. Classification (GTDB taxonomy): domain Bacteria; phylum Planctomycetota; class Planctomycetia; order Pirellulales; family Pirellulaceae; genus Mariniblastus. The sequence continues at coordinate 15,297 of CALHPU010000078.1, read as the reverse complement.
CAGATCAAAACAGGTTCCGCATCACGAAGCGATCGAATGGCGAAGTACAATCAATTGTTGCGAATCGAAGAGGAACTCGGTGGCAGCGCTGTCTTCAACGGGCCAATCCTCAAGAAGAGCCTCGACAAAATGGTCGGCGGCTAAGCTCTCTAGCTCGCCGTCAACGCCAACTCAAGGCGTAGCTAAAGGTGATAAGAATCATAAAGCTCATCCCGCGCACAACGTGGGATGGGCTTTTTTTGTTTAGCGCATGATCAGATTGACCATCTGGGCAATCGCGCCCGTTTTATTTGGCAGTCGCCACTTCTTTGATCACAAAATCGCGTTTCGATGGTTTGTCTCGTCCGGGAAAGTCATCAGGAATCTTTGTTTGAGTTACTCTACCGACCGCAGCCCATTCACAGCCGCGCTTAATCAATGTGATCATTGCGACGCATTCGAAAGAGTAGTCTGCGTGACCCAAAGCCAAATGAAAGACACGGCCTTCTTTGTAGTCGATCGCCATCGCCATTGGTTCATGACGCTGAGTCCCTTTGAATTCCTTATCAGAGTAGGCAGTCGCCAGAACCGTCATGTTCTCCGCCGGGCCTCGCAACTTTTGATACAGTTCATCCTGCACGTGCATCCAAGCCTGCGGCAATCCTTTGGTGATTGGATGTTCTTCTCGAATCACGACTTCGAACGTATGCTGCGGGCCATGATCCCCGCCACTTCCTGCCGACATATCACGCACCAGCTTCTCGCTGTCGTCTAGATATACGTAGGGACCATCCTTCTCTGTTCGCCCACCCCAACCGCCCAAGCCCGTCATCAAATTGAATTCTTTCCAGTGAGGAAAGCAATTGTCGGCTGCATGTACGACGAACAGACCTCCTCCGCCACTCATGAATTTCTCAAAAGCTTGCTCAGTGGCGTCGGGCCATTTGGCAGCCGCGTTGCCAAAATTGACAATCACTAAATCGTACTTGGAGAACTCCGGAGAAAAACCCGGATCTGCTTTAGGCTGCTTTAAGTCTTCCCGTTCGACGCCATCATTGAGCGGCCAGTCCTTTTCTTGGCCGCCATCGAGTAAATATTTCGTGCGCTCGACATCAACGGAGAACAAACCAGTCTCCTCAAGGTACTGCTTCATCATCTGCGTAGTTTTCGGCCACGCGGGATGATACTTGTTCTGCCCGTCGACGATCAGCGCTTTCAATGGCAGCAGAGCGTCCACACTAGCTTTCACGGCGTCAGAACTTTCCTGCACATCGGTTACACATCCAGAAGCGATAAAGATCAGAAACGCAAAAAGGAAGTACTTACGGGTCATGGCGAAACCGATCGAAATAGTAACGGTAAAGAACTTGGCAACGGGCGAATTCTGGCGTCAGGTAACCAACGCTTGGAGGTTCCCATCATAGCCATCTTCTATTGAGTGTATCAGCCATCGAACAACAAAAGAAAGGCAAACCATTATCCGGGTGTCTGTTCTCTTCTCCCGCAGCGGTTATAATTCACGGGATTAGATTTTTTGCCAACGTGGCCAACACTGTGGAGATCTCAAATGAGTCAAACCAAAAACAACGTCCCCAAAAACAACGTCTCCAAAAACGACGTCCGATTGGTTCTACTAGGCGGCTTGCTTGCCTCTGCTCTTGTGGCGGCGGGCGTTATGCTGGGGATGGGGCTCTCATTGGCAAAAGGTTCGGATTTTGATTTACTGAAATTACATGCCAGCGCATCTTCGACGGGCAAAACAGTTTCGCTAGCAACCGGATTGGTCAACAACGGCGATGAAGCGGTCTATATCCTTGATCATCTCAATGGCAATCTGCAATGCTGGCTGATCAACAACAGGACCAACGAGCTTGGGGGCGTCTACCGGACTAATGTGCTGGCCGCTCTAGGTGGTGGCAAGGAAGGTCAAGACGCGGATTTGGTGATGACGACAGGCAATTTTGAGTTCAACAACCGCGGCGGCACGATACCGGCACAGTCTATTGTGTATGTTGCCGACGGAAATACGGGGCAAGCTGCCGCCTTCGGGTTTACCTTTAACAAGGCAAACATCCAACGTGGTAACGTTGAAGAGGGCGAGCTGACGCTGCTTATGAGTTACCCGATCCGCGAGAACCAATTGCGTGAGCAATAATCTCTAAAAAATATCTTCCTCGACAGCAGTGCCAGTACTCGCCCACGATCTGGGAAAACGCTTGCAATTGGGGCATCAGAAGCGACTGGTGCAAGCGTTTGAGACATTTTACTGCTCTCATACGGCATGATTGGTAAATCGTTCTAAAGAATTACCCCCCGAATAAACGAAACATAAGGCAGGTAAGTGATTCGCAGTTGTCATCATTGGCTAACGCCAAAGATTCATTTTCAAGGCAACCGCAAATTATCACCTAACCCGGGGGGGTTCAAATTCGGCAACCTGCCATCATTTGATGGTAGGGCTGTCTTCTAAACGGCGTTACGTCTGACCCGACGAACAACGACCGGTTTGTTTCTCTCTAGGCGATGTCTCCGCCACTGTTTGCAAAACTTTGACGGTCGTGTCGATTGGATCGATAGCGATTATTCGTTTATCAACGATGTTTCCGATTTATCACGATGTTGAATCTAGCAACCAGACGATGTCGTAACGGTGAAGGATGTACGGATACAGAATTCACCTTAAGAAGCGAAATGGTTTATCCCGACCCAGATGAGTGCACGAGCAGTCATTGGGATAGACAGTTACATACTTTTGACGGCAGTCAGGATGTGTAGCGAAAGACGATTCAAAGTGTTTATGGAGAGCCTGCGATGAAGGTGTTCACAACTGGACAGGTCGCCAAGATCTGTAAAGTGGCCCCGCGCACGGTCAGCAAGTGGTTCGATTCTGGTCGCCTTAAAGGTTACCGGATCCCCGGATCACAAGACCGTCGTATCCCACGCGAATACCTGATCAAATTCCTCAAAGAGCATGGAATGCCTTTGGGAGACTTAGAAGATGAAGCGATGGCAAAAATTTTGATTGTCGCTCAAGATCAGGTACTTATCGAAAATCTCAAGCGCGAACTTCCACCAGAGAAATCATTCAAAGTAGCAGTTGCTGCTAGTGGTTTTGAGGCGGGAATTCAAGCCGAGAGTTTTCACCCCGACTGCATCATCACTGACTTTTCCATCGGAAAAGTTGAAGCGATGCAGATTTGCCAAAACCTGCGTAAGAATCCCGATTTCTCTGAAACGATTCTGATCGCATTGCTGCCCGATGATGGAAATCCAATTTCCTTCGATCGTTCAGCGATCAACGAGACATTTAAGAAGCCATTCGACGCCAGCTTGCTTGCCGAACGACTTCGAACACTCATTGGAAGCTTGAAAGAATTGGTTTAGACCCCCAATTAAGCTAAGCTCGACTTCGCCGCCAAGTTTTTGAGTCGAATCCAAAGATATAGATAGATACGCCGTCTTTCGCTCAAGCCACTGCAACTGACCCTTGCAGTGGTTTTTTTCGTGCGCGGTAGCAAGTGCCTTATCGCCTATCGCCTATTTATCGCAGCCAACAACGCCTGCCCTTGTGACAACAGTTCAGTCTGTTGATGCTCGTTGGCCCAGAGAATCGTTTGTATCGCATGTAGTGCACCACACCGATGCAGCAACAGCCGCTCTTGGTCGTCTAGCATTCTGCCGTAGCCATCCCAGAAAGCGCTCTCAAGTCCCGCACTTTCTAGCCAGCAATCAGACCAGTTCTTCATCATGTCAAACAAAAACAGGTCCGGCCGAGCATGTTCAAAGTCAATAACTCGGAAACTCACTTCGTCACACGTCTTACCTTCGTTGCGAGGCCAAATCCAGTTACGTCTCCAAAAGTCTCGATGGCAAGGAACTCTCTTGCAAAGGTTCAACAAAGGCAGCACCTCTTCAACGCCGGAAACTATGTTCGCAACTTCTTCAACACTTGTACCGCCAAAATATTCTTGTGAACCGGCTGCCTGAAGTTCCAACATGCGCTTATAGGTCGCCTGTGCCCGTCGCAAGACTGCTTCTCCCAGTGGCGTTTGGTCGTTGTCTTCAAACTCAACCTTATGGAGCTTCTTAAGGAACTTTCCGGCCTCAAATTGAATGCGTTCTTGTTGATCGGGCGATAGATTCTCCCAAGTACTACAATCGCCGACATCGGACATAAGAAACCTTAGGCCCGGCCGATCGACAGAAATCAACCTCGGAACGCTTACTTCAAAATCAACCAACCAGTTCTCGTAAGCATTGACCGCGCGAGCAAACTTGTCCGAGCATTTGAACTGCTTGAGGAAACAGCGTTCTCCGTCGCTCTGGATCACTTGACTAACGAACGTGCCCGAGCTTGGCCAACTCATATCAATTACTTCCGATATATCGATACCATTGCTCTTAAGCCAACGAAGCGCGTCCTCACTTAATCGCTCTCTTACCATTCGGTGCCGCTCCCTACCGTCCGCCAAAGAGCAGCAGTGACTGCCGCTTTTTTAACTGCTCGGGATTCGAAACCGTCTTACCGTCAACACTTAAATGTTCCATGGACAATCTGCAAAGCACTTTTTGATAATAATCCTCAAATACTGCCCCTGAAATCAACTTTCGATCACGATTGGAAACGGGCGTTGAAAATTCAACAACAGGATACTCGTCGCGATTCAGCAACACCGACTCCGAAGCGTTCGCCACTTCCCATCGCCCAATAAAATGATCAACCAGCAAACCCGTATTAGCCATCGAGGGATCAACCTCAATTAAATCGCCTAACTTTGCAATCCGCATGTCAACGGCCTTCGAATCAATATGAACTTGGTCAAACTTCCCCACCAATGCAATCACCGGCCCGCGTGAGCCAGCCAGCTTTCCCCACCACAACGTCACCGATGGAAACACCTTGGCGAAACTGCTGGCAATGGATTCAAATTCAGCCTCGCCAACCTGATACAGGGGCAACCATTGGCAAAACAGCCCACCCTCTTTCAGTCGCGTGGCGGCCACCTCGTAGTGCTCAACAGTATAAAGATACCCTGACTCACTTTCCCAAGGTACAAAAAGGTCAGAAACAATTACGTCAAAATTTTCGTCGGTCGCCAGCAAAAAGTGCCTGCCATCATCACACACAACGTGAGACTTGGCATGATCAACCACATTGAAATTATAAGCAGCCAACTCCCGCGCAGCCTCAACCACTTCAGGGATCAGCTCTACCGCCGTTACGCTTTGGACTTCTTGATGAACAATCGCACCACCGGCGGTCAAACCAGTACCGAGACCCAGAAACAGCACATCCCGAGGGCTGTCATGCATCAGCAGCGGAAGGTGCGCCTGCCGGTACTCGCGGGCGTTGCTGCCCGTTTTACCAAAACGATAGTGAAGATTTTGCCGAATCTTGTAGACCTCAGCTCGTCTGCCCACCGACCTAGCGGATCTGGAAGTACCGCTCTTCACAAGGTCGATCCATCCATAGGCTGAATGCCAGCGAGCAATGGTCTCCTCGCCATCCCGATGCGCGGCTCCTGATTCGGTGGGGCTAAACATGGTCACTGCCGCAAGAATGGACCACACACACACAACCCACAACCAGCGCGCCATCACAAGCTCAATCGACAGAAACATGACGGCGATTGCTAGGACCAGTCCCGCAACAAAGACAAATCCTGTCCACAACCCCACCAAAGGTAAAACCATAAAACTGGCGACCATCGCACCGGCAGCAGCAGCGATAGTATTGGCTGAAGTCAGTTGTCCAACGACCCGGCCAGCATCGTCATCAAATTCGCCAGCAACTCTCCAAATCAAAGGCAAAACGGCACCCGCTAGAAAAACCCCCGGCCCCACTACGATCAACACCAAGCCCGTCGCGCCAAACATGTACTGCGTAAAACCTTCACCAAAACGAAAGTAGTCGAGGTTTGTCAAAGCCACAAACAGTGGTATCGAAACCACTACATAGATTGCCGCACCTGCCAGCGCCCAACCTGCGCACCGCGGGATGGTTTTTTGATCGATTACACTATTTATTCGAGAAGCGCAAGCGGCGCCTAAAGAAAGTGCGGCAAGGAACACTGCGACGACGATTCCAAACGTATAGGTGCTGTTGTGGAAAACTAATGAGAACATTCGTGTATACAAAACTTGAAGTGCCAACGTCGAGAAACCAGTCACGACAGCAGCCAGCCTCAACCGGCCCAACATTAAACTCACCTCGTTTGAATCATCTGGCCCGGCTAGGTGTCCCGAACTTTTAACATCTGATTGGTTTTCGAAATTGTCTATCGTTATTGCGAGTCGTCCAACAGCAAGTGCAGCAACGGCACAGACAACAGAAACTGCCGCAGCAACGTAAGAACTTCCACAGACACCACAGTTGACCAACATCCAAAACGTAGCGACGGTCACTCCCAGAAGAGCCCCGGCCGTATTGACCGCATAGGCTTGAGATACAAGGCTTGCCTTTTCGGGATCTGCCATTGAGCGCCCTGCTGCCAACCAGGCCGTCATCATTGGTAAGGTAACGCCAAGGGCAATTGTGGCCGGAAGCAGCAAAACAAAACTGAAACTGGCCCTTAAGGCAATTTGCCAGATGAAAGATTCATGGGTAAGCCAGCCTGCGACGCCTGGTGATTCAGACCATTGCAGAATCGACGGAATCGCAAATGCCCAAACCGCCACCACCAACTCCGCAACAGCGTACCCCATCAAAGGCCGCACGCGCGCGGTCAAGTAACCGCCGACAGAGTAACCTAACGCCATTCCGGCAAAGTAACTTCCGAGCACAACCGAAGCAGCGTGGACCGTGTGGCCAAACAGCAAGCCTAACTGCCGCGACCATGAAATCTCATAAACTAGCGCTGCCGCACCAGACAAGAAAAAAATCACATAGACCAACCACCGCGAATATCGATTCATTGTCCCGAGCCCTGTGCTAAATTCACGTCTCGGCTGCTTCGCTCTCTGAAACAATTTCTCATTGAATCCCAAAATCAATCTGCACAAATCAACTTCCATGAAGCTTGGATTTTAGCGGTAGCCAAACTTAAACATAACAGTCTGCAAAGAAAATTAGTTGCGTTCTTCCCCAAGCATCTAGGCGGAAAGACACCGTTGTTCTCTTTTTTCTGTTACGGGACATAAAAAGCAGAAGATCGCTTTTGAAATTGATTGAACTCACATGAAGTTCAGGTTAAGATAACTGGCAGACGCCACTGGGATGAGAAACGAAAACCCCAAATCCTGTATCTATTACTCACCACTTGGCCTGCCTGTGTTCGAACTTCCTTCCCTAGTCGACATTAACGAATCCGCTGAATTGGTTAACGGCACCACAAATGATTCGTTGACAGTTGGGGCGGACGCACTCGCTTTTGCGTACTTGGGATTCTTCACTGATTTCAGCGGCAACACGCTGTTATTGATTATGACCATCTTCGTGATGCTGGTCATTCTATTGCTGTGGAATCTTGAAAAATTCACATCGCTTTTTCACCGAAGGTCTCGAAAGTCCGAATCCCGCCGCGGCCGGAGAGCGCTACGTGCAGGACAGTTCCCAGCATTGACTGCGTCCCACCCACAGTCTTACGCCGAATTTGAAGCTCAAAGGACGGATGTCCCCGATGACCAATCTCGCACGAAAAAGGGGTTTCAACTTGCCCCCCAGACACCGGCTGAAGAGGGCAACGCAGCAGTCGATTTAGAAAGTGAGATCGCAAGCGACAATCCCAACAAGTCAACCGGTCAACCCAATGAGTCCAAGACGGAGGATGCAGACGCCCGTTCGCTGAACGCGATGCGTGAATCTAATCTCCTTACTGCACTCGATGCCTCAAAGAAAAGACTTGTCGCGGCTGAAGAGTATTCAACAGAGTTGAAAGCTAGGGTCGTTGAGTCCGAGAAAAAAATTGCCTTGCTTGAGGATCAGCTTTCGAGCTCTCGGGAAAGCTTCGCGGAAACGCAAGAAAGTCTTAGCTTGGTCGCCAATTCATCGGAGACCCTCCAACCAAAAATTGACGAACTTGAAACGGAATTGGCTGATACAAAAAGAGAGCTGGAGAACGCGCTCGATACGGCCAACCAATCAGAGTCCGATCTACGAGAGGCGAACGAGAAATTACTTCAAGTTGAAGCTGCCGAAAAACGGAATGCCGACGAAAACGCCAAGTTAGCTTCTGCCCTTGAAAAGCTGACTGCTGAGAATTCTCAAGCCTCCGAAGAAGCCAAGTTGTCGAATCAACGGTTGCGTGAAGACCTTGATTCAGAAACCTCTTCTCTCAAACAAGTGAAGGGAGAGTTAGAAGAAACTCTTCAAAAAGTTGCAGAACTTCAGGCACGCATCGACGACCAAGACAAGGCACTCGAAGAAGCCCGCCTTGAGAAAGTCGAGCACCTTCAAATTGTTGCCGATCATGAAACTGCATTGCAAGAACTAAAGCTGAATCACGACGAAGCGTTCCGAGCGAGCAGTTCGCAGTACGAAGTTGCTTCAGGCGAGCTTCAGGCGCGCGTTACAGAGTTGCAGACAGATCTGGAGAATGCTCAGGTCGAAATGAAGCGGTTGCAAGACCATGCGACCGAAACACATACCGCTTTCGAGGCCAAAGAGAATCTATCTCTAAAGTGCTTGGATGAATTTGAGTTGAGACTGTCTCAAAGCGTAGAGTCGTTCGAAAAGGAGCAAGCTCACCGTGCCGAATTAGAGTTATCCGTTGAGCGTCTGCAACAGCAGCTCGACGCTCAGACAACTGCTTCAACGAAACTAAAGTCCGAGTTGCTATCGGCTGAAGAATCGATTGGAGCCATCAAATCCACAGGGCAACAACGCGAAGTCGAGCTAACGAATGAAGTTAAGCGATTAGAGGAAGAACTTTCCAACCAGACGACAGACGCGCTGCAACTCAAAGCGGATCTCGTAAAGTCCACAGAAGTGATCAACGCAAACAAGGAGGCTGAAAAACAGCGCGAGACGGTACTCAAGGATGAACTGGAGAAAATGGAGCAAGAGCTCTCCGCTCGAACCGCCAAAGTGTCACAGCTCGAATCCGATTTGGCGAAAGCAAAAGAAACAGCTGACGCTAGTAAGACGACTGTGGAACAGCGCGAGGCAGAACTTCAAGCCGAGATGGATCGGATGGAGCAGGAGCTCTCCGCTCGAACCGCCAAGGTGTCGCAGCTCGAAGCCGATCTGCTAAATGCAAATGAAGCTTTAGAATCCAGCAGCGCGACAAAGGAAAAGCGCCAACTCGAGCTTGAAGGAGAGGTAAACCGGCTTGAGCAAGAACTTGCCACTCTCAAAACTACGTCGACCAAGCTCGAAGCTGACTTGTTACAGGCAGAACAATCGATAAGTGAAACTCAAGCCAGTGACGGAGAGCGCGAAACGGCATTGCAAACTGAAGTGGCACGCCTAGGGGAAGAACTCAACTCCCGACTGATCGCTTCCGCCAAACTTGAAGCAAATCTACAAGAGGCACAGAAGGCACTTGCTGCCAACGAATCCAAAGAGGATCAATTCAAGACCGACTTGCAAGCCCATGTAGACCAACTGGAACAAGAGGTTGCGCAACTGCGGTCTCAGCTTACAACCGAGAAAGCGTCGGGAGAAGAAGTTGTCAAAAACCTTGCCGCGAGCGAATCACGGCTGCGTCAACTTGAAGACGACTTGTCAACGGCCAATGTTAATCGGGAGAACTACGAGGATCTTGCCAGTAAGATGGTGAAATACAAGAAACGTTATCGTAAAAACAGATTGATGATCGAAGAACTCACAGGCAAGAACAAGAGCATGAAGGCGCTTGCCACCGAATACTTTGAGGCAGCGAAAGCGCTGAGGAATGACCTCGACCATCACGCTCAACTAACAGAATCACTTAAACAAAAACTGCAAGACGCGAAGCGTTCTGACAACGACGCGGTCAACAAAAGTCCTGAAGCAACCAACAATGGGTTAAGCCAGCCTCAAATCAACAGCTTGGTTGAACAACGTGCTCGCAAATACGTTCTAGATTTAAAGGCTCATTTTGAAATGCGGATCAAACGCAAAAACGAGCTAATTCGAAAACTGCGCGCGTCAGCCGGAATTGAAAGCAGCAAACACGGCAAACGCAACGGTGTTAGCCCAGCAAAACATCTTGGCAACGGCAACGTAAGCGAGCTCAAGCAAGATCAAATGAACAGTTAGCCACAAGCAGTCTACTCGGCAGCCCAAGGTGCATGCCAAAGATTCTCGAAGCGGCAGTGATTGCTCGCCAGCACAAGCCGACACGGCACAAAAGTCACGCCTTGCCAATCAACTTCAAAAGCTGATTCACTTTTTTCGTATTGGCAACGTCCGATTTAGTCAATCCAGCACGGCGAGCCTGTTTAATACCGAAACGCATATCGGCGAAACCCGCCGGTCGGTGCGAGTCGGTGTTGATAACGATTGGAATACCGTTTCGCTTGGCGGCGGCGAGGTAAGTATCTTTGAGGTCAAGCCGGATCGGATTTGCGTTGAGTTCCAGCAATTTCCCATGCTCAACAGCCGCTTGGAAAACGGCATTGAGATCAAGTTCATACGCCTCACGCTTGTTCAACAACCGCCCTGTTGGGTGGGCCACCATCGTAATGTTGGGATTGGCAATCGCCCCGACGATCCGGTCAGTAATCTGCTGACGCGGCTGATTTTGTCCGTAATGCACGCTCGCGATCACCCAATCCGCGTGCTGCAACACATCGTCTTCGATATCCATGTCTCCATTTTCAAGAATGTCACACTCAACCCCTTTGAGAATCACAAAATCGTCTTCGGCCGCCGCATTGATCGCATCGATCTCTTTCCATTGAGCCAGCAATCGTTGTCCGTCGAGTCCATTGGCCATAGTGACTCGTTTGGAGTGATCGGTAATCGCAATGTATTCTAGCCCTCGCTGCCGCGCGGCATCGGCCATCTCTCGTATCGAGGCACGACCATCGGAAGCCGTTGTGTGCATATGTAAATCGCCACGCATATCTTCGACCGTAATCAAATCCGGCAATTGATCTAACTCAGCCCAATCAAATTCCTGCCGCGACTCTCGCAACTCCGGTTCAAAACACGGCAAGCTTAGAGTCTTGTAGACGTCGGCTTCTGTTGTGCCCGCCACCCATTGCTCGGTCTCACCATCAATCTTGTAGACTCCCCACTCGTTAATCTTCAGCCCCAACTGTTTCGCCTTTGAACGGACTTGCACATTGTGCTCTTTCGACCCGGTGAAGTACTGGAGTGCCGCCCCAAACGATTCTTCGGGAACCACTCGCAAGTCAACTTGGAACTCATCATCCAAACGCACGGACATTTTTGTATCACCTCGCACGATCGTGGAAGTAATGTCTTCAAATTCGGCAAAGTGGTCCATCACAGCGGTGGCGTCGGTTGATGTGGCCAACATATCTAGATCGCCAACGGTCTCTTTACCACGTCGGTAGCTTCCGGCGAATTCCAGCCCCCCAACTGCCGTACAGTTCTGCATGTGCGACCGCAGCTTTGTGACAATCTTGTCCGCCGCTGACCAAAGGATTCGCTCGTTGGCAGCGACCGCAATGGCGATCCCATCCAAGATCGCTTGTTCGGTCTTTTTTCCAAAACCGGACAACTGACTGACCTCGCCCGCCTCACATGCCGCCTTGAGCTGCTCCAAATTCTCCACACCCAACTCATGAAAAACTGCCGCCGCCTTCTTCGGCCCCATTTTGGGCACGTTCAGCAGGTCCAACACCGTTGATGGAATTTCCTCCAACAATTCATCCATCTGTTTCAACTTGCCCGTCTCGCAAAGCTCAATACATTTTTCCGCAACGCTTTTTCCAATTCCATCGAGCTTCACAAGATCGGATTTTTGATCGACTAGACTGCTGATCGATTCGGGCAGCTCCTTGATTTTCCGGGCACCATTGCGGTAGGCGCGTAGCCTAAATGCATTGGCACCGGTAAATTCTAGAAGGTCTGCAAGTTGACCGAGTACTTTCGCGATCTTTTCGTTATCCATAGCTGTTCTAATTTCGTGGCACGGGAGACTTCGATACGATTAAGTGGACTATCATAAGCTTTTCTCAGTTCGTAGAAAGCGTCCCTGCTTGATGAACAAGTGCTTCGTCCGGTTTTGGAAATAGGATTTCGATGAAAGCGAAAGAGCGCGAGCCCTTCGGCCCCATCCCAAATCAATTAGTATTCGCCCGGACGGCTTGCGCCGTTACGCTTTAAGAGCGAACCGGCAACCCGAAACTCAAAACTGGAAGAAGCACTAGTGCTTCACGCCAACAAACCAAGACCGTCTAGATGTCGCGACTCCACTTCACTATTTTTATCAGCGCGATCCTCCTGTTCTCGGTCCAACCGATGATTGCAAAGTCAATCCTGCCTGCATACGGAGGGACGGCTGCGGTTTGGACTACGTGCATGATGTTTTTTCAGATCGTTCTAGTATTGGGATACGGATATAGCCATTTTCTGCGCCGAAGTTTGTCCCCCAGAACTGCATTCATTTTGCACGCCGTTGTGCTCGCGATAGCCGCAATTGGATTACTGGCATCACCCGCCGCTGCCAAAGTGATTCAGGGAACCGATCTGACGATGTCGATTATTGCCACTTTGGCAATCTCGATTGGACTTCCTTACTTCGCGCTGTCCACCACCAGTTCTCTGGTGCAGGCGTGGCACCACACACTAAATCAAACGCGCGTTGAATCTGAACCATCTGCCTCGGCCTACCGTTTGTACGGGCTATCAAATTTTGGGTCGTTGCTGGCACTAGCCTCATACCCGTTCTTGGTTGAACCTTTGATTCCAATCAGAACGCAGATGCTTTGGTGGTCGCTTGCTTTCATTGGATTCGCCGCCATCTGCTTGTGGGCAGGTTCCCCAACCCTTGGCGTTAATCAATGGGCTGACTCTCAATCGGCTGAAGACTCCGCGACCTCTCGAAAAGAAAAGGCATCTCTTAGTTCCATCTCGATCTGGTTTCTATTGGCTTTTTGTCCTTCGGTCTTGCTGTTGGCGACGACTAACCTGATGTGCCAAGAAATCGCGTCAGTGCCGTTCCTTTGGGTTCTACCGCTGAGTCTATATCTTTTGTCATTCATGATATGTTTTGACCGCCCCAGATTCTATCGGCGTCGCTTCTTTGGACCGCTGCTGTTTCTCTCTGTCATCGGCAGTGTTTTTGTCGTTCAAGCCCACATTTACGTTTCGATCGTATTGCAGGTCTCCGGCCTCGCGAGTGTTTGCTTTTTCATGGCGATGGTTTGCCATGGCGAACTAGAACGTTGGAAACCAGCACCCAATCAACTTACGTTTTTCTTTCTGGTCGTTGCGATCGGCGGGGCTTCGGGAGGCGTCTTCGTGACACTACTGGCTCCGGTGCTGTTCGATGGCTTCCTTGAATTTCAACTGTCACTTTTGCTGGGGATCAGCCTAATGATCACCAGCGTTTGGCTTGCTCCGACCAGACTGGGCAGCGCAACAAGCTCAAATCTATTTAAGTACGTGTACTCGGCTTCAGCAGTCTTAATCGCGGCGATGGTGTTGGCGAGTTTGATGTATCAGCTAAGCCCAGAGTTTCGCCCCAACGAAATATTCCGAGACCGAAATGAGTACGGTTTAGTGCGTGTATCAGAAACCAACGGCTACAGAAAATTCATCAGCGGAAACGTTGACCACGGCGGTCAATTGGTTGAAGAGATTGATTCCCTGAGTCCAAGTGGCTACTACGGGCCGTCTAGCGGATTTGGAATCGCCGCCAGACGCATGCGGGAGCCTAAGGAATCCAATCGAGCCGATCGACAAGGTTCCAAAATTGCCGTCGTTGGAATGGGTATCGGCGCGATGCTGGCTTGGTGCCAGCCGCATGACCATTTCACATTCTATGAGATAAACCCGTTAGTCGAGACGATCGCGTTGGAGCATTTTAGCTACTTGCACCAATTCCAAAACCAAGCAACCGTTAAGATTGGCGACGGGCGGGTACTGCTGGAACAACAGCTACAGCAAACCGGATCGGGCCAATTCGACATCATCGCCATGGATGCTTTTTCAAGCGATGCCATACCACAGCATTTATTAACGATAGAGTGTTTTCAACTGTACCTAAAACACCTTGCCCCCGACGGTATCATTGTCGCTCACATTACAAATCGCTTCGTCGACCTCGCTCCGGTCGTTTATTCGGCCGCTCAAGAGCTTAAGCTTACAACATGTTTTCGCGCAGACTCCGTGGCTGGCGGAAAACACAAAACGTCGTGGATCCTCCTGAGCCGCAACGCTGACTTTGATCAAGCGGACTGGATGCAGAAACTTAAAAGCGACATTGAGGTGCCTAAGCTTGTGAGATGGACTGACGATTTTGCATCACTGGGAAGTGTCACGCGTTGGTCTACCAGAATCGATCTCGAAAACCTACAAGCGACACGGCACACGGCAGAGAAACAGAAAGCGACGGAAAAATGACCCATCTTCCCAAGCAACCAGACAACTCTGGAGAGAAAACGATCTCCATCGTGCGTTATACGTTTCCAAACGAATCACCGGACGATTGCTTTGGTGTCCTTCGCATCAATGATTCAGTCGCGGTTGAGAGCCCGCTCGAAATCCGCATTGTCTTTGGCCCCACTTCAAAGCGGAACGACCGAAGCCTGTCGATTACCATGCGAACTCCGGGCAACGACCATGATCTGGCCGCAGGATTTTTGTTGAGCGAGGGGATTATTGGGTCTGGTGCTGACATCGACAGTTTTGAATTCTGCGGTCCGGTCACCGATGGCGAATCATCCAGCAACCAACTACGTGTCAACCTATCCCCATCGCTAGAGATTGACATCAGCAAGTTACAGCGGCATTTTTATACAACCTCTAGCTGCGGCGTATGCGGGAAGGCATCGCTGGACGCCTTGGAGGCGCAGAACGTTTTTCCCATCGTGAAGACAGGTGCCACCGTTGCGGCGAATCTGATCAAACGATTACCGGAGTTGCTTCGTCAGCAACAAGCTATTTTCGGCAGCACCGGAGGGCTTCATGCGGCGGGGCTGTTTTCCAGAAGTGGCGAGTTGATCGATCTTCAGGAGGACGTCGGCCGACACAATGCGGTCGACAAGCTAATCGGAAAACAATTGATCGACGTCGTCCAAGATGGACTCTCAGGCAGATCGATGGCCGATTCTATTCTGGTGGTTAGCGGTCGCGCTAGTTTTGAGTTGGTGCAAAAAGCGTTAGTCGCTCGAATTCCAATGCTGGTCGCAGTCGGAGCCCCCTCGAGCCTAGCCGTCGATCTGGCACAGCGTTTTGGATTGACCCTCGTAGGATTCAAC
>CALHPU010000077.1 GCA_938036435.1 uncultured Pirellulaceae bacterium | reverse complement strand
ACCTTCCTCAAAGAGGATATCTCCGATCTCGAACGTCAAGAAGAACGTTTCAGCGAATCCAGCGTCGGCGCAACACGCAGACACCTCAAGAACTTCTTTGAGTCTGTCAAAACCCGCGAGAAACCTGTCGCCGATATCCTTGAGGGACATATTTCTTCGGCAACGTGCACCATGGCCAACAATGCCATGGCGCTCGGTCGCAGCCTAAAGCTTGACACGAAAACTGGCCGACCGGTTGGAGACCAAGAAGCTACCGCAAGCCTAGCAAGAGAATATCGTGCTCCTTGGGTTCACCCGACTGCAGACAACGTTTAGTTCACTCATTGTTGTTTGACTTTTGTTCGATAGCAATTCAAGGTTGAATTGCACTTTGGTCGGCGTTACGCGCAAGTCTCGTGCTCACGCAGCTTATACGAACGATGGTTTAACCCAAAAAATTGAATCACGTAGTGTCTCTCGGCACCCTCTTTTTTTAGCGTGTGCTATCGATGCTTTGATGCACAACGCACATGCCTAAATTTGTCGATTACGTGATTTTGGATTTTGTTATAAGCAAAACAAACGGCAACACTCGCCTTGTCTCCTACTTGCAAGCGGAGAAAGATGAACTGTTCGCTCGGAGTCGATGTGAACCACTCAACTTAGTCGCTGTCCTGTTTTGTCTTCTTGATTTGCTTACGTTCAAACTCCTTCGGAACAATTGAACTCGATAGCAGTGGAGCTTAAATAGCCCGCCGCAATCATGTTCTGCGCTACTTTTTTGAATATTCATCGTCTCCCTTCCGCCGGCTAACAAGCCGTTTTTGATCAATGAACCCGGCCGGACCGGGAACCAACATTCTGGGAGATAAAAAATGAAGCAAGTATTTTCGCGCTATCGGTGCGCGCTAATTTTCAAAATTGGGACAAGGGTGAGACGTCAGAGAAAAATCGATGTAAAGCCGATTTTATTAGTGGCGATGGCCGCCGCTGTGACTGTTTCTTCAGCCGACTTCCGTGAAGCAGCAGGACAAGTTCAAGAACGAGCTAGGTGGCTGTTGCCTGATGTCGCAAAGGTCACATTAGATTCCTTTGGGAAATCTCAAATCGATTTCAATCCGGCAATTTGTCGGCGACTTGGGCCTGATCTGTGCGAGTATTTTCGCGCTCATGAGTATGGGCACGTAAATCTTCGCCACCTTGAGCGCGGTGTTCCCACGCGCCAAGCCGAACGCGAAGCCGACATATGGGCCGCCACCAACGCCTCGCCCTCGGCCGTGGAGGCTGCTAAGCGGTACTTTGAAAATGGCAGTGGAGGCTCGCGCTTCCACGGGTCGGCCAAAGAACGCGCTCAACGTCTAAAGGACGCTCAAGCAGCCAATGAATCAGTAATCTCTCTTCAAAAACGTGAGAGTTATCTGAAACCTACCGTAAGTGCCGCCACCATCACGAGGCGCGAATCCAATCAACTCGCCAGCGAACCTAAGACAGTTATCCTTGGGCCAGCGATAATCTACCTTTCACGGGGCCGCACCACCAAGACTTCCACCAAGACGCGCGCCCCAATTCAATACTATGGCGGATCAAGAAAGACGGTCGTTCGTAAACCGGTTGCGAAAAATGCGAGAGAGGTCGTCAATATTCAACGCTCCACCTCAAACGCGCCCAACTCCTACTATACGCAAGGCTACGTGCCGAAGGGCGGTTTCAACAATCCCAGTCGTTGAAGTCTGATATAGGCCAAGAAAATCAAATCTGGAAATCATTTTCCAAAAAGAGGATTTTTGCCAAATATCAGTCTGAGCTTCCCGAAGACTCTCCATCAGTTAGCCGCCGTTGGGGTTTGAATCAAAAGCTCTTGGTTTGATCCCTAGCAGCACATTACCTCTGAGGAAAGATCATGAAAATTTGCAAAAGACTTATCATCGGCACATTGGGGGCCGTCTTGGCGGGTGGATTACTTTACGGCAACAATCTGCTGCCCTACTCGCAAACCGCTTATCAAAAAATGCTGGATTCGGCCCAACAAGCGGTTCCGATTTCATTTCAAATCGAAGCGGCCAAAAAGCAGCTGGAACAAATCGGGCCCGAGATCAATTCGATGTACCACCAGATCGCCAAAGAAAAAGTTCAAATTAGGCGGTTGGAACAACAGCTGGCTCAACAGAAGTCTGAGTTGCAAAACAGCCAACGCGAGATGCTATCGCTGCGACAACACGTCAAATCTGGCAAGAAGATCTTTGTGGCATCCAACGCCAAAGCCTATACAACCGACCGTGTCAAAGAAGATCTGCGTCACCGGTTCAAGATGCATTTGACTGCCGAGCAACGCGCCGAAGCCGCCGCCAAGACTTTGGATATTCGCCGCGCCTCATTAGAAACGGCATTCGAGGGCCTTGAAAAAGCTCAAATTCAACAACGTGAGTTGGCCGTCGAGATCGAGACGCTAACGGCCCGCAATCGCATGAACGACTTGGTCAAGACAACCCATCACTACGACTTCGACGACAGTCAATTGGCTCGAACTCGAACCATGGTCGAGGATATCGGCGCTCGCATCGATACCGAAGAGGAGTTGTTGAACATTGCGCCGGTGGCCTTCGGACAAATCCCTGTCTCGGAAAGTGGTGATAGCGACGGCGAGAACATTCTGAAAGAAATCGACGCTTGGTTAGACGCCAAAGAAAGTGATAACAAAGAACCAGAAGCTAGCGCGGAAAAGAGGCTGGAGCTAACTCCTGACCTCGTTTTGGCAAATTAGTGCTTCGTCCAAACATAATTTTGGAGTTATCTGTTTTAATCGTAGCTTGGCCACTCTTGGCCGAGTGAGGTTAAGCGTTTTCATTGCAAGCCCGAAGCGCAAGCGAATGAACCGGAAAGTCTGCAAGTATTCAACCGCTCGCGCTTTTTGAAGTTGCACAAATACAAGCCCGAAGCGCAAGCGAGTGGATATTTCCCAGGATTTCGACATCCCTCGCTTGCGCGTCGGGCTTGTATTAGTAAAAAAACTACTTAAGTTTTTCAATCGCAGCGGGCAAGCTCGAGTCAACTATCCCCCACTCGCCGCGCCCCTCTTCTTCGATGCGCTGTCTGACATGATCGCGTATCTGTTCGAGGTCAGCGTCGTGATACTTGGCCCATTGGTCGCGTGGAGGTGCTTTCAAAGGCCGCACAATTCGAAATCCTACCGTTTGTCCTTGTTCGCTGGCAAACCACCATGGACTCTGAGGCGAATTTGGATCGTAGCTTCGCCACTGGTCGTCGTCTGATTTTCGGCGAGCCGCGCTGCGGCAATCTTCTGCATCGCTGTCCCAAGATCCGCCTCTTAATACACGTGGAAACAACTTTTTGGGCCAAGCAATCGCATCAACCGAGGAAATCCAATCCTTCTTTGAGCGGCCATACCAATCAGCGTGGTATTGATCCAGCACCCACTCCGAAACATTACCGTGCATATCAAACAGACCCCAAGCATTGGGCTTGCGAGTGCCGATCTTGCTAGTGACATCATCGCTGTTGTCGATAAAGCAACCATGTTCGGTCAACCGTTTTTGATCATCACCAAATGAAAATGCCGTCGTCGTCCCCGCGCGGCAAGCATACTCCCACTCGGCCTCAGTCGGTAATCGATAGAATTCTCCGGTTAGCAAGCTGAGCCACTTCGTGTATTGCTTGGCCCCGTATTGACTCAT
The DNA here is from genome assembly GCA_938036435.1 of uncultured Pirellulaceae bacterium. Classification (GTDB taxonomy): domain Bacteria; phylum Planctomycetota; class Planctomycetia; order Pirellulales; family Pirellulaceae; genus Mariniblastus. The sequence continues at coordinate 33,468 of CALHPU010000077.1, read as the reverse complement.
CGCAACGGCTGGCAGACGCACGTCGTCACCCGATTCGTAAACGAAACTTGGATCGTACAGCTGAGACGGCGCGGTAACGGCATCGACCTGATTGTCGGGAGACACCTGCCGTATTTTAAGATCATCGAACTTGCCAAAAATCGCACACAGTTTCATGAATTGTTGATACTCACCCCAAGAGACCTCGTGCTTCCCCATCCAGAAAGCTTCGACCCTGACGCGCACTTGAGGACCTTCATCGGGTTTGCGTCCCAATTCTGAATCGGGACTGCCCATCAGAAATTCACCGGCAGCAATCGGCAGCATTTCAAACTCTACCTTGGTTCCCGGTATCGCCCGCGCGTAGGATTGGAACTCGTTGGGCTCCTGTGAGGCAGGCTCGACTGCAGTTTCCGCAGCCGGCGTCTGAGCTAAAATCATTGCCGGCCAAAGAACAAGCGCGACCGCTAAAAGAACAGAATTTGAAATAGGTTTTGTTCGCATCAGTGGCTGTTTCGTGATCGTGTCAAAGCACTTTTGTTACGCCCGGAATCGCGACAGGGCTCGTCGGGACATCGCCCCAAGTGTATTCCTTTGGCCCCAGTCTTTGTGTGCTGGTGATACACTCTTCCCACGTTAATGTTTTTCCGGTGTAGGCAGCCATGCGACCCATGATCGCCAGCATCGTACTGTTGCACATATAGTGCCCGTTGTTGATCGGCTGGCCACTGCGAATGCTTTTGAAAAATTCAACATGCTCGTTGACATACATGCTGGGCTTGGGACCACGATAGCGCCACTTCTCTCCGTCATTGGTTTTGATGCGATGCTTGATTACCTGAGCCTGACCTTTGGTACCTAAAACCAGTTCATCAGTATGTTGATCAGTATCAGCCTGTTGGCGGCAAGTAAAATACACACGCTGGCCCGAAGCGTATTCGTAGAACACCGTGAAATGATCGAAGATGTCACCCCATTTTGAATCGGTACGTTGCTGCCGACCACCGAGTGCCATCGCTTTGACCGGCGGCACGTCGCCCATTAGCCATGCTGTTTTGTCCAACGAGTGAATGGCCTGTTCCACGATGTGGTCACCGGACAGCCAGTTAAAATACAACCAGTTACGAATCTGGTACTCCATCCGGCTCCAATCTTCTTGGTCTCCGCGATGCCACAACGTTCCCGTGTTGTAGCTGGACTCGATCGAAACAATCTCGCCAATTGCTTTCTCTTCCAAGATCTTCCGCATCGTCTCTTGAATGCCCAAGTCATAGCGCCAACACAGTCCAGAAACGATGGATATGCCTTTCTCTTTGGCGATGTCACAAGATTTCTGAACCGCACGAACGCCGGGTGCATCAACGGCAATTGGCTTCTCTACAAAGCAATGCTTGTTTTGCTCAACTGCGTAGGCAAGGTGTTCGGGGCGGAAATGAGGTGGCGTAGCCAGAATCACCACGTCACTTGCATCGACGACCTTTTTGAAACTTTCGAACCCATCGAAGACTTGATCGTCTGCAACCGTCGCGCGACTGGCGAGTTCTTCATTCTTTAGAAAATTGGCTTGCCGTATCAACGCCCGATCACGAAACGTATCTCCAATAGCAACCAGTTTTACATTGGCATCGGCGCTCAAGGCGTTCAGAACCGCACCTTCTCCACGGCCTCCACATCCGACCAGCCCCAACTTCAACATTTCCTGATGTCCCGTGTGAACGGCCGGCGCAAGTAACGCGGGAGCAAACGCAGCGGTGCCTGCAGTAGCGGACGATGTCTTGAGAAACGTTCTACGATCTGGCTTTTCTCGAGTCACAACTGGTTCCCTTTAAAACTGTTTCGATGTATCCGATTCGCCCAACGCGCTATTCCAAAACGCGTTCCATGCGTTGTGCAATATCAGCCAACCGTTCGCGATCACCACCCTGCACTTCCGCGGTTGACCAACCCGAAAAACCAATCTCGGCCAAGGCTTCATTTACGGCTTTCCAATCGACATCTCCTTCGCCAATTTTGCAGAACCCGTTCTCGATGCCCCAATCCTTGATATCCAGTTTAACAATACGCGCTCCAAGGGTTTTGATCCATTGCTCGCTGGGCGCGAACTTCTGGGCGTTGCCAATGTCGAAGTAAACCCCGACCCACGGACTGTTGATCTCATCAATGTAGTCCTTCAACTGATCAGGCGTTTCACAAAATCCGTTCCAAACGTTTTCGATCAAGATCCGCACACCCAATCTCGCCGCCACGGGAATGCTCTTACGAATTTCGGCGATAGAACGATTCCAAACGTGATCATGCGTCTCATCGTCTCCACCAACCTTGCCGGGTACGAGCAACACCGAATCGCCGCCAAAAGTTTTTGCATCAGCAATTGCCCGATCCAAGATCTGCCGGCCGTTGTCTCGGACTTGAGGGTCGGGGCTGGAGAGTCGAATCTGCCAGTGCTTCATATCGACCAAACCATGAATCGGCATACTTGTCGCTTCGCTGGCCTCGCGAATCTCCTCAGCGGTAATTTCTGTCGGACTGATCAGCTCCATCCCGTCGTAGCCAAGTTCTTTGCACAGCTCAAACTTATCCAGCACACTGCCGTCGATCTCGATCATCCCCCATTTCACAGACCGCAAAACAGCCCGTTGCCGATGAGGTGCTTCCAATTCCTGAGCCCCAGTTTCTTCGGATGAGAACAGAGAGGCTGCCGCGACCGCTGCGGTGGTACCGGCCACAGATGTGATAAAACGGCGGCGAGTTGGCTGGTTGAGCATTATCGGTCTCGGCGGTAAGGGAATTTGATGTGGCGACCACACACTGTCTATTTCGCCTGATTCAATAACGGAATCAGCTTGATAACATCGCGGAAAGGAAGGCTACGCAGATAACTGTCCGCCGGTTTCTTAAAATAGAAAGTTCCCGAATCGACATGAAAACACTCCCAGCCCTGAGCACCCATTTGATTCAACTGATCGTCAGCCGATTCTCCTTCAGTCATTTCCAAAACAACCGTTTTGTATTCCCACGATTGCATATTCTTCCAGTCCTGACTCAGCCACTGGCTGGTATTTTCGGCGCTGGTCAAACCACTTTCTTTAAGTGAATCAAACGTGTCATTGGCCCAAGTGAGCGCGTCGTTAGCCGACTCTCCACTGGCCGTCGTCGCATCACCGATCTTTTTTTGCACCCAATCCTTTGCCCCGATAGCAGTCGCACCCGTTCCAGATCTCGCCTTTTGAAAAAAATCACCTGCCGTTTTGAGAAGTCCTTGATCAGTCTCCGGCGCGACGGATGATCGTTCTTCCGCTGCTTCGACTTGGAGTTTTGTTTCAGTCAACGTCTGTGCAGGTGTCGATTGAACTGCTTCGGAATTACCTGCCACTGGCTCTTGAGTACAACCAGAAAGTCCAAGTGTGACTACTTGAGCGATGGCGATCGTTATAGTCACCGCAAACCGTTTTATATTACGCCGCTTGTTATCATTAATCATCGGCTATCCCTTTTGCCTCCGTCGAATGAATTTTATTGCTTCGGTTGGCTTGCGTCACGAATTACAGGCTGACTCATTCAGCCGCAATACTTCTGGATTGTTGCGTACAGTTCTTCCGCCGTTGTGGCCGAACGCAAATCTTCCAGACAACTGTTGTTCAGGACCAATTTTGCAAGCTGAGAAAGAATCTCAAGGTGTATCTGACGATCGGCCGGTGGTCCCATTGTGAAGAAACAGACATCCACTTTGGCACCGTTGGGTGCTCCAAAATCTATTTCCTTGTCCAAGGTATAAACGGCAATCGTGGAACTTCCGGCCGGAGCACGGGAAAGGGTCGCGTGCGGCATCGCGACGCCTTTTCCTATCGACGTGACCTGCGTTTGTTCGCGCTCCCACAGCGCTGTACTGATGATCAGCGGGCTGATTTCGTCATCAAATTTTCCAGAAAGCTTCTCCGTCGCGAGACGAAACAGCTCTTCCTTCTTCTGAACTTTGACTTTTGGCTGCACGTAGTCAGCCGAGATGTAATCCATCAAGTCAAAACTCTCGCCCGCACCACGCTGAACAACATTCAGTGCATCATGCATCTGTTCGGTGGGTGTCTTCAGCCACAGTACGCTGCAAGCCGACTTTCTGGTTAACACATCTTTGGGCGTTCCAAAAAATCTTGTCGATAGAGTACGCGGCGGAGGCGCACCCATAATCAAGAGGTCGAACTTTTCGGTAGCTTTTTCGATGGCCAACATTTCGGTTGACCCTGTGAGTTTCATCATTTCGGTCTTGTTCGCACAAAGCTCCCGCAACTGATCGACGTAATCCGCTTTGGCTTGGCTGTTTAGCGGTTCTTCGTTCTGATCAATAAAGCATGCGAAACTCAATTCAGCCTTGTATATGTCGGCCAGATGATCGGCGGTTGTAACAACCAGCGAATCATGTGGTCCGGGTTCGGCAAAGACAAGGATCTTGCGGATGTAGCGCACGCCTGCGTCTTTAAAGACGGCAAGGTTGCATGGCAAGTGATCCTGCAACCATCCCAGCTGATTTTGAAATGTGATTCCTTTGGTGCGCCGGCTTGCTGATTCCATCACCACCCATTCGCAATCCAAACGGTCGGCGACTTTGTGGATGGTTTGCACGACGTCATGCGAGACTGTCGTGTTGTACTCAAGGTTGACTTCTTCTTCCTTGGCCATCACGTGAATACGACGGCTGAGGGCGATCGAAAGATGATCTTCCTCGAGAACATCCGCCAGATACATTTGCTCGGGAACTTCGGTAACGTGCAAAACTTCTAGTTTGCGATGATGAGCCAAAGCTGCTCCCATTTCCACCAGCGTTTCCGGAGATCGTTCGCTGCCAAAAAGTGGGACGACGACGGCGGCTTCTTTGGGTAGATCTTCGTTTAGATCATGAGGTAATTCATCATTTTCTGTTTGGTCGTTGCCTCCACCAACAAGATCCGTGCGTTTTCCCATACGACCCACGACACCCAATCGCGAAGTCTGATGACGACCGTAGACCGCGTAGGAAAGTCCTCCAATCAAACAGATTCCGGCGATAGCCGCGATACTGGTAAGCCCCATGGCCCACAACAAAGTGCCACCGGCAAGGATACCGATGATCTGCAAAATTGGATAAAGCGGTGCGCGAAACTCGGGCTTATACCACGTCGCTGCACTTTCACGCAGCACCATCACCGTGCCACAAATGAACATGAATGCAACAATCATAAAAGCACTGGCAAGCTTCGCAATCTGTTCTACCGGCAGGAACATGATGCTGATTGCCATCGCGGCGGAGGTGACGCAAATGGACCAGACTGGCGTCTTGAATTTCTCATTGATGTCCTGAAGCTTGTCAGGCAACAGTTGATCGCGACTCATGGCAAACGGAAATCGCGATGCTGCTAACAGGCCAGCGACCGACATGGATGTCATCGTCAACACAGCAAAAACAGCAGCAATGTATCCGCACGTTTGACCACCGAGTATTTTTGCGACGGTATAGATTGGTTTCAAATCTGGTTTGTATTCGCCATGGTCGTATCCCGACAGCTCTTTGTGAGACACGTTGCCCACCAGCACAAACACGACGAACACATAGATGCACATCACGAGAATCCAAGAAATGAGAATCCCCAGCGGCAGATTTCTTCCGGGATCTTTTACTTCTCCAGCAATGGCGGCCACTTTTGTGACGCCCGCGTAAGACACATAAACAAACGCGGCGGCGGCAATAAACCCCGTTGTCCCTTTGGTAAATCCATCGTCAAAATTGCTCCACTCCATCGTCGTTAATCCATAACAGGACATGATCAGCAAGAGCACCAGAACGACGCCGACGATCACTTTCTGTAGCTTGCCGATGATGCTAACACCAACGATGTTAAGCGCCGTAATGCAAATTAACAGGATTAGAGCAACCGGCTTCTGAGGAACGGCAACCAATACCGCCAAATAGGCTGAGAATCCGTAGAGGGCAAATGCGCTTTTGAGAAGCAACGACAACCAGAGGCCGATGCCGGAAACGGTTCCGGTCAGAGGTCCGAACGCACGCTCAAGATAAACATAGGTACCGCCTGAGGTCGGCATGGCGGTCGCTAGTTCTGACTTGGAGAGTGCCGCTGGTAATACTCCTAGCCCAGCGAATAGATAGGCCAGCCAGACCATGGGTCCCGTCTTAACCGCAGCCAGTCCGGGAAGCACGAAGATACCGCTTCCCAGCATCGCACTGATGCTGATCGCGACGACGGCGCCCAAGCCAATGCTACGTTCAAGTGATTTCATCTTCGATCCGTCTGGCTGTTTGCTTTACTGTCATCAGTAAAGTGCAATTTGTACCGACCTATTTATACCAAGTTGGGTTATATGCGGCGACAGGGCCTTGAGCCACAAAACGAAGGTGAAACAGGAAGAAATAGCGAACCAACAGTAAACGATCGAAGTTTCAACGCTAAAAGAATAGGGCGACCAGCGATTGTGGAAATCGTGGCCGCCCTATTTAAGTGACACCTGGCAAAGCGGATGTCATTTTACTGTAAATGATCCGTTAGTCGTCTGGATTGGCGACGTGGAAGATCGATCGATAGACAACGCCAGCAAGTGCTGCTCCGGCTGCAGGTGCAGCAAAAAACAACCATACTTGTTGCATCGGCCAAGTTTCACCATTAACCATCGCGACGATGGCTGGGCCCAAGCTACGAGCGGGATTGACGCTACAATTGGTAACAGGAATCAAGCCAAGGTGGATCAGCGTCAAACACAAACCAATTGCGATCCCAGCGAAACCCGCACTGGCTCGCCAGTCGGTCGAACCCAAAATGACCATCAGAAAGATAAACGTGAAGACCGCTTCCGCAACAAACGCGGCGACCATGTTGTAATTTCCCGGCGAGTGCTCTCCGTATCCATTACAGACTCCCGCATAGCTTGCAGGAACGTATTCTGGAACACCGCTGCAAATGAAGTACAACAAAAAAGCGGCTACTACTCCGCCGGCAAATTGAGCAATCCAATACGGCACGAGGTCTTTGACATGTAGTCTTCCTGCCAAAAACGCGCCAAGGGTTACGGCCGGGTTAAGGTGAGCACCCGAGATATGACCGATGCCATAAGCCATCGAAAGCACCGTCAATCCAAACGCCAGAGAGACGCCAGTGAAACCAATTCCTAAGTGTAAGCCGTCGGGTGTTGTAAATCCGGCGGCGAGAAGTGCCGAGCCGCAACCGGCGAACACCAGCCAAAACGTTGCAATGAACTCGGCAATGTATTTTCGTGTAGCTTCCATATGTCTATGAGCCTTCAAAAAAGAGTGAAAAGTTGTAGAGGATGGTAAAAGAGTCGCTCGACGAGCCGAACGCCTCTGCAGTGGGAGGGTTACAATGATTGCAAAACAGCCTCAGCAGGTCGAGCGTAAATGGTTTCTGCATTGCTTTTAACAGATAACACCGGAATTCCAGCAAAAAACGCTGGCACTGGACACTTGAGTCGAACACGGTAACGTCCTCGTTTTTAACGGACACGACGGCTCAAAAATTGGCTCGCGATCTAAGACTAGAACCACAACCGACTGTCCTTTACGGCCCTCATAAATTGATCTTCCTACATAGATTTATTGTTTGAAGATCGCGATACTCAAATGGGAAGTCATGCGGCGAACTGACTGTGAGGGTATTTCGGTTCAATCAATTCGGGTACATTGGACTTAGAAACTGCTTGCATTTCGCGACAACAAAATGGAATTTTCATTCTCTGGCAATCTAGTCGACGTTCATTTGCGCGAGATCTATGCCGCTAGAATCTCTGTCTTCCAAGGGAAAATTGCTTCAATCGATCGAACACCGAATCCAGTTAATGCAACTGCCGGTTTTATCATGCCCGGATTTGTTGATTCGCACATCCATATTGAAAGTTCGATGTTATTGCCGTGCGAGTTTGCCAAAGTTGCTGTCAACCACGGCACAGTAGCGACCGTTTCAGACCCACACGAGATTGCAAATGTGTGCGGTCTTGACGGTGTAGAACTGATGTTGCGTAACGCTTCCAAGACAAAATTCAAGTTTTGTTTTGGCGCTCCCGCTTGCGTGCCAGCGACTGTTTTCGAAACCGCCGGCGCTAAACTTGACGCCGGCGAAACGGCAAAACTATTGTCCGACCCTAGAATTGGTTACCTTAGTGAGATGATGGACTTTCCAGGTGTCCTAAACGACGATCCGGAAGTCGCTGCCAAAATCAAGGCTGCACTCGATCTGGGAAAGCCTGTTGATGGCCATGCTCCTGGACTACGAGGCGATCAGGCCGCTAAGTATATCGCGGCGGGCATCACGACCGACCACGAGTGCTTCACGCGCGAAGAAGCAATCGACAAAATTAATGCTGGCTGCAAAATCGCCATTCGCGAAGGATCTGCCGCTCGTAACTTCGACGCTTTACAAACACTGATTGATGAACATCCTGACGCCTGCATGCTTTGCAGCGATGACAAACATCCCGACGAACTTCTTCTAGGGCATATCAACAAGCTCGTCGCTCGCGCTGTCGCTGCGGGCAGCGATTTGATGAACGTTCTGACGGTCGCCTGCGTCAATCCAGTCAATCATTACGAACTCGGTGTGGGGCTACTGCGTGTTGGAGATCCGGCCGATTTTATCGTTGTAGATAATTTGAGTAGTTTCAATGTGGCAGCGACCTATCTTGATGGAGAGTTAGTTTCCGAAAACGGACAGAGCCTACTGACCGTTCCCAAGCCGGAAACCGTCAACAAGTTTGCCGCGACGCCATTTGATGCTCAACAGCTTGCGATCAAAGCGGAATCGTCCAACATCCGTGTCATGGAAGCAATCGATGGCCAGTTGATCACCAACGGTCTAACTCGACCATGTCGGATTGAAGATGGTATGGCTATTGCTGATGTAGAAAATGACATTCTGAAGATCGTCGTTTGCAACCGATATGCGGCCGCTGAACCTTCGGTCGCTTTTGTGACGGGATTTGGACTCAAATCTGGCGCGATTGCGTCGTCTGTCGCGCACGATTCGCACAACATCGTTGCTGTCGGCACCAACGATGATGACTTGGCCGCAGCGATTAATGCTGTGATCGAACAGCAGGGCGGGCTTTCTGTTTCGAAAAGCGGGACAACTGACGTGTTACCACTTCCGGTTGCTGGACTAATGTCGACTGGATCATGCCGAGAGGTTGGCGAAAAATACGGCGTGCTTAATCAAAAAGTAAAAGCCATGGGGACGACTCTTGGAGCGCCTTATATGACATTGTCGTTTATGGCACTATTGGTAATCCCGTCGCTGAAGATTAGCGACAAAGGACTGTTTGATGTAGATCTATTTGATTTCGTGCCGCTGTTTGTCTGAGGACCATTGCCACCCCTGACATAACCCGACGCGTAAGTTTTGAAATTGCACAAATACAAGCCCGAAGCGCGAGCGAGCGGATATTTCCGTTTTTTTCCGATTTCCTCGCTGGCGCTTCGGGCGTGTATTGAAACACTTCGCGATTTCAGATTAACGTCCGTTTTGACCAATCGAATGTGGAATTCGCTTTCAAAGGTGCAACTTCCAAACTCATGCGTCGGGTTGTGTTTGCGCTGCAACCCTTGCGTCCCTTACCTCCAGCAGTTGCGCTACAATGCTGATCGCGATTTCCGCTGGTTGATTCGAGCCGATCGGTAGTCCCATCGGACACAAGAACTCGCCCGCAGTCTCTGCTTCGATTCCTTCGTTTTTTAGCTCGCGTATCAACGCGCCACGTTTGGACTTGCTGCCAATCACGCCAAGGTAAGCCGGCTGGATACCGTTTTTAAAAATGGTTGACAGGATCGGACGATCTGTTGAATGTCCCATTGTCATACAAATCACATAGTCAGAATTGGTCAGCGTGGTGGCGAATTGACTAGGATCCTCGCTACAGATTTTCCGCATCCTTGGGTCGTCATCCATTTTGTCCAACCACTTGGTGCGCGAATCCAAACAGGTTACGCGACAATCGAGCGTCAACAATAACCGAACGAGTGCTTGGGAAACATGGCCCGCGCCAAAGACGACGATGTGCCAATCGTTTCGGTTGTAAACTTCGAAGAAAAGTTTCACCAGGCCACCGCAGGTCATACCAATGTCGCGCTGTAAGTTCCAATCAACCAACTGCCGGCTATTTGTCGCGTCAATAAGCATTGCTTTAGCGTGCTCAATCGCTGCGTGTTCGACTTTGCCACCACCGACAGTGCCATGAACAAGTCCCGTTTGGTCAACCACCATGCGCGTGCCGGGATCTTGCGGAGTGCTTCCCGTTGATTCCACCATCGTAACGACCACAAATGCCGCTCCCGTACGAGCAATTTTGGAAAGGGCTTCGATATGTGTGAGATCATTCTTCATCGATGCGAAACAGGATCAGCCGTTGGCTTGTTCGGTAAGACAACGCAAGATCTCCTCTCCGGTTGCCGGTAGACTCAGGTTAGGATCGTGATCGCTGGGCAAAAACGACAACGCATTTTTTACCGCTGCCCAAGCTGCAACACCTAACAATAACGGCGGTTCACCAACGGCTTTACTTCTCCGAACACAATGCAAATTGTCATCGTTGGGGAAGAAGGCACAGTTGAACTCTGGTGGCACATCAGTGATCGCGGGAATCTTGTAAGTCGTCGGAGAATGAGAAAGTAGGTTTCCTTTTTCGTCGTACACCAGACATTCTGCGGTGACCCAACCCATTCCCTGAATAAATCCGCCAGTGATTTGCCCCATGTCCACTTTCGGATTGATTGATTTGCCAATATCCATCAATAGATCGACTCGTGGCACTGTGAGTTCGCCAGTGAATCGATCAATCGAAACTTCGGCAACCGCGGCACCTTGAGTGTAATAAAGAAACGGATTTCCTTTGCCCGTCTCCCTGTTGAAATCAACTCCGGGCGTTTTATAAAAGCCTCGAGCTCCCAGATCGATGCGTTCCAAACGAGCCCGATTACACAGCTCGCTAAAAGGGATGCCGCTGCCCGGTTGCCGCACGTCGCTGACGATTCCACCAGCAAATTCGATATGGTCGGGGGAAGGAATCAGTCCTTTTTCGGGCGACGCAAATATTTCTGCCGCGAAATCGGCAAGCCGTTTCTTGATGATCTGGCTCCCATTGACCGCAGCGGCACCGTTAAGATCCGTTCCAGCCGAAGCAGCCGTGGGTGAAGTATTATTGTTCTTCTCCGTCGAGGTCGGCATCACGATAACGCTGCTGTATCCGACGCCAAATTCGTCAGCCACCAGCTGGCGGATTTTCGTGTTAAGCCCCTGCCCCATCTCGGTACCGCCGGTGGAAACTTGAATCGTACCGTCGGTGTAAACGTTGACCAATGCGTTGGCTTGGTTCAAGAACTTCGTCGTAAAGGAAATACCAAACTTGACCGGCGTCATTGAAATACCGTGCAGGTTCATCCGGTCAGTACTATTACGCCCGGGAAGTTTTGCCACACGATGTCGGTAATTCGATGACTCGGCCAGCGTCTCCATGATCTCCGACATGTGATTACCAGAGAACAGTTGGCCGTAAGGCGTCACATTGCGGTCTGTTTGGCCGTAGGTATTCTTCAACCGTAAATCAAATGCATCGATCTTCAGATATTCGGCGATTCGTTCAATGATATTTTCAGTTGCCGCAACAGCCTGTGGTCCGCCGAAACCACGGAATGCGGTATTGGGTGGTACGTTGGTTTTACATACCTGTCCATTGAATTGAGCGTGTTCAAAGAAGTACGAATTGTCTGCATGCAGCAGCGTGCGCTCCATGACCGACGTTGAAAGGTCGGCGGCGGCACCGCCATCGGAATAAAAATCACACTTTAGACCAACGATCTGACCGTCTGGTTTGAATCCAACTTCCCAGTTGCAAACATACGCATGCCGTTTCCCTGTGACACACATATCGGTGTCTTTATCATAGACAATTCGTGCCGCTCGTCCGGTACGCTGGGCGACCAGTGATACCATCAGCGCTGGAATAACGGCCTGAGTTTCCTTACCCCCAAAAGCGCCGCCCATTCTTTTGCAGATACAAACCACTTGGTGCATCGAAAGCCCGAGCACTTCAGCGACCATCGTTTGAATTTCGGTCGTATTCTGCGTCGACGAATGAACGATCAACTGATCCTGTTCGCCCGGAAAAGCGATTGCTGCTTGCGATTCAAGATAAAACTGTTCTTGCCCACCGATGTAAAACGTTCCAGAGAGTTTTTCAGGAGCATTGTTGATGGCGGTCTCAGGGTCACCGCATTTGATTTGGCGTCGTGGACCGATGAATTTCTTTTGCTTGATCGCTTCGTCTACGCTCAAAACTGGTTCCGAGGCTGTGGCATTGATCACGATGCGGTTGATCCCTTCGGCTAATGCCGCTTGTGTCTCGGCCGCTACGATCACAAGGGGTTGACCAATATAAAGCAATTCTCCGTCTGCCAAGAAGGGTTCGTCGCAAAACAGGGGACCAAAAATATTGTGTGGGCCGACGTCATTATGCGTTAAAACACAAACTACGCCTTCAACTTTTTGAGCGTCATCCAATTCGACCGAGACAATTTTACCCGCCGCAAATGGTGAACCGGCAAAGCCAACAAATAGCTCGTCGACTCGACGAGGCAGATCATCGATGTACGGTGCCGACCCCGTAACGTGCCCAATCGCCGAATCATGCGGAATCGATTTGCCAACAGACTTGCCGTCTAAGACTTTCACTCGCTCTAGTAAATTTTGCGAATGTTCGTTCATGCGAGTGCTCCTTCGGGGCGCACCTCATGCAAAAATTTCAACAGCACGTTCCGCGCTAACTGGAGTCGATACTCGTCGCCGCCGCGGACATCCGTGATTGGTTTAATCTCGCTCACAACAATCTCACCGGCGGCTACCATCGTTTCTTCGTTTAATTCTTTACCGGCTAAAAACGATTCTGTTTTCGGAAGACGCAATACGACTGGCCCTACTGCACCGTAAGCGATCACGGCAGACCGTATCTTCCTTCCTGAGAGCTTCATCTTGATTGCGCCAGTGAAGCTGGAAATGTCGAGGTCTTGGCGTCTTGAGATTTTATAAAGCCGCAATTCCTCATCGTCTTCCGGTAATGGAATCCGGATTTGGGAAAGCAACTCTCCCGGCTGTAAATCAAATTTCTTGTAGCCTTGATAGAAATCATTGATGTTTACCTCGCGTGTCCCATCACCGCCAGTCAATTGAAGTTCAGCATTGCAGACAAACATTAGCGGTAACGAATCAGCGATCGGCGAAGCGTTGACAATGTTGCCTCCGATGGTACCGACATTGCGAATTTGCGGTGAACCGAACCAAGTGAGAATTTGATGGAACTGTGGCAGGTCGTTCTCGATCAGTATTTCGATGTCTGACCAAGTCGCTCCAGCTCCTGCAACGATCGCACCTCCAGTTAGAGACACGGTCTTCATGGACCAAACGCGATTCAAATCCAACCAAACTTCAGCTTCGCAATTGCCTTTGTTGAACTGAACACCAACGTCCGTGGCTCCGGCGACAATCTTTACCTCAGGATATTGGACAAGATATTGAACTGCTTGATCGATCGTTGTAGGACTGTAAATCGTTTGGGTATTTGAGGTGACTGTAATCTCTTGGCTGGCCGCGTTACCGATCGCATCAAGCATCGCTGTGGGTTCAAAGCAATCGTTCATTGACGCAGATGATTTCGTATCACTTCGCAAGCCGGCTTCAATGATCGGCGAATAACCCGTACAGCGACAGAGATTTCCCGTTAGACCGCGTCGCCAGTCGTTTTCGCTGGGGCTATTAGAGTCTTCAAGGATCCCAGTCATGGCCATCACAAAACCGGGTGTGCAGAAGCCGCACTGAGAGCCGTGACAATCAATCATTGCTTGTTGCACGCAATTTAGTTTTCCACCTTGGACTTCGTTATCGGCAAGTCCTTCAACTGTAACAATATTGCAGCCGTCAAGTTGATAGACAAATCGAATGCACGAATCGATAGGCTTGTACGAAAATCTTCTGTTCTGAAAATCAGGCGTTCCGCACAGGACGCTGCAAGATCCACAATCGCCTTCGGAGCAAACGATCTTCGTCCCGCAAAGGTTTAAAACACCACGCAGGAAATCCGATACCGTCCGAAAAGCATCCGCACCGTCAATGCGATTTCGCTTTCCATTAACAAAGAGTAAGATGTAATCTCGCATCCGATCCTTTTTCAAAGGTTACTTGTTGGGCGAACATCATCTCTAACTACTATACCTAGAGCGAGGCTTGCCAACATAAACTGCAAGCATTCTTCTGCCAACAACTTCACAAATTCTAGAATGTTAGATTCCGAATTACATCAAATTATTGAAGATGACCACATTCTAGCGGTAGTGGATCAGATTGTAGAGCGATGCGACTCTTTAGCTTCTTTTTCTGATTGTGACAAAGGATTGACTCGTCTTTTTTGTTCAGAGTCTATGAAGAAAGCACATGGCCGACTCGGCGAGTGGTTTCGCGCCATCGACATGGACAGCCGGCTCGACGCAGTTGGAAATCTGATCGGCACTAGGTCTTCTAGTCAGATTACTTCAGAAGCGAATCGGCCAGTCTTCATGATCGGTTCGCATTTAGACACCGTGATTAATGCGGGGAGATTTGACGGAGCACTCGGAGTCATGCTAGGAATGGGCGTGGCGGAGCTTTTACATAAAGCCAAAATTGATTTGAAATTCGATCTGGAGATTGTTGGTTTCTCAGAAGAAGAAGGCATTCGCTATTCGTTTCCTTTCGTCGGCTCGCTCGGAATGACGGGAGACCTCACAGCGGAGGATCTTAATCGTACCGATCAAGATTCTATTTCAATGCGACAAGCGTTAGACGCGTTTGGCTGCGAAGTTAAAAGTATCGAATCTACTTCCTATCGCCAGAGGAATTTGGTGGGATTCTTGGAGGCCCACATCGAGCAGGCGGTCTCCCTCCAAGAGGACAATCTTTCGGTCGGCGTTGTGACTGCGATTGCTGGCCAAACACGAGCCGACATTCGCTTCGTGGGTGAGGCCGGTCATGCCGGAACCGTCCCCCACGACCGGCGGAAGGACGCGCTCGCTGCTGCGGCAGAGTTGATTTTGGAAATCGAGGAAATTGGCCAACAGACTGACGGACTTTTCGCGACGGTGGGTTATATCGAAGCGCTGCCGGGAATCTCCAATGTGATCAGCGCTCAAACGGATCTTCGATTGGACCTGAGACACGCCTCTGACGAGATTCGAAACGAAGCATACGAGAAGATTAAATCTGCGATCAAGGCCATTGCTGAATCGCGAAACATTACCGGCGAAATCGTCAGTGAACAATTCAATCTGGCGACTCAAATGGACGGCCAATTGACCGAACAACTATTGTGTGGCGTCGAGAATGTCGGCCAAGCCAGAAAGACAATGGTCAGCGGCGCCGGTCACGACGCCATGATCATGGCGCGCGTGGCTCAAACGTGTATGTTGTTCATTCGATGCACCGATGGCATTAGTCACCATCCTAGTGAATTTGCCACCCGAGAAGATATAGAAGTCGCGTTGAGAGTAATGGTCGATGCTCTAATTCGAATCTCGGATTCCGTTGAGAGTGATCTGAAAAACTAACCAGAGAACATTAGTCTAGTTTTTCTTACAGTTCCGCATAAGTTTCAGAAGCAGTCTTCGAATCAGACCTGAAAAAAGCTGCACCCTGCAATTGCTAATTTGAGTAGCTAACCGTCAAAATCGTCTGGGGGAACAACTTGTTTGCTCGCCCTAGCAGCAAGCTTCTGTGCCAGTGACATCTGGTCTTCTTTGTTGTCTGGATAACCGACAATGTTGGAGTGGTTTGGATTGTCGGGAACGCCCTTCGGATCATTCTTTATTGGTTTCGCAATCACGCTCAGCGAATCAAACGTACAATCGGCGACCGTGATGTCGCATCGACCATGCAGTTGCTTGTTGCGGAATTTTGCCACGCCAAAACCAAACTCCCAAACTCCCAAACTCCCAAACTTCACTTTCGATACAATCGCGGTGACGATTGACTGAAAGCTCGACATATTTATAGGGATAGAAAAGACGTGGTTTTGCTGACTTGTCTTCGTAATAAATCAGCTTCTTTTCTAAGACGAATCGAGCAAGCATTTCGTCCTGTTCGACATCTGGCACATTGTCAGGATCGATCATCCGCTACAGACTCGTCCGATCCAATGCAGCAATGTGATGGGAGTCTGACCTCCGAATCGGCAGGTTCCGCGTGGGTCCTCGTCACCGACCAACGCAGCCCAATGCAAACGTCCATCTGGGTTCACGCTGACTCCAAGTACCCGCCGACTGCTAACGAACCATTCAAGGTGAATGTGGCCGTCCGGTTCAGCAGAAATCTCAGGGGTGCGAAACTCGGTTGGCAAGCTTTCAACCAGTTGATGGGCAAGTGAAAGAGTCTTTCGTGAAACGGCAATGGAACCCTCACCGTCCCAACCATCGGTTGACGCGTCATGGAACGCATCAAGTAGTTGATCAACCAGAGAAAAGTTTGAGAACGTAACGGTGCCGTTATTCTGCTCTCTGATCTGGTCAACAAACTGATCAACTATCCCAGCAGCCTCACTGACACCGTACTTTCGTTCAATCGTTACCATCAGATGCTCCAAACTTTATTTCAGCCTCTTTCATAAGTGTAAAGAAGACTTCGTTTTTGATAAACCGGAGTTCTTCAAGCTTATCGTCTACAACTTCCAAATTCTCCAATACTGAGGTCGTGGAGACCAAAATATCGACAATCAAGTTTTCCGATTTGTCGGTTGCGGGTTGTACCGCCCGAATCACATTTATTTTATACGGCTGGTTCGCCAGTTGGATCGAATCCTGATGAAAAAAATGATCTGCTTCGAGTCCTAACGCGTCCAAAGGACTGCAAACCTGCTCAATACAGTTGCCAACGTCTGTGAAAGATCGTACCGGTATTTGCGATATGTATCGTACACTCAAAGTAGATACAGTGGTGGGCTCAGCCAACGCCTCATACTTCCTCCAAAATTGCTTGGCTTCCTCAATGAACTGCGACCAGCCCTGATAGGGAGCCAACTGACTGAATGCGACTCCCGTTTTCAAAAACTGACAGACGAACTTCGCTGGCCCTTCCTTTGGAGAATTCAGCCGTACGCCTTCCCAGTTGGTTTGTTGTTTAACCTCAAAGCCGCGCGGATTTCCACTAACGCCCAGCTCCTGATTAACTTGTACTTGGGTGACGTAGCCTTCAAACTCTTTGGCCAATTCTGATTCCAGAGATTGTCGATCAAACTGCTTCGTCGGTGGCGCCTGCCAGTGCACTACCGCTTCCACGATCGGTGCCTTTGGCAGATTCGGAAAATGTTTCGATATGTCGATTTCCAAGCGATTCATCCCACTATCGTAACCAATGAGGCACAAGGTTTACAGCGCCTCACTTACTTAAGGATATGTTTGTGATAATTCTCAAACTTGCCCAAGAAGGTTGTCTTTTACTACGCCAAATTCCCAAACTCGACTCCAAAAAACAGAAGCTGTGGGGTTAGAATGCTAGATCTCGCATTCGTATACAAAAGCTGATTGCACTGGAAGTTTAATGGACGTTTTTGGTTTTACACGAAGCAAACTGGCAAGTGATTACGCGTTGATCACAGCGGACACCCACGTTCATTCACCGCTGTTTGGCTGGGAAAAAGCCTCCGCCGTAATCCACGTCTCTCCAGAAATGGGTGCGCGATTCACGCAATACACGGCCACCATCGAAGCCGGTGGAAGAAGCGGCTCGCCTGGAGTCGGCGTCCAACGATTCTTTTACGTTCGCAGCGGCTCTTGCACGCTGACGATTGATGATTCGAACAGTCACAGACTTGAAACTGGCGACTACGCTTTTCTTCCTGCCGACTTGCAGCACACCATCAGCGGCGATGAAGAAACGAAGTTAGTCGTTTTCGAGAAAGAGTACAACGAACATCTCGAATACAGCCCTCCCGAACCAGTGATTGGAAAATCGAGTGATGTGCCAAGTGAGCCTTTTATGGGCGACGAGGACGCGCGACTACAAACGTTGCTGCCGATCCAACCTGAATTCGATATGGCGGTCAATATTTTCACCTATCAACCCGGCGCGACATTGCCGCAAGTTGAAATCCACACCATGGAGCATGGTTTGATGATGCTTGCTGGAAAAGGTGTTTATCGATTGAGCGATGACTATTTTCCGGTCACCGAAGGCGACGTCATTTGGATGGCTTCGTATTGTCCGCAGTGGTTTGTTGCGATGGGAAAAACTCCTGCTACGTACATTTACTATAAAGACATTCATCGTGATCGCCTGAGCGAAAAATTTTGATCGAGACCATAGACGTACTTTTTGATTAAGCGACAAGGAACCCCATGAACATCGCACTAGCAAAGCAATCCTACGGTAAAGCAAAAGTTCGCTTGTCTTACGTTACGCGTCGGGATAACACTCACGACTTCATTCAAATCGAAGTTGGCGTCGCTTTAGAAGGTAACTTTAATGCTGCTTACACAGATGGTGATAACAGTTTGGTCGTCCCCACAGACACCATGAAGAACTCTGTCTACGGCGTCGCCCGATTGCACGGAGTCGATGACATCGAGACCTACGCTCAGCATCTGGCCACTCATTTTTACGACAGCTTTGATCAAGTCGAACAGGTGACAATATCAGTCAAGCAACAGCTCTGGACGCGCATCGATCTTGATGGTGAGGTGCATGGACACGCCTTCACCGGTGGCGGCAAAGAAGAGAACACTTGCACGGTCGTTTCTTCTGCCGATGACGTTTCGATGCGTTCGGGATTACTCGGTTTGCAGGTCCTAAAGACAACCAATTCCGGATTCGAAGATTTCCATCAAGACAAATTCACCACGCTCAAGCCAACAGCCGATCGCATTTTCGCAACTACGATTGCCGCTAACTGGCCCTGTGAAGATCTTACTGGCGATTGGACACAAACACGCACAACCGTGCGCCGGCTGTTATTAGATGTCTTTGCACATCAATTTAGTCCTTCGGTTCAAAAAACGCTTTACGAAATGGCCGAGTCCGTGCTTTCGGCCTGCCCTGAGATCAGTGAAATCTCACTAGACATGCCCAACCAACACCACTTGTTGGCCGACATTGCAAAATTGAATCTAAAGAATGACAACGATATTTTCGTTCCGTCTCCTGAACCGTACGGCGTAATTTCCGCGACCGTTCGCAGAGATTCCTGAGTTTCCCAAGCACCCTGAAAGTTTTCGGATGCGAAATCGATTTGCAATTCGTAGTTCGCGCGTCATTACTCCCGAGGGCGAAAGACGGGCCACCATCGTCATCGAAAATGGCAAGTTCTCCGAAGTAACAACTGGCGACTGCTTGCCTGCCAACATGGAAGTTGTCGATTTTGAAGATCTAGTTATCTCGCCGGGCGTGGTTGATGCCCATGTGCACATCAACGAGCCCGGACGCGCTGATTGGGAGGGGTTTGAAACGGCAACCGCTGCTGCGGCTGCCGGGGGTGTCACTACGTTGATCGACATGCCGCTCAACAGCAGCCCTGTGACAACTACTCTAGCCGCGCTAAAGGAAAAACGCGCTGCTGCCGAAGGAAAATGCCGAGTAGACGTTGGATTTTACGGTGGCGTGGTTCCCGGTAACCAAGGCGATCTTCAACGATTGATCGAATCGGGTGTTTTGGGGCTTAAGGCGTTCATGTGCGATTCTGGCCTCGATGAATTTCCAGCCTCAGGACAATCTGAGCTTCGGTCGGCACTAGCTACTCTTAAAGATTCTAGCGTTCCATTGCTGGTGCATGCGGAGATCATCGGCGATTCAACGGCAGCAAAGGATCAGCGGTCGTTTGAAGAATTCGTCCGATCACGTCCGCCGCAATTCGAAGTCGACGCCATCAAATTGCTGATCAAGCTGTGTAAGGAATTTAAAACGCCAGTTCACATTGTTCATTTGGCAACATCGCAAGCGTTGCCGTTTATCGCTGCGGCAAAGAAAGATGGATTACCGATAACTGTCGAAACGTGTCCTCACTATTTGAAGTTTTTCTCCGAGGAGATCGAAGACGGGGTCACGTCTTTCAAGTGCACGCCGCCCATTCGTGACAAAGCGAATCGAGACGAATTACTGGCGGCTGTCGAAAGTGGTTTGATCGAAACAATTGGATCCGATCATTCACCGTGCCCGCCGGAAATGAAACTGCTTGAATCTGGCAATCTATCAAAAGCTTGGGGTGGGATCGCCAGCCTTCAATTGACGCTCAGTATCATGGCCACACTGGCGCGGAAACAAAGCTGGAGCCTAGAACTACTTGCTGATCGACTTTCAGGCCGACCGGCTGAAATTTTTAGACTTGGTAAATCCAAAGGGCGCATCGAGAAAGGCTACGACGCTGATGTTGTTGTCTGGAATCCTGAATCGACCTTCACTGCCGGAGCCAGTGAACTCTATCATCGGCACCCTATCACTCCTTATGAAGGTCGTGAGCTTTATGGAGTCGTTCACCAAACTTTTGTCCGCGGGAATTTGGTCTATGATTATAGTCAAGCCAAAGAAGATCGGCTTGTTGGCGAGCCTGAGGGAAGCCTACTAAAGCGAAAGTCGAATATGAGTCTTGCCTCTGCAATCAATTGTCGCTCTGACGAAGGCAAATATGCACTGCTTGAATCATGCTGCGCTTCCAAGACATGGATTGACCGCATGACCAAAGGTTGCCCGTTTGATGATGACGATGACGTAATCACCCGCGCCACCAAAAGCTGGAACGACGTTAGCGAGGATGATCTTTTGGAAGCGTTCTCTGCTCACCCTCGCATTGGTGATGTTGATACCTTACGAGCCAAGTACGCCAATACAAAAGCGATCGCCAGCGGCGAACAATCGGGCGTCGATTCGGCCGACGAAGCGGTATTGCTACGCTTGGCCGAAGCCAACGACGAGTATTTCGACAAATTCGGTTTTATCTTTATCGTCTGTGCGACAGGAAAGACGGCTGATGAGATGCTGGACCTCTTAGAGGCCCGTTTGAAGAACGACCGCGACACCGAGCTAAAAAATGCAGGTGCGGAACAACTTAAAATCACAATCATTCGACTAAGGAAACTGATCGCATGAGCGCTATCACTTCTCATATTCTCGACACTTCGCGCGGTACACCAGCGGCAAACATTGAAGTGCAACTAGAACGCAAAGACGGCAACCAATGGGTATCAGTCGGCGCCGGGACGACCAATGATGACGGACGCGTTGCAGAATTGATGACCAGCGCATTGACTGAGGGGCACTATCGAATCAATTTTTTGGTCGCCAGCTACTTTGCGGCGATGAATCAAACGACGTTCTACCCGATTGTTCGAATCGAGTTCTCCGTCGACGATCCAACACAGCACTATCACGTTCCGTTGCTGCTGAATCCGTTTGGGTATTCGACCTATCGAGGAAGTTAGGCCAAAGTCGATTCACTCGCTTGCGCTTCGGGCTTGTATTTGCGCTTTTGCCAATCGATCGATCAGAGCGGCGTACGTTCCGGCGGCTTGTTGCAGTTCGTTTACTGAGATGCGCTCCTGATTCGTATGCGCCAGCCGATCATCGCCGGGGCCAAATCCTACCACCGGAATTTGTGCCAACGCTATGTGACCACCGTCTGTTGCAAATTCCCAAACACTTGGTGACGCCGGCTTTTGCGTTGATTCAGAAATTACCTCGCCAGCACAGACAGCCAATGGACTTTTCGGTTCGGTAGCAAACGCTGGAAAGACTGATGCGAACTCTCTCCCCACCCCGGTCCACGTTTGACGCTCTTGGCTGGTGACACACACTTCCGTTTGGCAATTTGGTTTGTCTACCAAGCAGTTATCTAAGACTGCCTCTAATTCTGCAACGGCATGTTTAGGCGATTCTTGCGGAACGTTTCTCCAATCGAGAAACACTGTAACCTCGGATGGAATCACGTTGGCGCTCACCTGATCCGTTTCATATAACGTTGGAGCGATCGTAGCTGGGCCAAGCACACTGTCGTTCAATAGCGGTAACTGATCGAGGGCGTTTAAGAATTTTGCGGCCGCGTAGTGTGGGTTCACGCCTAGGTGCGGCGCGCTAGCATGAGCCGATCGACCAGAAAATTTCACCTGAAGTTCGATTCGACCTCGATGCCCTAGCCGAAGCTGACTGTTGCTTGGTTCGCCGACGATCGCCAAACCCGGATTGATACCGTCCTTCTTTAGTTGCTGAACGAGGAATTGACTGCCCAATCCGCCGATTTCCTCCATCACAGCAACTGTCATCAAAATATCCCCACGCGGTTGGATTCTAAGTTGTTTGTAGGTGGCAGCGCCATAGATCATCGCTGCGACCGGACCTTTCATGTCGACCGAACCGCGTCCCCAAAGTTCGCCATCGACGATTGCGCCGCTATAGGGTGGATGCGGCCACGGGTCACTTGGTCCCGGATCGACGACGTCCATGTGTCCGTTGAGCATTACAGCCGGACCGGCACCACCGTTGATCTTGCCAACGATGTTTCCTACTTCATCAGTCCAGACGTCATCGAAGTCTAATCGTTTTAGTTCGGCAATGACCAGTTGTGCGACGTCGCCTTCCTCACCTGAAAGGCTTGGCGTGGAGACGATGGAACTTGTAAACTCCAATAGCTGGCAACGCCGACCGGCAATGGCGTCGTGAAATTGACTGACCGTCAGAATATCGTTCAAACTTACCCTTCTCCAAACTGATCGCGCCACTCGCGTCCGGTCTGTTCCATCTGAGAATCAGCACCCGTGCGGCGCATCCGGTGTAGTCGTGGCATGCCTAGGGCCCACTCGTGCATCCAATTGGCGGCAAATTCACCACGTTCAGTTTCGTCAAAAATATTTTGGACTTCCTCATAGTTCACCACGCGCGGACCACTTGTACGAACAGCAAACTCGCAAGTCCGACTGCTACGCCGAGAAATGTACTCCTCGATTCCAATGTCGTCCATCACATCGACCACCGTACGTAGAGAGCGAATTGCTTTGGCATAAGCAAAATGTGGCGGGTAACCACCAGCGACCATCGTATCAAACGTGGCTTTCATTAAATGAATCACACCACCATAGAGAACTTGTTCCTCGAAGTTGTCTCCTTCGGTTTCCTGTTGAAAAGTGACGCCGACGGATCCGACTCGTAAACTTCCAACTGATTTCGCCAACGCTAAAACCATGTCTACCGCGTTGCCCGTCACATCCTGTTCGACAGAAATTGCTCCGTAGATTCCTGACCCGTCAAGATACTTCTGGCGAACAGTATGTCCGGGGCCGTTGGGAACAAACAGGACGACGTTCACGTTGTCCGGCGGCGTAATCGCACCGTACAACACGTTGAATCCGTGACAAAATGCCAGCGTGCTGTTAGGCTTCAAATTGTTGTGAATTGATTCGTAGTAAATTTCCGGTTGCGGCGGATCGGCCAGTAGAATGTATGTTAGATCTGCTTGAGCGGTCGCCTCTGAAATCGACACCGGTTCGAAACCGTCTTCTACCGCTGCTGCCCAAGACGGCCGATCGGGGGATCCTATTCCAATCAACAGATCAACTCCACTGTCTCGCATGCAAAGGGCTTGGGGGCGGCCTTGAATTCCGTAGCCGATGATGGCTACCCTTTTATTTTCTAGCACACCGAGGTCGGCGTCTTTGTCCAAGAATATCTGGTTTTCCATGTTCTCAATTTCACCTTAAAACCGAATTTTAATAGACCGATTCTACTCTGATAGTTCAGCTGAGTCACTGATAAGTAGGTCGTAAGCGTCATAATAAAAAGGGCCGCGAGTATTGTTCTACTTGCGGCCGAAATATTCTGGCAATTAAAGATCCCGTTAAGACGGTGACTTGGTTTCACTAGCGCCGCTCAAATTTCGGCATTTGCTCCATCGGTAGGCCTTCTTGGATTAGTGCGTCCATGTTCTGAAACTCTTCTCGCATCTGTTCCATCTGTTGTTGGATCATCTCCCGCATGCGGAGCATTCCGCCATCATTGCCATTGCCTCGTCCGAACAAAATTCCAGGTCCCATGTCGTTCATTTCGAACATGTCCATCGGCATTCTCCGCATCGGCATGGCCGCATAATCACGCTCTACAGGTTGGACTTCGATTGGAATTTCTTCCCCACCACGCACAACGGTCAATGTAATGACACCCTCATCGAGCCCTACTTCGTTGACGACAGTCGTTAGATCTTTTACCGAAGACAATTGTTGGTCGTCGGCATAAAGCAACACATCGAACTTCCTCAGTCCTCCCGCTTCAGCCGGACTACCGGGTTGAATCTGTTGTACCAACAACCCTATGCCTTCATCCAATCCTAGTTGGCTGCGAATCATCGCTGGAGCTGGCTGACATACCACACCGACCATCCAGCTTTTTTTTGCCTCTGGTTTCTGGTCAAGTTGCATCGTTGCCAGACCATCGACGTTGTCGGTTTCAGCCAATTCGTATTCGCGTCGCTGACCGTCAGCATCGACGACGATTGCGGTTCCCTTGTTCACTACTTCCCGTTGGCCATTGACAATCTGCGTGCTGACCGAGCGTTGAATTTGAACGCTGCGGGCGTCTTGGGTTGGCAAAAACATTGGCTGACCATCGGGACCTTTTACGGTTAGGCCTTTTCCTTTGCCTGCCTGTCGGCCGAGTGCCAAATTCCCTGCTTGTGGAACAATGTCACCACCAACTTGCGGCTCTATTTCGACCTGTTTGCCGTCGTTACCAATAATCTCAATCTCTTGAGCTACTGCTGGGCTGGCAGCGGTTAACAGAAACGTCAAAAAGAGTAGCGACTTAAAATCTAATTTGAAAAATTGTGTTAGTAGATTGTCGTTCATGATTGAACTCCTTTGTAAAAAGGGGCTGGTAGAAATCTGTTCTGGTACAGCTGTTAGGTTATTGACCGTGATACTTATTGGCCCGGAAGAAAGCGGATAGTGCGATAGGGAATCAAGTAAGACCGTCCATCGTCGAGTCGGCCAGAGATGAATTCAAGGTTCTGATCGACCATGCCACCTGATTGCTGCAGTTGCTGCACCAACTGCGGCGAAAGACTTTGCGGCAATACGCGCGAAAACATTGCTTCCCGCGCCGCTCGGTCATCGCCCTGCAAACTGGCCAGTTGTTCGGGGTTTAGTCTTCCGACGTCGTACAACGGGATGGAACTGTTATGCTGACCCATTGACGCCGAACTGATATCTTTGGTTTCCAACTGGTGATCCGGTTCATAAGATGCCAAAGTCGTTCGATCGAATGATTCTATAGCCTTGGGAACAACGGCAACTGCTGGCCGATTCTCTGCCGCAGGCGACCGAACGATTTGATCATCGGAGAATTGGCTTGAAAAGTTTGAAATCAAATACAGCGATCCCATCACCAGCAGCAGACTGACAGCCAAAGCCGATGCCCACCAAGAATTTGGATAAGTCACCTCTTGGATTTTCGAACTCTTCGGCCTTTGCAACACCGCTGAGGATTCGGCAACGGGAGATGAATCGCTGTTTGTGATCGCTGACTCTTCCAAGCAGAAGGCGCGTTCAAACATTTGATTTTCAGTAAAAGCCAGCGCGATTTTCTTCCAATTTACCGCTCCGCCGCCAAATTCGATTTTCGTTAACAACTGCCTAATTTGCTCGTGAGACAATTCGTTATCGACCAGCCGCTGCAATGTTAGTTCATCCAATTGAAATTTTTCATTATCGAGTGGCATCGGTGGCTCCGTGGTTACTTGGAGAATGAGTTTGCAGCTGGGCCGAATTAACCAAGCTGGCTCGCAGTAGTTTCCTAGCTTTCAACAGTCGATGTTCAACGGCGCGAACAGAAATTCCAAGATGATCAGCTAATTGTTGGTAACTCCAATTCTCACTAAATTTGAGCATCAGTATCTCTCGATGCTGGTCGCCCAAATGATTTAGCGTCTTCTGTAACATCTCGTTTGACTCGCGGCTCAACATCCAGTCCAACGGACCAGCTTCGGAAGATGTCACTTCCAGATCGGCCATTGGTTTTGCCTGACTGCGGCGGTTTTGTTTTCGATGAAAATTAATTGCGTGGCGAATCGCGACTCGATACAACCACGGAGCAACCTTTTGTGGATCCGTCGGCAATGTGCTTCGACCACGATCTTGGTTGGGGTCATGATTAATCTGTTTGTGAGCTTCCAATTGCTGCAACACGGCAACAACGACCTCTTGGAACACGTCTTCTGCCGAATGACTGTCGCCGATTCGACTACGCAGAACTTTCTTCAGCCAACCTTGATGGTGCTGGAGTTCCGACGGCCAGTCGATCGTTAAACTGTCAGTCATTTCAGGAGCCGGTTTACCTGAGATCAAAGGGGCTACAAAAGAAAAGTCGCGATGGCTCAAAGAATCCCCGCGACTTTTTCAAATTTTTTTCGGAAAAGGCTTCTTTCCCAGCAAAATATCTACTTTGCCGACTGCTTAATTTTTTGAACTGCGACGCTTTTTGTTTTGACAGCGTCCGGAACCCAACGCGCTAAACGACCATTATCGCCAGCAGCGAAACCTGTCTTACTTTCGGGTGCAAAACTGACCACTCGGAATCCTTTGTCGGATACCTTTCGCCATTTGTTTCCAAGATCAGTAGAAAGATCGGTTCCTGAAGGCCCGACAGCGACCAGCTTGATTTCTTTACCATCGACGAACTGCGCTACACAACTGCGAAAACCGGATGGCGGATATGCTGGGCTTGGAACGCCCCACGTGTTTCCGCCATTGCTGGTAACCGCATAGACGCGCTCATTGGCCTCCGGATTATTTTTGTCGCCGCCGATCACGACCCCGTCTTTTTCAGTTGTAAAATGTACGGAGTAAATGCCACCATTTTCCGACCGACGAACGGGAACACTCCCCGAGATCCACGAGTTGCAGAAGTCTGTGGAGACCAAAACGCGGGAACTGTCGCGCGAGCCTGTTCCTGCGCCACCAAGTCCCACGACAAGCATTTGCGCACCCTTTGACTCCATATTGGAGCCATTGCTGACCAAGCCCGTCTCACCAGCATTCATTGGTGGACGATGATCTGACTTGAGGCGTTTCCAAGTCACACCGCCATCTGATGTCCGCAGCAGAAGCATCTTTCCATCAACAGCATTGCCCATCACGATGCCCCGGCGCTGGTCCCAAAAAGACAAGGACCGAAAAAAGATGTTGTCGCCTGGATATTCCAATATCGTTTTCCATCGCAATCCACCATTGGTTGTACGATAGATCTTCGCTGGGCTTTCGGCGCTGATGGCGAGCGCCGTTGCATCGTCTAAACCATGGATGTCCACTAATAGCGGGCCATCGGGATAAGCAGGATCCTTGACCTTGCTTACTTTCCAAGAGTCACCTCCATTATTGGACCGAAGTGTTGTCCCGTCCTCACCACAGGCCCAGATGATGTTTTTATTTGCGACGTGCAAGCCGTGCAGGTTCGATTCGGTTGAAGGCTGTATCTCTTTCCACGGCGATTTTTGGACGGCGACTGTTTCGGTATCGATTCTCAGTTTTTCTTGAGCAAAACAAGGATTGTCAAGAATCGTCGCTACGTTTGTGAAAGTAAAGAAAAGGAAAACAACAGTTTTTGAAACGCGATTCATCAAGACCTCAACCACCACTACTAAAAAATACTTCGGCATGCCGGGAAACTGCCAAGCACCTGAAAGTTTTTGCAATGAGCGCGAGCTTCGCCGATGATTTCGGCGACACGCTGATCCTTACGGTGACCCTCGATGTCGACAAAGAAAGTGTAGTCCCAGTTGACTTCCCGGCTAGGACGTTTCTCGATGTGAGTCAAATTGATCGAATTTCTCTTAAAGACACCTAATACATCAGCCAATGATCCCGGACGATGATCTGTCGTAAACATCACGGAAGTCTTGTCGTTGCCTGAAATTTCAGTCTCACTTTTGGACAAGATCAAAAATCGAGTGATGTTCCGTTGGCGGTCTTCGATCGCTTCGAATAAAGAATGGAGGCCATAGACTTCTCCCGCGAGCGATGAACCTATCGCGGCGGCACCCGATTCTGGGTCGGCATCAAATTCCTCCTTGGCCTGCTTTACAGCGGCAGCAGTACTTTCGGCCGGAATGCGTTGAGCTTGAGGGTATTGAGTGTTCAGCCAGTTTCGGCATTGGGCAAACGCTTCCGCTTTGGAATAGATGCGCTTGATATTGTCAGGCCGTCCGTTGGACAGCAGAGAAAAATGGATTGCCAGCTGCACCTCTCCGTAAATATTCAGCTGATCATGGTAGGTCAAAAATGCATCGAGCGTTTCATTGATGCCTCCACCGGTGCTGTTCTCAATGGGCACTAAACCGTAATCCACGTGTCCTCGGGTAACCTCTTCGAAAACGCCCTCTATTTGACGAAGGTCCTCAAACGCGACGCTGGAACCAAATTGTTTGGTAGCAGCCAGATGGCTAAACGTGCCGACAGGTCCGAGATAGCCGATCCGTAATGGCTGCTCGAGAGCGAAACTCCCGCTCATCAGTTCTCGATAAACGGCCTCGAGCGTGCGATCGTGGATTGGTCCTTCGTTAAAAGACTGAATTTTTTTCAGGACAGCCGCTTCCCGATGGGGCGCGTAAATAGGAACCCCCGTGCCGCGTTTGAGATCGCCTACTTCGACGACATATTGAGCGCGCTGGTTAATCAGTTCGACCAATTGACGATCAACAGCGTCGATTTTTTTTCGAAGCCCCTCGAGAGCTTCGTTAGTTTGGGGTTCGTCGTTTTCACTCATAGAATCTTGTACGCACTCTGTTTCTGGTCAATCAAGGTATTGAGACGGACATTTTACGCCGAATCGTTGAAAACTCTACATGGCAAAAATCCCAAATGGTAGCCCGACGCGATAGTTTTGAAGTTGCACTAATACAAGCCCGAAGCGCGAACTAATACAAGCCCGAAGCGCGAGCGAGTGGATATTCGCTGGTTTTCCGGTTCACTCGCTTGCGCTTCAAGCTTGTAACGATAAGCTTTCTCTACGTATCGGCAGCTTACGGTTGACCATCAGGAAAGGAAGGCGTCATGCCAAGATGTTCGGCCAGAAACGCCCACATATCCGCGTATTCCTCGATGATTTTGGAGGTTGGTTTCCCAGCTCCGTGTCCGGCTTTCGTCTCGATCCGGATCAGCACCGGACTTGCCCCTGCCTGCACCTCCTGAAGTCGTGCCGCGAATTTAAAACTGTGACCCGGGACAACTCGGTCATCGGTATCGGCCGTGGTGACCAAGGTCGGGGGATACTCGACGTTGGGTTGCAAGTTGTGGTAAGGCGAATACGCATACAAAGCGTCAAACTCCTCTTTGTTCTCATCAGCACATCCGTAGTCGTCGGTCCAGAACCGGCCGGCTGTAAATTTGTGAAAACGCAACATGTCCATCACGCCGACTGCTGGCAGACAAGCCCCGTACAGTTCGGGGCGTTGAGTCATACAGGCACCCACCAACAGACCGCCGTTACTACCGCCCTGAATCGCCAGATGCTTGGGCGCTGTGTACTTGTTCTCGATCAGCCACTCTGCTGCGGCGATGAAATCGTCAAATACATTTTGCTTTTTCGTTTTCGTTCCAGCCTTGTGCCAGTCCTTACCGTACTCTCCACCGCCACGCAGGTTTGGCATCGCGAACACACCACCCATCTCCATCCACTGCAAACGCGTCACCGAAAATCCGGGAGTCAGCGAAATGTTGAATCCACCGTACGCATACAGCAACGTTGGATTCTTTCCGTTGAGCGCGATACCTTTCTTGTGAGCCAAAAACATTGGCACTTTGGTACCGTCTTTGCTGGTATAGAAGATCTGGCTGACTTCAAATTTATCTGAATCGAAATCGACCTGCGCTTGGCGAATCTGACTGCTCTCACCTGATGCGAGATCATAGTGAAAAATTGTCGGAGGACGGTTGAAGCTGGAAAAACTGTAGAACGTTTCTGTCGAGTTTCGTTTGCCTGCAAATCCACTTGCCGATCCAATCCCGGGAAAACCCACCTCGCGCACAAAGTTGCCCTCTAAGTCAAACAGCTTGATCTGCGTTTTGGCATCTTTAAGGTACTCGGCCACGATAAAGTCACCCACGATCGCTGCACTAGACATCGCCTGCTCGGCTTCCGGAACGATCACCTGCCAGTTCTCTCGATCTGGTTTATTAAGATCGATGGTTAGAATGCACTTCCGAGACGCATTGAAATCCGATTTAAAATAAAGCAACTGGTCTTGATTACCGATGAACGTGAATTCGTTTTCGAAGTTGTCTATCAAGAACGTTAACGCTTCATCGACTTCTTTTCCCTGAGCATCCTTAAGAGGTTTGATGATTATCTGATAGCGATCATCGGTGCCTTTCCAGACGGTAATGATCAGATACCGTCCGTCTTCGGATACCTCGGGCAAGTAACCCCATTCCGGTTGATCGTCGTTTCGGTAAACCAGTAAGTCATCTGACTGCGGTGTGTTGAGTTTGTGAAGGTAGACTTTTTGTCCGAGGTTCAGTGACTGAAATTCGCCTTCTTTTTCCGGTTGGTCATAACGGCTGTAGTAAAAACTGTTGTTGTCTTCTCGCCAGCTGATACCCCCAAACTTTATCCACTTCAATTCGTCATCAAGAAGTTTTCCAGAGGCGACCTCCATGATCTTCCACGTCCGCCAGTCTGAACCAGCATCCTGAATTCCATAGGCGACGTACTTGCCGTCGTCACTGAAGTTGACATTGCCCAATGCGACGGTCCCGTCGTCGGACCAAGTATTTGGGTTAATGAGAACACGCCCCTCGGCGGCGGCAGTTGCTGATTCGTAAAGCACGTTTTGGTTTTGCAGGCCGTCATTCTTGAAGTAGTAGTATTTGTCTCCCTCTTTAAAAGGAGGGCGATATTTTTCATAGTCCCATAGCGCGGTCAGACGTTTTTCGATTTCGTCGCGATGTTTTAGTCCTTTGATATAGCCGAACGTTACCTCGTTCTGTGACTTCACCCATTTCTCTACTTCTTTAGATTCGCGAACATCGTCTTCCAACCAACGATAGGGATCAGCAACTTCGACTCCAAAAAATTCATCTACCTGATCCAGTTTTTTGGCTTGCGGGTATTCGAGCATGGTCTGGGAAAAAATAAACGGAGTAGCTGAAATGGAAAGTAAACCTGCCGTGAACATAACTGCGGCTTTGCTGCAGGCGTGAAACAGACAACGACTATATAATGAAGGGTGAATTCGATTGTTCATGACCATAACTGGTTGGGCGAGGAATTTGAAAATCTCGATCGTGGCAACTTATTGCTCTGCTAGCAATCCACCGCTTTCGTAAACGACAGCAACTTAGTTGACCTACTTTTCGGGAAAAAATTGGCCAGCAATGTTAAAGTGTTTTGATTTTACCAATTATCTGTCCGATAGAAGAGAGGTCTACAAGATTTGAATCTCAATGGTTGGAGAACTCTGATGTCCCCCCTCTCACGTCGATCATACGCCACCCTAATTGCTGCAGCTGTTTGCCTAGCACCGACTTCCATTCTCGCTCAAGGATCATTCGTCCCGAGCGCATATTCTCCAAGTGTTCAGTTGAAGCAGTCTGTAAAATCAGCGATGGGCTCTGATCTAACACAACCACCGCTTCCGTTAGGCGTTCTTCCTTCGACTAAATCTCGAACAGTGGCGCCAGCGGATGTCGATTACGAGATCATCGATGCTGACGGCCAACGGACTTCTAGTGCTCCAAAAATCGTTGACGACAGTGCTTTCGCAAAGAATCCTTCTGGTGGCAAGCCTCCTGCAATTAAGCGGGAAAAGAGTAACGAAGAGCCGATCTCGTCAAAGGCTACGAATTACGTTTCGCAGAATCAGACTGCTTCTACTCCGATCGTGACCGTTGAAATCGGATCTCCTAACGAGGTTAATCTCGAACAGGAAACCGACATCAAGTTTCGACTTAGAAATGCTGGTTCAATAAAAGTCCAAGAAGTTGCGTTTACAATCGAATTGCCAACTCACGCAAAATTCGTTTCCGCGAAACCTACGCCGACTTCTGAACAAAACGGCAAACTGAAATATACAGTTTCAGATTTGGCCGCTAACAGAGAACGAGAAATTTCGGTTCGCGTTGTCCCTACCGAAAAATTACCCATGGATTTCCGTACTCGCATGGAAGTCATCGACGCTCAGAAAACAGTTGTCGACGTTCGACAGCCGAAGCTCATGATGACCGTCGAAGGACCAAAACAAGTCAACATTGGCGGTGAGACCACACATATTGTTTCGATCAAGAATGTAGGTGATGGTTTAGCGCGGCAGGTTCGACTGCAGGGTAACTTCCCTGACGAACTTCGCTTTCTTAAACAAAAAGGGATGAGCTCACCAAAAGACCTTAAGCCTGGCGAGAATCTGATCGTGACGATTCAGTCTCTGGCTAAACTGCCTGGTCAAGTGAAACTTGACTTTACTGCTGAAGGTGAACGTGTGACTGCGAACGACGTTGACGCTCCTTTGAGAATTTCTCAGCCGGAGCTGAAAGTTCTTGCTGTTGGTCCGAATATGAACTTTGTTGATCGTGATGGCATCTACTCGATCAAAGTAGACAACTCTGGAGAAGTCGATGTCTCTGATGTTGCCGTTGCTTTGATGATTCCACGCGGCATGACAGTGACCACAATCAACCGACAAGCAAAAATGGATGAAGCTTCGCAAACGCTGACTTGGAAGTTTGATAAGATCAAAGCGCGTTCCAATGAAACTATTCAGCTACGAGCTGTTTCGACACAAGCCGGCGAACAAGTCTGCCGAATCTCTGTTGCTAGTAACGAGACGCGTAAATCCGAATTTATGCTCAAGACTGCGATCAATGCTCGTGCTGATCTGAGCATCGACATGGCTAACAATAGTGGTCCGGTTCAAGTCGGTTCCAAAGCTTCTTTCGACGTCAACGTTACTAACAAAGGTAGCCAATCGGCCAGCGAAGTCGAAGTCACCATTGAATTACCACCATCTCTAATGGTAGTTGCCAAGGACAACACTGGAGTTCTTGTTGACGAAGGTAGCAACTCTATCACTTTCCTCAGCAATCAAGTTAAGCCCGGAAAGAAACTCTCCTTCTCCTTTACAGCCCTCGGCGTTGCTAAAGGCGAACACATCGTTCGAAGTGCTCTGAAAGCGGGCGGTTCAGAGCGTCGGATCATTGTCGAAGAGAGCGTTTACGTCTACGAGACAAATGAGTCACGTATTAGCGAAAACTTGAAGCCGGTTCTTCCTCGGTAGTCAGCTCTAACGCAAAATAGACAAAGGGCCGCACTGATCAGTGCGGCCCTTTTTTTGTGCACAGCCTTGTGTCTATTTTAGCGACGCCAAAGAACATTTCCGCGGCTAATCAGCGAACCACCAGCTTGGGATCTTTGCTGTTGTTGACGGATTACAAAATTCCTATGAAAGTTCGCGCCGTAACCTGTCACCGGTCGA
>CALHPU010000076.1 GCA_938036435.1 uncultured Pirellulaceae bacterium | reverse complement strand
GGCGATTTCAGTGGCCGGAACGGACACCGTTTCTGCATTGGCAGCGCGATGCCCTGTCGTCGTGAAAGCTCACCCCGCTCATCCCGGAACTTGCGAAATGATCGCCGCAGTGATTACCCAGGCCGTCGAACAGTCCGGACTGCCGGCGGGCACGTTTTCAATGGTGCACGGAAAAACGAACCGCACCGGTGTTGAGCTGGTCCAGCACGACAAAGTTGCTGCCGTCGCTTTCACTGGATCACTTCAGGGCGGTCGCGCGTTGTTTGATGCGGTTAATCAGCGCAAGAACCCTGTACCGTTTTACGGGGAGATGGGAAGTTTGAACCCCGTTTTTCTGTTGCCAACCGCACTCGAAGAACGAGCGGCTGAAATTGCATCGGGATATATTCAGTCAGTCAATCTTGGCGTCGGTCAATTTTGCACCAACCCGGGCGCCGTACTTGGTGTAAAAGGGGCGCATATGGATACCTTTCTTTCAGCCGTGAAAACTGCGGCCCAAGAAGTTGCGCCAGCGACGATGCTTCATCCGGGAATTCACGCGGCGTTCGAACAGGGCCAGAAACGTATCGCTGGCCTAGCTGGCGTCCACCCGGTCGGGACATCTCGTCAGCCTCCCGCAGCAGATGCTCACCAAGCCACCTGCAACATTTACCAATCGGATATCAGCCAGATTGGTAGAGCAGAAGTTTCACAAGAAGTGTTTGGCCCATGTTCGATTGTCTATAAGTGTCAATCGACCGACCAGATGTTGGAATACGCAAAAAGTCTTGA
The DNA here is from genome assembly GCA_938036435.1 of uncultured Pirellulaceae bacterium. Classification (GTDB taxonomy): domain Bacteria; phylum Planctomycetota; class Planctomycetia; order Pirellulales; family Pirellulaceae; genus Mariniblastus. The sequence continues at coordinate 6,170 of CALHPU010000076.1, read as the reverse complement.
CGGTCATTTGACTGCCACCATTCACGGCACCGACGAAGATTTGAAAAACAACGCCGCACTGGTGCGTATTCTTCAGCGGAAGGTCGGCCGGATCGTCTTCAACGGTTTCCCAACGGGTATCGAAGTCTGTAACGCAATGCATCACGGTGGTCCGTACCCGGCAACCACTCATAGTTACTTCACGTCAATTGGCCACCAATCGATCTACCGCTTTACAAAACCCGTTTCCTTTCAGGGTTTCCCCGATAGTTGCTTACCCGATCAACTAAAACAAAACGATTAAACCGATTGCCTAACCGATCTCTACATTAGAGCGGCGGCAACTTCGGGAGGCAGCGGCTGATCTACCGTTGTGTCGTTAATACTTTTGGCCGAAGTCTGAACTCGTTCTTTAGGTTTTTTTGGCAAGGTCAATACAAACGAAGAACCCAGTCCGGCCCCATTGCTAGTGGCAATCAGCGAGCCACCCATTTCTTTGGCCGCATTGGCACTGCTGTGCAGACCAAAACCTTTGCCTGTTTTTTTGGTGGTGAAACCGTGGTTAAAAATGCTAGTTAGGTTATCTTGAGGAATGCCAATTCCATTATCCGCGATCTCAATCGTGAAGAAGTCTTCTGTCGCGTCGTCGACAGCAATGCGAATTTCTTTTACGCGACCATCGGTGGTATCCTCGCAGGCGTGTTTTGCATTTCGGATCAAATTAATTAGGATCTGAAGAACTTTATGTTTCTCAACCGTTGCATCAATGTCCTTTTCAAAACACTTCACGACTGCGACGCCTGATTGTTGCAGCGAGCCTTCCCCTATTTGAATCGCATCTTCAACCAAGCTTGAAACTTCTAGATCCGTTACGATGTTTCTTGCTCCGGCGTATTCCTGTTGCATTGAGACGACCGTTTTGACGTGGGCGAGATTCTTCCGCAGATTGTCAAACTCTTCGAGCAGCCTCGCTTGTGTATCCTCGAGAGTCTTGGCTGAAAGCTTAATGAATCCGGGCAGAATTTTTCCCTTCGGATCGTTAAGCAGATAATCTTCGTTGCCAACATTTTCTTCCAATAGATTGGCGGCCTTTTTAAGGTGGGTTAAGTCTTGATTTTTGACGAGGTCACGTCCTGTGGCAATAGAAACGTTGATGCTGTTAAGTACGTTGCCCACGTTGTGAATAACATTGGTCGCGATCTCTGCCATGCCTGCCTGCCTTGAGGCCTCCAGCAATTCCCGATGAGTCTGTGCCAGTCTAATTTCAGTTTGCTTCAGTTCGGTAATGTCCTTGCTAATGCCAAACGTTCCTATGATTTGATTGTCTTCGTCAAAGAGAGGCATTTTTGACGAAACAACCCAGCTCACTAAACCGTCAATGCGAAGTTCCTCTCCGCATTGTTGGTGTACAGCCTCGCCAGAAGCAATGGCCTTTTGTTCGTCTTCGAAAAAGCCTTGAGCACACTCTGGCTCCCAGAAATCGAAATCGCTTTTTCCAATTACGTCTTCCATGCTTTTGGCACCCAAACGCTGGACCATCGAATCACTGACCCGAGTAAATTTTGAGTTTCTATCCTTGAAGTAAATTAAGTCCGAAGTGTTCTTCATCAGGCTATCAATTAAAATCTTCTCGTAGCCCAAATACTTACTGACGTCTTCGATTTGGTATTGGCCGACGATCCCTTGAAAAATGCCGTCTTCGGAATGCACAGGATGGCATTGAACAGAAACTGTGACGTTAGAATTCCCCATCGAACCGCGTAGGTGCGAACGCGTTTGAGACTCTTGGCTTTCGTAGACCGCATCTTCTACCTCGCCAAGGGTATCTGCGATAACCGATTCCAACTCAATCTCGGCGAGTGTCGTACCAATCAACTGACTTGAGTCTTCTGACGCAACATCGCCAAAAAAAGATGGGTTGGCCCAAGTTAATTTTCGATCCTTGTCTCGAAAATAAACGCGCTCGCTCGTCTTGTTGAAAAATTGAAGCTGATGGTGCGGAAGTGAGTTCGGCATAATTATCTAGTGGGGTGAGAGTTGGCGGATTTCGGTTATTCTTTTGTCAGACTGTCGCAACAGTCGAGGTGACTAGAGCCTGTTGGATCAATTGTGCGACCATTGGAATTCTTTGTGATTTTTCGGGGGCTTCAGCGCAAGCCTTGAAACTTTCCCAACACGCCTCGAACGCTTTGACAATTTCAGGATCAAAATGCTTGCCTGATTCGCCAACGATTAACTTCCGAGCATTTTCGGGTTCCATCGCGATTTTATAGACACGTTCTGAAGTCAATGCGTCAAAAACGTCAGCAACAGCGACGATTCGGGCTGAGAGAGGAATTTCAAAACCCTTGATACCGTGCGGATATCCTGAACCGTCAAACCTCTCGTGGTGGTAGCGAGCGATCTCGGCTGCCATCGAAAGAAATTTACAGGACTTCGACTTGAGTGCCGAATCTTCAAGCGCCTCAGCACCGATGATCGTGTGCTGTTTCATGATCTCAAATTCATCTGGAGTCAGTGGTCCCGGTTTCAGCAATATGCCGTCTGGAACGCCTACTTTTCCGATATCGTGCAAAATACTTGAACGACATAGCTGTGCACGGTAGACATCGTCAATCTGATCTTGATAGGGCCCGTTTTCGGCCAACCAATTGACTAGCAATCCGGTGTAACCCTCGATGCGCTCTAGGTGTTCGCCAGTTTCGGGATCACGAGATTCCGCTAGACGAGCTAACGTGAAAAACACAAGGTCGCGAGTCTCCAACATTTCACGAGTACGTTCTTTGACACGCTGTTCCAGCAGTAGCGTGTTTTCTATGATTTGCCTATTCAATCCCCAACGCGCGGTTTGCGACGCCACGATTTGCCGAAGCTCGATAGGATCAAAAGGCTTCTTAAGTATCAACAGCTGGTCAGTCCGATCGAGTTCCTGAGAAATTTCTTCCCACGAATGATCCGAATAGGCTGTACAGAGTACGATGGGCAAATCCGGGTCAACCTCCCAAATGCGCCTCGCTGTTTCCACGCCGTCCCAACCAGGTGGCATTCGAACGTCGATAAATGCACACGCATATGGCACGTCGTTTTTTAGACTCTCTTCAACCTTCGCCAGTCCCGCCGCGCCCTGAAGTGCGGAGTCCAGCTTATAGATAGGGCTGGACATCCGATCTTTGATTTGTTCCGGATCAAGACCATCAGAATCTTCACCAAAGAGAAATTCAGCTGCCTTGACCAACTGAAGATCAGTTTCTTCATCGACGAGAACTTTGCGGTAGTCCTCATGGATGGACTCGTTGTCGTCAACGGTCAGAATGTTGAAGGTGAGTTTGCTCATTGGAATTTCGGGGTTGGATCAAGACTAGTGGCAGTGGAGTAAACCCAATCTGGATTTATGGGGGGGATCCTTGATGGTGTAAGATAGGACACGCTAAATCCAATCTTTGAATTATTCAAACGAAACTCTAGACGGATCACACCTCACCCTTAACTGATCCTTGTTTCCCTTTCATTCGCTACAATCAACAACAAAAACCAACCAAATTAATGAGAGATTAGCTTGTGACTCGCATATTACTGACCAATGACGACGGCTGGGATGCACCGGGAATTGCCACTTTAGAGGAAGTGCTCGCCGAATTTGGTCAGGTTGTGGTGGTGGCTCCCGCAGCTCCCCAGTCAGGCATTAGCCATCAAATGACTTTCGAGACGCCCATGACGTTGACTCAATACTCAACCAATCGTTGGCACTTGTCTGGAACCCCAGCTGATTGTGCTCGAGTAGGATTGAGTCAGTTGGAACAAGAGTTTGATTGGGTGTTTTCTGGAATCAACAACGGGGGCAACTTGGGAGTTGATTTTTTTGTATCGGGAACCGTTGCAGCAGCTCGAGAAGCCACTTTTTTTGGTGCGCCAGCGATAGCGATTTCCCAACATCGTTTGAATTACCCGGAGGCCTTTGACTGGGACAAAACAAAAGGGCTGGTCCGACGAGTCGTCAGACAATTACTGGCAAAGCCTGACTTTGGGGCAGGGCAGTTAGTCAACGTCAACCTACCAGACTGCTCTCAAAGAGATATCGAAGCAGTATCAATTGTCGAGTGTCAAAGGGATAACAATCCGTTACCTTTTGAATACCAAACAGCTCAATCAGAAGAAAGCGTTAGAGAACCAAAACATGCTCGACGTGGCGCTCTGAACAGCACGGGATCAAGCGCCGAAAGAAGTTTGGTTTATTGCGGAACTTACAATTCGAGGAAACGCGACCCGGGAAAAGACATTGACGTTTGCCTTGGTGGAAATGTGGCGATTACGCGGAGCTAAATCCTGACCTAATTACAGCCTCGATCGATCTAACCCGCCGCCTGCAACGCTTCAGGAACATGCTCTGGTCGACTTTGATCAATGTGAGCCGACCAAGGAAGATGTTGTTGATGCCACTGAACACATTGGGCCAAGCCGTCATCGAGTGAGACTGTGGGGTGCCAGTCGAGCAAGTGATTGGCTTTTGAAATATTGGCCCATGTTGTTTTGAAATCAGCTTTGTGGAATGGCTGATGGACAACACTTGCTTTCTTTCCCAGCAATCTCTCTATTTTTTGGATGACTGAATTTAGCGAGACTGGTTGGTTGCCACCGCCAAGGTTGATGATTTCGTAGCCCACCGACCTGATGGCAGAGATCGTTCCGCGCGCAATGTCATCTACAAACGTAAAGTCACGAGACTGGGTGCCATCTCCAAAGAGCTGAATAGGAATTCCCGAGTCGGTCCACTTGATAAATCGAAAGATTGCCATGTCGGGCCGACCCGCGGGCCCATAAACAGTAAAGTACCGAAGCACCGAAACATCGATGCCGTACAACAAGTGATGAGAATAGGCCATCGCCTCGGCAGATTTTTTGGATACCGCATAGGCCGACGTGGGAGTGTTGACAGCCAACGTTTCCACAAACGGCATCTCTTGGCCGGCGTAAAGAGATGAGGTCGAGGCTAGCACGTACTTTTTAACACCGCGCTCTCGCATCGCCTCCAACAGAAAGAGGTTTCCCATCGCGTTGGTGGTCATGTAGACCGTTGGGTTTACCATGCTGTAGCGCACGCCCGCGCGAGCCGCAAGATTAACCACCGAGTCAAACGCGTGGGCGTCAAAGATCTTCTTCAGCGCTTCCTGATCTTCGATATCCTCATGATAGAATGTAAAACGATCGCTTGATTGAAGTTCGTCCAGTCGATGCCGCTTTAGGGATACATCATAGTAGTCATTCATGTTATCGACGCCGACAACGTCGTGACCATCGTCAAGGAGAAATCTTGCCACACGACTGGCAATAAAGCCGGCACATCCAGTTACAAAGATCGTCTGGGGGTGTTTTTTCATCACAGGCTTCCCGCACTTGGGATAAACTTACATCAGCTTTCTCGACCGATGCAATCGTAGTGTTTTCGCCAGTCAAAGCCAACATCGAAAGCGGTGCGAAACAGGCTCTAAATCATTGAGGCTCTAAATCATTGCAGCACGCAGTATTTCAATTGGATGAACTGCAACTCTACCCGTTCCAGCCAAAATTTGCTCTCTGCAGCTAGTGCCACCAGCGGCAATGATCGAATCAGCAGCCTCCCTACGAACCGCCGGAAAGAGAACCAGTTCCCCGATTTCCATCGACAATTGATAGTTGTCGCGCTCATAGCCAAACGAGCCCGCCATGCCGCAACAGCCAGAATTGATAATTTTGACACGATAGTTTCTAGGCAGTTGCAGCATATTGATCGTACTTTTGAGTGACGACAACGCTTTCTGGTGGCAGTGGCCGTGCAAACGAATGGAGCGCGAGTCTAGAGTAAATAGTTCACGATCTATTCGGTCAGCGGTCATCAACTCTGCCACAAACTCGTCGATCAACATCGCTCGTTCAGCGACGATTCGTGCGCGCTCTCGCTCAGACGAATCAACCAACACCAAATACTCGTCCCGCAACGTCAACAAGGCCGACGGCTCAATCCCGACAATTTTTTTGTTGCTATTACCGATCGCATCAGCCAAAACACGCACATTGTGTTCCGCCATGCGCCGGGCATCGTTAAGCAGTCCCTTCGAAATTGAAGCCCGGCCACTTTCATTATGGTCGATCACTTCAACACAATAGCCAAGCCTCTCCAAAACTTCGACCGTTGCGATACCCGCTGGTACGTCAAG
>CALHPU010000075.1 GCA_938036435.1 uncultured Pirellulaceae bacterium | reverse complement strand
ACGGCTGAAGCAGCAATCGAAACCACTTCGTCCGGTATGCTTGGTCGTGTACGCAGCGAGCTCAATGACTGGGCCGTTGAGTGGGCAGAGCAATTTTTGGACGTAAATGACTCCATCCGCCGCCGCGAAAAATCTGAACAGATCTATCGAGATTTAGTAGCTGGCAGAATCGGTCGGCAGCGATCAGTAATTGAGCTGCGTAAGTTAAACAAGCGGCAGAAGGGTGGCTGGCTAAAAGAGGATTCACGCAAAGTGAAAGATCTTATGTCGAAAAAAGTTGGAATCAGCAGACCATAATTGGTAATTGCAGACCTCTCAAAATCTCAATCCAATCACCCGTTACTTCGCAAGCGTTGGCATTCCATCGACACTGACCTTAATCACCGTCGCGATCGGGTCGGGTGCGTTGGTCGGCAGTTCGATGGTCCAGTCTTCACCGGTTGTGTCAACATTCAGCTTTGTTTCCGGGGAGGCCAACAACGATTCGCCAGTGGGCGTATTCGAAATCGCTGGAATGGTCAACTGACCGCCGGCCGGCCAATCAAAACGCTCAGATAGAGGGCTCCGTTTTCCAGCGGTGGGGGCCGGAGGGCTCGCTCCCTTTCGCTTTCATCTAAATCCTAATTCCAAATCTGGACGCAGCACTAGGCTTCAGACGCCAACACAAAAAAGCCTCGCTTGATTTAGATCCAAGCGAGGCGAAGAAGCATTGGCGATGGAATGCAGAATTAGGTTACTCTACACATAGGTTGCTCTACACGTCAGATTTGAAGAGATCGGCAAAGTACCCATATCCGTGTTCTTCAAGTTGATCGGCCGGAATAAATTTCAGTGCGGCTGAGTTGATGCAGTATCGCAAACCGGTAGGCTGCGGCCCGTCTTCGAAGACATGCCCCAAATGCGAGTCCGCGTGCGTCGAACGAACCTCGGTTCGGACAGAGTAAAGGCTATTGTCGATCACCTCTTTGATATTCGTCGCGACCAGCGGTCGAGTGAATGACGGCCAGCCAGTTCCTGATTTGAACTTGTCCAAGGAACTGAACAGCGGTTCGCCTGAAACAATGTCGACGTAGATGCCGGCGTCTTTCGCATTCCAGAAACTGTTACTGAACGGGCGTTCGGTCCCCTCGTGCTGTGTGACACGGTACTGAAGATCAGTCAATGTTTCTCGCAATGATTCGTCAGAGGGTTTAAGATAACTGGTGTTAGGCTGATCGCTCCAAGTTAAATTCGTGTCGTTTTGCTGCGATAGTTTTTTGAACTTGTATTCAGCTTCGTCGCCCCACATTTTGGCAATGAATTGGTCACGTCCGGACGAGTAGCGATAAAGCTTATATTTCATCGGAGCCTTGAGGTAGTAATCTTGGTGATACTCTTCGGCCTCGTAGAAAGTTGTGGCGTCCTTGATCGGAGTAACCGCAGCGGTCTCGAAGCGTTTTGAGTCATCGAGTTTCTGTTTTGATTCTTCAGCAATCTTTCGCTGTGATTCATTGGCAACGAAGATCGCCGAAGTGTACGGTTCTCCGCGATCAACGAAGCTGCCGCCAGCGTCAGTTGGGTCGATGGTCCGCCAGAAAACTTCTAGCAGGTCATTGTAGGATACTGTGTTTGAGTCATAAGTCACTTTGACCGATTCGAGATGGCCGGTCGTGTGGCTGCAGACTTCTGCATAGGTCGGGTTTTTCCTGTGACCGCCGGTGTATCCGGAAATGACTTCAATCACACCATCAACTTTTTCGAAATTGGCTTCCACGCACCAAAAGCAACCACCGGCGAATATAGCCGTTTCAGTCTTTGCGTTGGCGGGAGCAAGTTTTTGAGGAGGTGCGGGGTTTGCTCTTAATAAGCTGATTAGGAATAATCCCAACAACGAGACCGCCGCCAATTTCAATAAAATACTTTTCTTCATCACTTGCCTCTGTCATCAATCAAATACTCGAAACTCAAATAGTGCAAGCTTTAGAGGTTGTTAAATTGGGGGTCTTACATTTGGATCCCCTGTTATTTGCCGCTTTTTGCATGTCGCTCGGGTAGATAACTGTAAGAAGCCGTACTTTGGGCGTTTCCAACACACTGTTGAGGGCGAGAAGTATCTCGTGTTCGTTGCCCATTGGTTGGCAACATCGGCGATTCGCTACGCTATAATTTCTGGCTGTTCAACGAATCTTCCATGCTGATCGAAGCCTCAGGAAAAAGAGAATGAATTTGCCGAAAGCTGTTTTGACATGGCTATTTGCTTTTGCGGTTGTTTTTGCAAACGGTTGCACCAACAGCACCGATTCGCCCTCAGTCACACTTACTAAGGTCTCAGCACTTGAACCACAAGAGCCCGATGGCCAAACAACAAAATCTGAGCAGGCCAAGAAACCGATGGCCGGCATGGGGAAGATGAAGTTCCCAGCACCAGCGGATATGAGGTTCAAGGACAGCGTTGAGTCAAACGCAAAAGCTCCCACCGATCTATCTCAACTGTCTTTTGTCACCAAAGATGGCAAGACCATTAAACTTTCTGACTTTCGGGGCAAGCAAAACGTTGTTCTGGTTTTCACCGAAGGCTTCAACGGAATGCTGTGCCCGTTTTGCACAACACAGACTTCGCGTTTGGTTGCCAACTACGAAAAATTCAAAGTTCGTGATTGCGAAATCATTGTCGTCTACCCGGGCCCGGAGGAACGTCTGAACGATTTCTTTGAGGCCGCCATGAAAACGGAAAAGACTCAGGTAGACAGAGTCCCCTTTCCCATCGTGCTCGACAAAGAATTTACCGCCACGGACTATTTTGACATTCACAGCAAGCACGCTCATCCGTCAACCTACCTGATCGATAAGCGGGGCGGAATCCAATTTGCTTACGTGGGTAAGGACATGACAGCCGATCGACCTTCGATAAAGGCGATCCTCGATAAGCTGGACAGACTCGAAAATTAGTCTCTTGATACCATGTTGAAACCTAGCAAATCGCTCACGCTGTCATTAGCTATCGAACTTGGGTTTCTCGACGACCAACAACTGCAACAGATACTTGCAGGTTCTGAAAATTCGAGATCTTCAGAGATTGAGATAGCCGTTCGCAAGGGGTTTCTCACAGGTCAAGAGCTTCGCATTCTCCAATCGTTTGAATCCCCTGAGGATGTGGCCCCCGGTTACCGAGTTGATGGACTCATTGGAAAGGGTGGTGTTGGCGTCGTTTTTTTAGCGACACAATTGGCTTTGAATCGCCCTGTTGCGATCAAGACAATCAATCAGTCTTTGGGCCGCAAACAAAAAATAGCAGTCAAGCGTTTTGAGCGTGAGGCCAATATCGTCGGCCAACTTAAGCACCCGAATATTGTTTCGGCGGTTGATTTTGGGTTGCATAAGGACCAACTTTATTTGGTGATGGAGTGCGTTGAAGGCAAGGATGCCGAAAACTACCTTGCGAAATTTGATGGAATCCCAGAAATCCATGCTTGGCATATCGCGCGGCAGGTATGCCATGCACTGTTGTACGCGAGCGAGTTGGAGATTATCCATCGCGATATTAAGCCCGCTAACCTTCTGTTTACGCGAGTGCCTCAAGGGTCGTCCGTTCCGCCGCAAGTTCCGTTCGTAAAAATCGCTGACTTTGGACTGGCCCGATTCAAAGAGCGTTCAACCGAAAACAACATTACGCTTGAATCCGCCGTTAATGGTACGCCGCTCTATATGTCGCCCGAGCAAGCGTCTGGGGAAGAGCTGGATCATCGAACCGACATCTATTCTTTAGGTATTACGATTTGGCATCTGATCACAGGTTGCCCGCCGGTCGAAGGGACGTGTCCAGCGGACGTTGTCAAAAATAAGATCGCGCAAGAGGACCAATGGTTTGATGATGCCATAACCGAGGGAGTGTCTCCAGCCAGCCTTGAGCTTTTAAAGGAAATGTGTCGGTTCAATCGGTCCGATCGCATTGGCGACTATACGGAACTCCTTTCGAAAATCGATCAAGTCATCCAACAGATCGGCGGAGACCAGAAATTAGCTGAGATCATCGATTGCGTTGATGACGACAACTATCTTTCGTCAGCCAACGTTACGTTTGTCGAGGGTTTGCAAAGAGTTGACTCGAAACATGACACGATTGACCTGATTGATCAGCCAGTGCAATCCAGCATTACCAAGCGATTGCTGACGATGTTGGCTTTGGCCGTTCTGGCGAGTGTTCTAGCAACTGTGTTTTGGCGTCCGGTGACATCAAGTGAGAGTTCTGATGCTGCCTACGAAAAAGCTGATGTCAAAACAACAGATGTGCAATCGGTCGTGCTGCATGAAACCACCGGTCCTCCGATTTTTCTGTTTGACGGCTTGAAGTTTGATCCCCGTCAAAAGTTCTCGGGGCTGTGGGACGTCGGGGAAGGAGGCGAAGGGGAATCGGTACTTGCAGGCAATGGCACTCGGGATTTCAAATGCCTTGATGAAGAACGTCAGCCGCTGAGCTATTTTCGATTTGACTGCGGCTTCCGCCATGAAGAGGCCAATCGCATTGACGTTCGGTGCCTTGACTCAGATGGCCATCCCATTTTTCAGGTTTCTATTTCGCCAGAAAGATCGGTGCTGAACGACGGAGAGGGTGAAGTCGGTTCGGCAGAACTTGAACAATTCGATGAATCAAGTTTTGGCTACCACAGTGTTCGAATTGAGTCGCAGCCAGAACATTGGCGAGCTTCGGTCGATTCGCAATTACTTGGAGTTATTCCAAAGTCAGATGATCGGCACGGTGACACAACAATACAAATCGTGGTTGACGGCCGAGGTTCGGCTCACTTCGAGGGAATTTGCTTTTGGCGTCTTCAGAGCCCAAGCGAGGACGACACCCATTAACGACTGGCCTCGATGGGTGTTGCTCTACTGGTGTCTACCGGCGTCTGACGGGAATTCGACCGTCAGTCGATTTGGCCCGGGCAGCACGAACATTTGCTTTGCCGGTCTGCGAAGTGCCGGTGAGATAGTTGTCGATCTGGGCATCTGACCGAATTCTCTCCATCTCTTCTCCCATCGCCAGTCGCATCTTCTTTTCTAAAATGTTGGCGTGAAGTTCTTCTTTGACGGCATCAAAATCACTGACCTTGGGGTTGGTGAATCCTTTGCAGTATAGAATCGCCCAGTGCTCGCCAATTTGAATCACCTTGGAACGTTCGCCCTCCGAAAGACTGAACGCTTCCTTCTCTAGTTCTGTTTTGCCGCTGAAACGTTGGATGGGAGGAACTTCTCCGTAATTATTTTTGGATGCCGGTTCGATCGAATACTGATGAGCTAATTGGCCAAAGTATTCAGCCGTTGGATTAGCGGCAGCCATCTTCCAGACTTTTGTCGCCGTGCGTTGGTCTTGAAGAACGATCGCCAGAACCTCGACACCGGGTCCAAAGTTTGCCTCGAACCCCTTTTGCATGTCTTCTTCAGAAACACTGACTTTGTCTTCGACCAGTGCCTTAAGCGCAACCGATGGCCAGACTTGGTCCTCAATGTAGAAGTCAATTTTGCTGGCATCGTTGCTGGTAACCGAAGCCAAGTATTGGGCGACGGCCACTTTGCCTCCGGAATCAGCGAAACCGGCAGCGGTGGCAGCGCGGTCGATTTCTTGGTTGAGGTCAGCTTGGTCTACCGACGTGCCGGCATCTTCTAGCGCCTGAACAAGAAGGCTACGTGTGATTTCAACGTCCAGCATCATCTTACCAAAACGCGTAATGCATTCCTCAGCAACTTGATTCTTGAGTACTTTGGTACCATTGACCACTGCGGCGACGCCAGGCATTTGTTTGGCAAGTTTTGGGTCATTCATCACATTAACGATCTGGGCCGATTCTTGAAGTTCTTTGAACAAGTCGACCGCCGAATCACGCAGTTTGTCGCGCGCGATCTCCTCCATCAGACGCTCGTGCACTGATGCCGTTTGTTCGGGAGTCAATTCCTCGGCTTCGAAGATGCGTTCGCAACGCATGATCAAAAATGTGTCTTCAAATTTGACCACATCCGATATCTGTCCAACTTGTAGTCCGAAGGCGATTTTTTCGAACTGTGGGAATCCGCTGTTGCGACGCACCGGAGGTAGCAATCCCCCCATCGAGGCACTGTTGGTGTCGATGGAGTGCGCTTTGGCAATTTTCTCAAAAGCATTCGGTGTTGAATCTAGTTGCTCTCTGATCACCCGCGCTTTTTGTTGGTCGGCGAGGGCAATCTGACGTACTTGAACCTTCGCGCCGAACTCAAACTCCATGCGCTCGGCCAATTCTTCCGGTGTCACTTCAATAGCCGCTTCGGCCAAACGTCGGAGGGCCAGTTCGTTCCAGACAATGTCGTTTTTATAGCGATCCGAACTCACGTGGCGCCGTGTTTGAATCAGCTTCATATAACGTTCGGCCGACATGCCAAACTTCTCCGCTTTCTCGACGATAGTGTTGTTGATGTCGCCTTCGGTGATCTCGATTCCTTGCTGTTGCAGTTCGTTCATGATCAAGAGCTTGTTAATAATGCTCTCCAGCACTTCACTGCCGAAACGACGCATGGTTTCTTTGGCCAGTTGTTGTCGAGAGATGGAGCGCCCGTTGACGGTGGCCAACGTCGGGATGCGCTTGCCTGTGGCCTGAGGTGCGTTTTGCTGGAGGGCCAATGCGCTAGAGGTCGTGTTGCAGCACAATGCGATTCCAATCGCAGCCAACACGAGAGCATTTAGAGAGCGAAATAGGCTCAACGCGCGGTTGTTTTGATTAGGCGAAAACGTCCGAGATGACATCGGTTACTCCGTTAACCTGAGGGGATTTAGGCAGATCCATCTGCCCTCGCTGACCGCCGACAATCCGACAGTCAAACTTGAGCCGAAGTATCAAAAAAAATCGAATCGGGGTCAAGACAAGTTCTCACATGCTGACAGTGACGGTGTTGAGATCGAAAGTGCTATCAAGATTTGTGCTTTAGTTCTGGTCAGGCATGGGCAATTGGGCCATCTGACTCATCACAACCGGCACAATCGGCATGACCGTAACGCTGCCCATCGATTGAGAGGTTTGCGTCGTCAAAGGGCTACAGGGGCTGTAGGGGCAAAAACGATATTCATACCTGTTACTGAATTTCCTTTTAATTTGATAGGCATAGTGATGACCCTAACAAAGACTGCCCGCGTGCTGTTTGCTTTTTCTTTCGTGGCAATTTTTGGATGCTTTTTATTCGAATCCGAAAGCCAAGCTCAGTATTTTCGTCGTTTGCCCGGGCAAGAGTTGGGGCGGTTTCTAGGTCTGGGCTATGGCAACGGGTATCACTGCCGCACGCCTGGCCCACACACGGACTACTACAACCCCTACAGCGCCAACAATTCTTATCTTGTTTCGCGAAATCAGCCCGGCGGTCGCTACGGTGACTTCAACGCCGGATATGCAATCGGTGGCCGCAGTAATGAAGCGATACCTCATTCGGTTTATACGGGAACCCAAGCTGACGGATACTCAGTATTCGAAAGTGTACCGGGGACGACTGTGACACCTTCGTTTGAGCCAGTCAACAAGAGCGAATCTCAGTTCGGGAGGGATCTGGAAGAACGTGATTTCGAAGACGAACTGGACCTTGACGAAGCTGCCGAAGACAGCGACTTTCGTTCACGTGTTCGAGACGAGCAAGATTCTGCAATCAACCGCGACCAAAGCGATGACGATAGCGGTGCCTTCGATAGTTTGAGAGAGAACTTCGAAAATCTTGATTCTGAGGGCTCGTCTATCCGAGACAACCTTCAACCTAGCGAAGAGGATCAAGCGGCTTTCTTCGGCAGCAACTTTGGCGGTAACTAAAAAACGACAAGGCGAGTTGGTCAAAAGGCCGCTCGCCGAGTTGGTTCAAAATACTAGTGGTTTGTCAGGGATGGAAGTTAGAGTGTGTCATCGTAGCCGGAGTCGCCAGACTTCGGTTTTATACTGCTGAACAGAATTCTGGCGAATCCAGCTACCCTAAAATTAAATGTTGACAGACCACTAGTAGTTGGCTGAAGCGGATCGGGACCGCGCTGTCCGGACAGTTTTCCCGATCGCCGATCCGATATTCAATACTTGCTGAAAGTGGTATTCGGGAACCACTTGATGCCGCGAACCATCGGGCAGCTCTAACGTGGCCGCAATCTGCAGCGGTTGTCCCGCGGCGAGGCTGCGTCGGCTGTTGTGATCAAAGGCCATGTCCACTTCCATCGCGCCCAAACCGCCGCTGAATTTCGTTCGTCTGGCGATGGCCGGATCAGCGTTTGAATCTAGCGTCGCGTAATCCTCCGGTAGAGTAACCTGTTCGAAGCGGCCCTTTACTCGGCCAATGCTTTTTTCTGATATTGGATCGACGCCAAAACGTCCCACAAATGTTGCCCGTGGCCCAAGTTCGGTGAGCTGCGGTAGCCATCCAGCGCCCAGCCAACACGGAACACTTTGCTGACCGGTCTCAACATCGATCGAGGTCAACAAGGGATCTTCAAAACAGCGAAAACGGCATTGAACCAGAGTGTCTTTGTCGTGCGTTGGGCTCTCGGATTCGTTTGCTCCAAATCCGTTAGAAAACCTCATGGATAGAAGCGCATTGGCCGACGGACGTAAACGAGCACCGGAGGTGTCCGGAGCAATGGCGATTTCAACAGGCGAAAGATAAACGCCCTGCCCTACCCCGGCGGTTGAATCATCGATGATTTCAACATCTTCAAGTCGAATCGACCAAGTGCCAGAGCCCACCAAACGCTGATTGAGGCTGTTGGCCAGTTCGGTCAGTCCACGACTGGTTAGTCGCACGCGTTCGTTGATCGTGATTCGATTATGTTGTTCGTCGAAACGGGTCTCGATGGCTGACAGGATGGGCGATCCGTCTCCGCCGATTAAGGTCAGGCCTCGCAAAATCGTCTCGCCGGGACGGGGCGTTTCCGCGTCGGTGATCAGGGTGTCGATGCCTAACTGCGACTGGATTGTGCGTTGCCAGAATTCCGGCGTGCGGGGGTGGCAGGCTCGGTAGACGATCAATGCGGTCGGCAGGCAGCAAAAGAACAGAAACAGCAGTCGACAAAAAAATCGTCGTTGGTTATCGCTCATGCCTCGGTCCATCGAGTCGTTGGTGCTGTTGTCAAAACGCTGTACTCGTCCGTTCAGCGCGATTTTTTAATATTGGGCTCCGCCCCTCTTTATTATCTATGAAATGGCGTTTTGAGAAAATATGACTTGCCGTCAAATCTTGACCTTTCTCAATCGTCAATGGGTAAGTGCTGGCATCGATTGACGCTGACGAAACCATTGGCTTATTTCGGTGGGGTCAAGCAAATTGTTTGGTCTCGACCGCCGATAGGGTAAAGTGTTGGTTTGATTCAAAATGCGTAAACGGGCCAAACTATGGCATTGAAGCCGCTTTTCATCACCCGTTTTTCGGGTCCGTTTCCATTGTGTACCCTCGATTTAGCTTAGGTCGTTTAAGTCCGCGGCAATTTAGGGCAACCCTCAATAAATTGGATGAAATCTTCCCAATAGTCATCTAAGTCAATTAAACTTGCCAAAAACACGTGGCGTATCCGCGTGGGCGTCTGCAATTCTCTTTGTCCTGCCTGCTCCCTATGTTTTCCTCTCTCGCAAATAAAACTACTGTAAAGAAGCGAAAGAAAACGGAGGCTCAAACGCTTTCATTTTTGCGATTGGAGCCGCGTTATCTAATGTCGGCCGACGGCGTGGTCGCCAGTTATAGCCAAGACTTTGGTACAGATGGTTGGAGCTACAGCTTCAACGCAGGCTCCCAAGTATTGCAGTCAGATGGCGGGAACCTTACAGCGCTGTCCAATGTCGATGGAACCTACAAGGTGCCCGTTGAGCATCCTTCGAGCCGATTTCTGTTCCTCAACAAATACGGCGGACATCCCGGTGTTGGGAGCGACGACGCAGGAAGAAATCCCAATCGGTATGCGGTTGTGACATGGCAGGTTCCAGAGTCAGGTTACTACGAGATAGCCGATAGTCGAATAGAAGTCCCTAATGGCTCGGGCGACGGTGTCACTTTCCGCGTCTATGTAAACAACGATGCTCCCCTTGCTTCGGGAATCGCAAGTCCGGCCAGGATCAGCTATTTTGACTCGCGGCTTGGTTTTTTGAGCAAGGGTGATTCTGTTCGAATTGCCTACGGAGCTAACGGCAATGATCTGTTTGACTATTTCACAACGGACTTCAGTTTTGTCCGCAATGACAAACTGTTGCAAAACTTCGGCAGTCTCGGCGACGCGTTCGCACAAGAATCTTCTGCGGGCTCTAAATCGGGATCCTCAAATTGGCGGTTGCTGTGGAATGCTCCCAACAATTGGCATCCGGTCGGTAATTCTGTTGCGTTGCCGCAACTAACGAGCGGTGGAATCGACCAGAGCGAGAATTTTCGACCGCTGTCGCAGGTCGCTGGCAGCCCGTTTTGGACGGCCGATGGCGACCTCCAACCCAGCGGTGTTTTAGATGACTATTTGCGTTTTTCGGCCGACCCGGTGACTCACCCCGATGCGCCCGGCCGACGACTTTTCGCCGGGCATCCGGGAACTGGATACGGAAGTGCATCTGTTTACCAAGACCGTTTCGCGATCACAGAGTTTACAGTTCCTCAGTCCGGCATTTATGCCATCGACAACAGTCTATTTAGCTTGGATGAAAGATCCTCCGGCGTCGAAGTGGTGGTCGGCACCAGCGCCAATCCAGCTGCCTTTCGCACAAACATTACAGCCAGCGGGTTGGTGGAATCTGAGTTTGACGTTGGTCTCGGTGCACTCTCTAAAGGTGACAAGATCTACGTTGCGTTTGGTGCCGGTGGCTTCCACAACTGGGACAACTTCGCAGCAAATTTTGATGTCGTCCGAGTTCTGCCGCGCGAACTTCCGCTGCGTCAGCTTCCTGCACCTCAAGTGACTTTCTATGCAAGTAACATTGAGGGCCTGCACACCAATGATCGGGCAAACGATTATTGGGGACTCAAATCGTTATTTGATCAGGCGGCTTTGGCGGCGGCCAGCAGTGACAGTGATGCCCCGGTGAGGGTTGTGCTGCAATCTGGGATCTATAACATCCAAGCTCCTAGCGGATTTCCCCAACGCTCACTATTCAATTTCACCAACGTCCACGGTCTGGAAATTGAAGGCAACGGTGCTCAACTGTTTGTTGAAAGCCCTTTAGCTGGCTTGTTCACGATCACCGGAAGTTCCGATGTCATTCTCAAGAATTTCGGCGTCGATTACGTTGAGCGTTACATCTATTCGGACAAGACGTTCGAGCAAGACGTCTATCGAGCGACAACGTTTTCCCAAGCAACGGTGATTGGTTCTCCAAATTTTTCCGACAACTCGATCGTCGTTCGATTTGATCCATCGGTCACAGTCGCCCCCGACAGAGAATTTTTTAGTGAGGCTGCCAGTCCGCAGATGTTCGCGTCGTTGCTTGACCCGAACGTACCAGGACGCACCAAGTTCAACACCGATCACTTTATCGAGATTAATCGGCAGCAGTCGGGAATCCAATTGTCAGTGACCGATTACAAAATCGTATTTGAAGACCCCGCGGAGTTGCTGCAGGTTGCTGCCAATGACCGGATTGCCTTTCAGCGCCGAGCCAACACAGCCATCTTCAGTGTTTTTGCCGACGAACAGGCCGATTCGAATGCGCCTCCAGTTTTCAACGGCAGCCACGATGTAACTGTGTCCAATGTAACGGCATGGTCATCGCCGGGGACTTTTATTTCCTCGATCGGCACAGAACGCTTGAACGTAATTAATAGTCGTGTGAGTATTCGCGAGGGGCGTTGGAGAAGTCTCAGCGCCGATGCGCTCCATGTCCAGAGTTCGCGCGAGGGCGCGTGGGTAGAGAATTCTGATTTTGTTGGAGGCGCTGACGACGTTTCAAACTTCTACACGTTGCCATTGGTGATCAACCAGCGATTGTTGAACACTCGGGAAATGATTGTCACCGCTGTGACGCTTGACGAAATCTTGAATATTAATCGTGACCTGTATCAAGCGGGCGATCGGTTACAGTTCTTTGACCCCGTCAAAGGAGAGATCATTCAAGAGGCTAGAATCGCAACGGTTGGGCGAACGATTGAGCGCGGCGGTGTGAAGATGTTGAAATTGACGTTTGATCAGCCCATTGATTCCGCGGCTAGAGCTTACATTCAATCCGATGTAGAGCGCTTCGGAGACGACACGCAGATCTTCAATCGTGACCTTTCGAAAAACTTTATGGTCCAAGGGTCACAATTCCGCAACACTCGCCGCTACGGGACTTTCTTGATGGCGGAGAACGTACAAATATTAGACAGCCTTTACAGCGGGCTAAGCGATGCAGCGATCGCGGGACACAACGAAGCGAGCTGGCCACTAGGGAATTTACCCAACGACGTTCTGATCCAAAACAATCGCTTCAACGGTATCGGATTCAGCCGCGAGTATCTGTCTCAGGATTATGCCACCGGAGTCATCTCGTTCCAGATCGACAGCACTCAGTTGGGCAGAGAGTTCGGTCGGCAAGTGGTCGACCGATTAAATTTCGGGGTTACGAATTTAGCGATTCTAGACAACACATTTCGATTGTGGGGCAAGGCCGCGATTTCTGTTCGCAATGCCCATAACGTGACTGTCGATGGGAACCGAATTTATTGGTACGGCGCAGACGGTGAGCGTTCTCCTTTATCTCCGATCGAGGTGAGTTACTCTTCGGACGTGCAGGTGACGGGGACAAGTTTTTTGAAGTCCAATCGCACGGACGTGGATAACTTCTTTGCAACTGAGGGCAACGGCGAAGGTAATGAACTGGAAACGCCCGGCCTGATTTAAGATCTGTTAGTGTCGCTTATATAACGGCAGGCAACAATGAGGTTATCGAGGCGATGAATCGTGGGCTGGTAACACTAGACCAATGATCTTCAACGAAATAGATCGACGAACAACGCGACCCTCGGCCTTGGATTTTCACCGCGGCGATGTCGAAAATTCTACACCGCCAACGGAAATTCTACACCGCCAACTTTCGGCGGCGACTAAAAAGCAAGACGCCTCCTAGGGCAATCAAAGCAATGCCCGTTGGCTCAGGAACAGCAGAAACATCGATCGTCTTGTAACCAATGTCACGCAGCAAGGCGAGGTCCAGTTCGGTCAGTGTTCTTCTCGTGCCTTGCGTCAGAGCGGGATCCAGTACTGCGGTTTGGGTTAGGCCATCGGAAATCCGGCTACTCATGACATTTAGGGCCAAGTGCTCTCCATCACTAGAAAGTAACCCGGCACCACTGCCGCCGTTGGCCGCAATTCCCTCGGCGCCTAAATAATTGCTGCCAGAGACCAAAGAATTCCACGTATCAGAAGTGCCGACACCGATCGCATGTAAAAGTTCATGTAAGGCGACGGTGTAAAAATCGCTTGTGCCCGGAGACACCGTCGTTGTGTGGTCAAAGTGCCAACTGGCGTCGTCATCGAATGCAATGTTTCCAGAATGGACGCCTAGATCAAAAGCAAAATTACCACCGGCAAAAGTGCCACTTGTCGTCGCGATTACTGGCCCGGCGTTTCGGCTGTGTTGCTCGTTGGCGACCGCATCAGCAACCGCCAGAGGGGGCGAACCACCTGCGCCGGGCAAAACAAAACCGCTGCCGCTCAAACCGGTGCCAGCGGGACCACCCTGGCCCAATATGTTTCCGCCAAATGTTCGCGCGCCTGCGTAAATGTTGATCTGGCCAGCTGGGATTGTTGTATTTTGGACCGTTATCGGAAGTCCGTCTGCCGGGTTGGTGTAAATGGTGCGAAAGTCGAAATTTACGTTTACTCCTCCATCGACACCCGTGATCACATCATTGCTAATTGCATCCAAACAGCTGAAGTCGACAGCCGCGTTGATGTCTGCCGTCGCGGCTTGCAATGCCGCTAATGCGACTGGGTTGTTGTCAAAAAAAGTGTCACCCGTGAAGTCCAGAACAAGCTGGGCCTGCGACTTGGGAGACAGAGAGATCACAGCGGCAAAGAGCATTAGTGAAATGCATGCCGTGACTTTAAACTTTTTCATGAGCAGCTTCTTTCTTGAATTGCCGTCTCACGGGGACCAATTCAGGAGTAACCCTCGAAAAAGTTAACCGATTGGGCTGTGGAGCGAAAGTAAGCTGACGTTTCATTTGCTAACGACTTCATGGCCTCAACGGACACAATTCTGACATAACCTAAGAAATCGTGCTAAAAGATGAAGTATTCACCGAGTAATTGAATCGGAGCCGGTCTGACGTTCCTTCCCTTAGTTTCTGCACCATCACCTCAAAAGAATCGAAGAAAAATGTACGACACGGCATCCGTAACGAGCAAAGATACTGCGCATCACTGTTAAGTTTTGAACCTCAACCGTCCCACTTCTTACCATAGGCAACTGTTTGAAACGAAGACGCCCGCGCCCGCCTATTTTTCTAATGCCAATTCGACAGAACGTAAGTTGGTGGCTGCCCATTGTTTTTTGACTGGCGCCAAGTGAATCGTTACGTCGCCGGTTTGGTCAATCGCAAGCGTCCCCGCATCAATCGATTGAAAGTTCTCCAAGCCCCCGGTCGCGGCCACCAATGGTTTCTGATACCTCTTGCCGATTGAAATTCTGATTCGGCTATCCTTTTGGCAAGCAGCCAGCAAAGTGATTCGGTACTTGCCGGGCTTGTTGACTTTGAAGTCCCAATCTACCGATGCTTATTCATGTTCCCAGTTCACAATACTATCCAAGTCTGCGTCGTAGGCGGTGTGTGAGCCATTTAGATTATTCAGTATCGACTTCTGTGCGGGCAGCAACACCGTGCCGTCCTCTTGCTGTAGAATTTTGTCTGCCTCGCTCACCACCGCCAAGCCGGCAAGTTTAAGGATGATAGGGGAGCTTATCGGATCCGACGCTGATCCTGTTAGCATGACCGTCGTACCACGCTCGTCGGTTGTTGTTTCAAAATGGCGGCTATCATCAGCCAGCAGGTAACAGTCTTCGGTTTCGGTGATGATCGGAAGAAAGATCTTTCCATCAGTTGGCCAGTCAAACACGTTGAGATAGAGCGTTGCCTTGCCATCTTCTTCGCGCGTGGTGACGCGTCCCCAAGTCGGTGTGCGGACGGGACTGGCCGTTGTGCCATAGATCGATGCGCTGTTGACCTTCATCCATTTTCCAATCGCCTTCAAGCGCTCAATGCTAGGTTCGGGGATCAGTCCTTCTTTGGTCGGTCCAACATTCAGCAAGTAGTTGCCACCTTTGCTGGCGATATCGACGAGGTTTTGAATCAATGTTTCGGAACTTTTCCAGTCTTGGTCGTAGCTCTTGAATCCCCACGTCGTGTTCATCGTCATGCAAGATTCCCAATCGCCCGGTAGACCCGTGCCCGGAATATGCTGTTCGGGCGTAGAGATGTCTCCCTTGTAGTCTCCGCCCAAACGGTTGTTATGGATGATGCCGGGCCTAAGTTTAAGCAACGGCAAAAACTGTTCGGCGCGCTCGTTGGTCATTTTGTGAGGTGTGTCCCACCAAAGAATGTCGGGGTTGTACTGAGTCAAAATTTCTCGGATTTGAGGAACGGCAGTATCGCGAATGTATTCATCCATGTCGCGTTTCTGAGCCGGATCCCAACCGCCGCTTGCACCGCCTTGGTTCCAGTCTTGAGCCTGAGAGTAATAGAGCCCCAGCTTAAGCCCATGTTTCTCACAGGCCGCTGCCAACGGTGCGATCAGGTCTTTCCCGTAAGGAGATGCATCGACCACGTCCCACTCGGATACTTTTGAATCGAACAACGCAAAACCGTCGTGATGCTTTGATGTGATCACGATGTACTTCATGCCGGCTTCTTTGGCCAGCTGCACCCACGCGTCAGGATCGTATTGCACTGGGTTAAACTCTTTGGCATAGGCCCGGTACTCGGCCACGGGAATCCTGCCTCGTTTCATGATCCATTCGCCAATTCCCTTAATCTTCTCACCCTTGTAAGTTCCTGCCGGAACAGCGTAAACGCCCCAGTGAATGAACAGTCCGAACTTTGCTTCGCGAAACCAAGCCATCCGCGCGTCTCGTTGCGCTTCTGTTTCATGAGCATACGGATCAAGCGAATCGGATTCGTGTTGAGCTTGGACGTTACCCTCAAAGGCCAACAAAACAATCAGCAGAAGGAAATAGCGAAGAGATCGAGTTTTCATCTTGTACTTTCTTAGAGTGTCGATTGCGACCGAGAAAGGCTGGGTGATGCAAGAGTACATTCTTACTGGCGGCTAGTGGTTTTGCCAGAGTCGATAGCCGAAAAAGTCGCCGGCATCCAACCACAGCCGCGATTACTGTTTTCGTTTTGTCTCTTTTGCAAATTCTCTCATGTACTGCTTGAACAACGCGACGAATCGATGCTCGTAGCGGTAAGGGTTTCGAAGTAGCGCAATCGTACGCGCGGGCTTCTCGCCAGAGAACGGGCGGTAAACGCGCTGCTTGCTTTTGTCCAGTTGCTGAGCCATAGCGGGGATGATGGATATGCCATGTTGGAGCGCGACAAGTTCCTGAATGGTAGTCAACTGATTAGTACGCTCGATCGTTACCGGAGCGATCGACTGCCGATTACAAAATTCGGCAATGTTGTCCGAAAGACAATGTTGCTGGTCAAGCGAAATAAATGGAAACTCTTGGATGTCTGAAAGGCGGATGCGTTTTTTCTTTTCCAATGCGTGGCCTTTGGGAATTACTAGAACCAGTTCCTCATCGAACAGTGGCTCGGTCTCCAGATATTTTCCTTTGACCGGCAAGGCTAAGATGGCTAAGTCAACCTCACCGTCTTTGCATCGCCTGACGATGTTCTGCGTGGTGTCTTCTTGAACCTGAATCTTTATTTCTGGGTGTCGACTGCGAAACTTCTTAAGCACCGTCGGCAGCAAATAGGGAGCAATCGTTGGAATCACGGCCAAGCGAATTTGTACTCGATCGCTAGCTTCGTTCAGTTCCGCAAACGTGTCGTCCACCAAGTCGCGAATTTGGTTGGCTCGAACCAGCAAGAAGGATCCGATCTCCGTAAGCTTCACTCCGCGCGGTTGCCTTTCAAAAAGCGGCTCGCCGATAGTCTGTTCCAATTTTTGAATCGAACGGCTAAGGGCTGGTTGAGAGATGCCGTTTTCTGCCGCCGCTAAAGTGAAGTTGCCCGCTTTGGCGACGGCCAAAAAGTTGGCGATTTGTTGAAGATCAAAGTCTGTTCGCATCGTTTTGTCCGTGATTCGGAAGCTCTCTGGTGCAAGATTTGGTATGCGTGTAATGCATGAGGGGTATCTGTAATATGCATTGGAATTATAACATGAGGCGTGCGATACTTCCGCCTGTCCGAGTTGCTATCGGTGACATTTGTGAAATCAGATGTGGAGATCAGACTTAATGGGAGATGTCAGAATGCACATGAAGAAAAAGTATGGAAAAAGTTCAGTTCCGTTTTTTGCAATAGCGATGGGGGCCGTCGTTGGTCTGGTGCTGTGCGAGTGTCCCACGGCGCTGGGACAGGAGAATACAGAGGAAAAGACGGTTGCCAAATGTCCTGTGATGCATGGTGGGGCAGCTCAAATGCCGACAAAGGCTGGTTCTTATTCCAATGGCGATTGGTGGCCCAACCAACTGAATCTCCAGATCCTGCACCAAAATTCGCTCAAGGGAAATCCAATGGGGGCCAAGTTTGATTACGCGCAAGCGTTCAATAAGCTTGATCTTGCGGCGGTAAAAAAGGACATCAACGAACTGATGACCGATTCGCAAGACTGGTGGCCGGCCGATTACGGAAACTATGGTCCATTTTTTATTCGGATGGCTTGGCACAGCGCCGGCACGTATCGAGTCACCGATGGGCGTGGTGGTGCAAGTTACGGTACGCAACGTTTCGCTCCGCTGAATAGTTGGCCCGACAATGGAAACCTCGATAAGGCGCGTCGCTTGCTGTGGCCAATCAAGCAAAAATATGGCAACAAACTTTCTTGGGCGGATCTCATGGTTCTCGCGGGTAACTGCGCGCTGGAGACGATGGGTTTTGAGACTTTCGGATTCGCTGGAGGTCGCGCTGATGTCTGGGAGCCGCAAAACGATATTTTCTGGGGTCCGGAAACCGAATGGTTGGGCGACAGACGTTACTCGGGCGATCGTGAACTTCAAAAACCTTTGGGCGCGGTTCAGATGGGACTGATTTACGTTAATCCTGAAGGCCCAAACGGAAACGGTGATCCACTAGCCTCGGCCAAGGACATTCGCGAGACCTTTGGCCGGATGGCGATGAACGATGAAGAAACCGTGGCACTTATTGCTGGCGGTCATACCTTTGGAAAAGGCCACGGCGCCGGTCCAGCCGAGAACGTCGGGCGTGAACCGGAGGCGGCCGCGATCGAAGAACAAGGTTTTGGTTGGAAGAATAAATTCGGCACAGGTAACGCTGGCGACACGATCACCAGTGGGCTCGAGGGGGCTTGGACGTCTACCCCCGCTCAGTGGTCGCACGATTACTTCGAAAACATGTTCCAATACGAATGGGAAAAAAAGAAGACGCCCGCCGGCGCGACGGTTTGGGTGCCAGAAAATGGAGGTGGCGAAGGCTCGGTTCCCGATGCTCACGACGATTCGAAATCCCACCAACCCGTCATGTTTACCTCTGACCTCGCGCTAAAAATGGACCCAATTTACGGTCCAATCTCTAAACGATTCCATGAGAATCCTGATCAGTTCCAGGTCGCATTTGCCAAAGCGTGGTTCAAGCTGACGCATCGCGATATGGGGCCTGTATCGAGGTATTTAGGTCCGGAAGTCCCGAATGAGGATTTGATTTGGCAGGACCCAATTCCTAAATTGGATCATGAGTTGATCAATGATGACGACATCGATTCCCTGAAAAGTAAATTACTTGATTGCGGATTGTCGGTTTCGCAGTTGGTTTCCACCGCTTGGGCATCGGCTTCGACTTTTCGTAATAGCGACAAACGCGGCGGCGCCAATGGTGGGCGCTTGAGGCTGTTGCCACAGAGGGAGTGGGACGTCAATCAACCAGAGCAACTGGCGAAGGTTCTCGATGAACTGGAAAAGATCCAAAAGGAATTTAATGACGAGCGTGCTGGCGATAAGAAAGTTTCACTGGCTGATTTGATTGTCCTTGGTGGATGTGCAGCGGTTGAAGAAGCCGCCAAGCAAGCTGGTCAGGAAGTAGAGGTGCCTTTCGCTCCCGGTCGCACTGATGCCACGCAAGAGATGACTGATGTCGCGTCGATGGGCTACCTTGAGCCAACGTCCGACGGGTTTCGTAATTACTTGCAAACAGAATCTCCTCGTTCGGCCGAGGAGTTGTTGGTCGATCGGGCAAATCTGTTGTCGCTGACGGCGCCGGAGATGACCGTGCTCGTTGGCGGGTTGCGTGTGTTGGGAGCTAACCATGGTCAGTCGTCGCAGGGGGTGCTGACGAAGGCCCCGGGAACGTTGACCAACGACTTCTTTGTGAATCTATTGGACATGAGCACCAAGTGGCAAAAGTCCCAAGCGGACGAGCAGGTCTATGAGGGGCGTGACCGCAAGACGAACGAAGTCAAGTGGACGGGCTCGCGTGTTGATCTTGTGTTCGGTTCAAACTCGCAGCTTCGGGCTATCGCCGAAGTGTATGGTAGCAGCGATGGAAAGAAGAAGTTCGCCAGAGATTTTGCGGCTGCTTTTGGCAAGGTGATGAATCTTGATCGCTTTGATCTTGATCCTGCAATGCGTGCGGGTGCCAAGGCAACCAAGCTGAGTAGTCGATAACGTCTAAGAAACTTTCATAGGCTCGTCAACTTTGTTTGGCGGGCCTTCTTTTTTGTCTACTTCTTAGGTTTACCGATCATTCGGTGCCCTCTAATCCTTCAAGTTGCTTCAGTACTTTGCGGCCACGATTTTGAAACCCCGGCGGGCGTCCGGGAAGCAATCGAACTAGGACGCGTTGAAGCCGTTGCGCGTGTTGTGGATATTGTGCAGCGCGGTCGGCGACGAAGCTCATGGAGAATGCGGCGATCGCGACGCCTTCGTTTGGGTCGGCGACAAATTTTATACAGTTGTCGACCAATTTGCTTTCCAGTTTTTTCGGCAGTTTAAGCTCCAATTCGCTAAAGTAACGCGTCACATTGCGGCGAATGGATTGATGGACAGGATTGGAGGACGCATCGACCATATCGCTCCACCATGGCGCGAGTGATTCCGGAGCGGCTCGTCCGATATCGCCGACAACCTGAGCAGCGCGCTGTGCGACGACGACCTCATCGCTGAAGAAACAAGCCATCAATTCCGAGAGAGATTCTGGATGATTTCGAACGTGGGCCATCACGACGTCTGCGTTGTTGCGCGAGTTTGTCACCAGGAGTTGTTTCCGGAGATTCATTTCGATAGCCTGATGTCAGTGCGGGCGCGTCGTCTACCCTCGGTAGCCTGAGACGACTGCTAGATGAACGTTTACTATGACTGATCGATTGACATGAATCAACTCAAGCGCGAGCTCGGGATCTTTGACGCCACGATGTTGGGCCTTGGCTCGATCGTGGGAACGGGGATCTTCGTCAGCGTCGCTATCGCAACGGCGTCGGCCGGATCATGGGTGCTGCTGGCGATTTTACTGGCTTCGCTGGTTGCAATCTGCAACGGATTGAGCAGCGCTCAACTGGCGGCCAACCATCCGGTTAGCGGTGGCACCTATGAGTACGCTCATCGGTGGCTCAACCCGACGATCGGTTTTGTTGCCGGCTGGATGTTTCTGACGGCCAAGGCAGCATCGGCAGCGACCGCAGCCCTTGGGTTTTCCAGTTACGCGCTGGCGTTGTTTTCCGGCTCTGCGTCGGGTGAGCCCAGTGTGTTGCTGACATTGTTTTTGGCGTGGACAGCTTTGGTTGGATTAACGGCAGTTTCTCTAGCAGGAATCAAACGCAGCGCTGGCGTCAATACGGTGCTGGTATCGATCACGTTTGGCGCGCTGTTGCTGTTCGTTGCAGTTGGATTCTTCGACGGATTGTTTGGCAGCGCTAAACCGATTGATTTAGATGCTTTCTCTCCTGTCGCAATTGGGTGGCGAGGAATCTTAGAAGCCACCGCGTTGATGTTTGTCGCCTATACTGGGTATGGGCGCGTTGCGACGTTGGGCGAGGAAGTCAAATCGCCACGCGTGACAATTCCACGTGCGATTATCACGACGCTGTTGTGCACGATGGCGCTTTATCTGGCGGTTGCGGCAGTGGGGGTGTCGACTGTGGGGGCCGATGCGTTTGCAGCAGCGGCCAAAGGTGGCGAAGCACCGCTGAAGATGGTGGCCCAGCATTTCTCTGCGCATTGGATGCCGGTAGTCATCGGTATCGGAGCGACCGTCGCGCTGTTGGGCGTGCTGTTTAATTTAGTGCTGGGGCTGTCACGTGTGGCACTAGCGCTGGCGCGACGTGGTGACATCCCAAGCGTCTTCGCAACGGTTAATTCGACTTCCGGTTCGCCGACGGGGGCGACGTTGTTGGTCGCTGGTATTATTGCCCTACTCATTTCACTGGGCAGTGTACGAATGACGTGGTCGATCAGCGCCTTTACGGTGTTGGTATACTATGGGATCACCAACGCGTGTGCGATTCGGCTGGATCACGATGAACGCTTGTATCACACTTGGCCAGCATGGGTTGGTTTGATGGCCTGTTTGGGACTCGCCTTTTGCGTTGCCCCTACAGTCTGGATCATTGGCTGCGGCTGGATCGCGGTAGGTCTGATCTATCGCGCTCTTTGGCGATCCAGATTTTCAACTGAGTCAACAGAAGGCTGATCTGACAGCATTCAGACGCCGCTACTTGGTGGGCAAGTTGAATCACGTACGACCAATTTGGCTGTCAATTTTTGAATCTCAGGTTCTTGCTTATTAATTATTTTTAGCAGTGTCTCTGCCGCCGCAATACCGATCTCGTCGCCTGGCTGCTGGATGGTAGTCAGTGGTGGTGTTACCAATGCCGCTTCTGTTTGGTCATCGAATCCAACAATGGAGACGTCCTCTGGCACCCGAATTCCTTGTCGGTATAGTGCTAGCCGCGCTCCAAAGGCTGTCGCATCGTTAGCAGCAAAGATTGCAGTAAACGATTTTTTTCGCTTGAGCAATGTTTCGACTCCCGCCACTCCCGATTCACCATCGAAGTTTCCCTCGTAGATCAAATCTTCATCAACGTCGATGTTGGCTTCCTTGAGCGCTCTCCGATAGCCCTTCACCCGTCCGATTGAATCTTCATGAGTGGGGACGCCGGTGATATGTGAGATCTTCTTGTGCCCCAACTCAATCAAGTGTTGCGTCGCTTCGAAAGCAGCCTGTTCATTGTCGATGAACATGCAACGATCTGGCCATTGTTTTACTTGTGTGCCGACCAACAACATAGGAATGTTTTGGTTCAACTCTTCTAGATCATCTGGAGTGGGGCAGGTTCCAACAATGATCAGACCATCAACCATTCTACCGATGAGAGTTTTTACCGCCGCTTTTCCGACCTCGGGTTGCCACTGCGCGTCTGCAAAAAGTGGTGAATAAGCAGTTTTAGCGAGCCCAGCGATCACGCCCTGGGCAATTGAGTCATAGAAAGGACTCCCAAGGTTCTGTGTCACGACGCCAATTGTGTAAGACTGTCCGCTGGCGAGCCCTCTCGCGAAGATGTTGGGCTCGAAGTTCATCTCCTTCATCGCTGCCAGAACGGCCGCGCGTTTATCTTCGTTTACCGGCGTGGTATCATTGAGGACCCGAGAGACGGTACTTTTGGAGACGTTGGCATGCGCCGCGATGTCGGTGATCGTAACATTCTTCTTCACAGAGGAGTCCATTTGGTTGTCAGCACGAAAGGGATAAGTACAGCAAAAGCAAGGCTTTTCTTTGCTATCGTCAGTGCGCTTAGATTAGTTTAAGAGTCCAAAATTATGGAGTCAAAATCCACAGGTTCAACCCCCTTTGGCCACCGTTTTTCTCTTTCGGTAAGCTATGTTGTATAGCTTACAATGTCTGAGCTGTGCGAGATAATTGATTATTAAGGTAGCTCGTAGCAGTTGGATAGCAAAAAGTGAAACCGGTTGCACTTTTTTGTTGGCCACAAGTTTACAATTGTCGTACTGCCGCTCTCTGCTTTTTTTGCTTTGCTTTTTGGGAAAATTATCATGCAGGTTACCACATCACGTCGGCTAGGATTCACCTTGGTCGAGTTGTTGGTCGTGATCGCCATCATTGGAATTCTGATAGGTATGCTTTTGCCTGCTGTTCAGCAAGTGCGCGAGGCGGCGCGTCGTACCGAATGCTTGAATCAGCTAAAACAGCTTGGGATCGCATCGTTGAATTTTGAGTCTGCTCATATGCACTTCCCAACTTCCGGTGGCACCGTTGCGACAGAATGGGAAGGTAGAGAGCTCAATCAGCCGCAGTTCGGTTTTGAGAACGCGACTTGGACGTATCAAATTTTGCCGTTCCTCGAACAAGAAAATTTGTACAATCGACGCAGTCTCCTGATTAACGACTGGTCACTAATCTACGAAGAGGACGTGCCATTTTACAGTTGTCCCTCCCGTGGAATCTCGCAGAAACTTTCCAATGGCGGCATCACGCGTGAGTTTACCGGCGATTACGCTGGAGTGATGGGCACTTGGAACGGGGACTATGTTGATCCGACCGGAGCTGGCGTGTGGCCAAGTGGGGATACAGATTGGGGAGGGTTTCAGTGGCAGGTCATCAACCACGACATCAACCCCAACGAGACCGTCAATGTTTGGGTAGGTTTGATTGCTAAAGGTGGCCACGTCAATTACGCCACTGACGACGTTACCAAAGTTCCGCGCGTGACCAATGTTCCTGATGGTAACAGCAATACATTGATGTACATGGAAAAAGCGCGGCATACGAGTAACTACACCTTGATTGCCGAAGAGGCTCGATCTGGCGGTTTTTGGGAGGGGGGAATTGCCAAGCCATCTGATTGGGCATGCATGCGTGGGTTTATGCGAACGGTGCCGATCAACCCTGATAATGGAGAACGCCAGAGGGCTTCTAATGGCCAGATTGAGTCCGAAGCCCAGTTTGGCGGTCCTCATCCCGGCACCACCAATGCCGTGTTGGGTGATGGGTCTGTGCACGCGATTTCAAATACCGCATCCGGTGCAATGCTTTACGCCTTGGGCACCCGCAGTGGCGGCGAAGTGGTCAACGTCAATGAATTTTGAGCCTCTCCGGTCTGCTCGAACTAAATCGGTTTAAAAGTTTCACGATGCTCCCACGCGAAAGTAGCTACATGCAGAGGTACGTTAAGTCTTTTTGGTTGTTAAGTATTGTCCTTTTTTCGTGCGGGTGTGGCGGCAAGAGTGTTGAGTCAAAGATTGCTGGTCTCAACGCGACAAAGATCCAGCAACTTACCAATTGCTACACTTATTACCAAGCGAAACATGGTTACAAAGGGCCAACCGACGAATCTACGCTGCGAGATTTTATTACCGACCCTAACAACAAAAAGGGCTTTGAGCGGGCGGGCATCGATATTTCGGACGTTGATGCTCTGTTCATTAGTGAGCGTGACGGGCAACCCTTTCGGGTAAAGTATCGCGTCAAAGGATCATCGTTTGGCTTCGATGAAGCTGTTGTTTTTGAGTCCGTTGGTGTGGATGATGAATTGATGGTGGGCTTTGGTGGGGCTAGAACTGAACTAATGAGCGCCGGAGAGTCGGAGGAGCTATTCAAGGCGAAGGTTCAAGCAAAAGCCAAGCGAGTCGATCGCCCTGAAGATTTAGATTAAAAGCAATGTGCCATGAGTAATCCATACGCTCCAAATACTCCAAACAATCTTCAACAAGATCATCGGTTGGCCATTGGAGAAAAAATCGGCTATGGGCTTGGTGATACTGCTTCGAATCTTTACTGGAAGCTATTCGAGTACTTTCAGCTAATTTTTTATACCGACGTCTTCGGTATTACACCGGCTGCCGCTGGGACGATGTTTTTAGTGACGAAGTTGTTTGATGCGATCAATGATCCGCTGATCGGAATCTTGGCCGACCGGACACGAACGACTTGGGGGCGGTTTCGTCCGTATCTGATCTGGATGTCCGTTCCGTTTGCGCTCACGGGAATGTTGACGTTTTACACGCCCGATCTTTCGCCCAATGGGAAGCTGATATACGCCTACGTTACCTACGCGGCTGTTTTTTTGGCGTACACTGCAATCAATCTTCCCTATGGCGCGTTGTTGGGAGTGATCTCTGCCGACCCCGCCGAACGAACCAGCCTCTCGACGTACCGATTCGTCTTCGCGTTCATTGGGGCGATTGTCGTGCAGAAATTTACCGAACCGCTCGTTGCTTGGTTTGGCGGAACTGAAAGACAGATCGTCGACGGAATCGAAACGTTTGTTGTCATCGACAAACAGGCTGGCTTTTTTTGGACAGTCGTGTGTTACGCGTTAGCCGCTGTTGTCTTGTTTCTCATTACTTTTCTGACCACACGCGAGCGGGTCAAGCCTGTTGAGGAATCCACCGGTACTTGGAAAGCGGATTTGATCAGTCTGCTTGGTAGTCGGCCGTGGTTGGTTTTGTCGGCTTTTGGAATGGCACAGCTAATTGCCCTCTGGATTCGTGGCAGTGCAACCGCGTTTTACTTTGGATACTATATCAGTGACTCGTTCGGTAATTTTTTGGCTGCCGGTTCGGTGGCAGGTATCTGCGGCATGATAGTGGCTCCATGGCTGCGTGAGTGGATGGGTTCGAAGTTGGTAATGATTCTTTCTACTACGCTCGTTGCGTTGAGCACCGCAGCCGTTTGGTTGCTGGGCCCAGAGCAAATTGCATGGGTGTATGCGCTGCATATCTTTGGTTCATTTGTCAGCGGACCGGCCGTGGTGTTGATTTGGGCCATGTATGCTGATGTGGCCGACTATTTTGAGTTGCAGCACAATCGGTCAGCGACGGGATTAGTATTTGCTGCTGCGTCACTATCCCAAAAAATTGGCGGAGCCATTGGCGGGGCGATTCCGGCTTGGTGTTTGTTCTTTTTTGGTTTCGTCCAACCTGCCGATGGGGATCGCCAGATCCAATCCGAAGAAACGCTTAATGGAATTGTGGCCATGATGAGTCTGATCCCCGCCGCGTTTTTTGCGTTGTCGGTTGCAGCGATACTTTTTTATCCATTGAACAGAAAATTCTTGCAGCAAATGCGAGTCGATCGGAGCTTGCAAAAGCGACACGACGCGCAGGACTGAGTTGCTTCGCATCAACCAAATCTAAGGTAAGTGGCATTGGGCTTGAGCCGACGAAATTAGCTTGGCGCGAAAGTCGGCGCGGGCCTTCGCTTACGTGATTCGCCGTAACGCATCTGTTTGAATGTCCTTAAACCGCAAAGATCTCTTCGGGCCGCTAGCGTTGGCCGGCAGCAATGGCATTACTTCAGCGATTTGCCGGTTTTTCCGGCCGGCTGAATGATCTTGGCCTCGCGCTGGCAAAATTCTAGACTCCGAGACCTATTTCGCGATGCACTCGTATGAGTACATCAGAAGTTGAATCTCAGGTCCAGTCAGCGGTGATCCGGCGTGCGTCTTTTGAAAAAATTGGTTCTACTGCAATTCGTCGCAACTTACGTGGTTGCGATATTGCTCTGCTCCCCCGGCACTGCGATGGCGCAAGGCTGGGAGCCAGCCAATAATCTACGTCCGGCTTGGGAAGATCAGATCGAATCTCGGGCTGTCGGACAAGGCAATGATTCTTCGGCAAAGATTAAGACGGTAGAGAGGTATTTCGAGAAATCGTCCAATTCAAAACTCGACTTTAACTTGGAACTCGGTGATTTGGCAGGAAATCTGTTAAGCGATTCCGAGTTCCGCCAGTTTGCACGGTCGATCGTTAACGATTCGTGGCAACAATCTCAAGGTGCGTCGACCGTCCATTTCTCCCAGCAAAGTACTGACGGCGATTCAGAGTATGGGCAAGTGGCTTATTGGCAAGACGCTCGCGCGCAGTCTGCCGACGGATTTTTAGCGATGGGGCAATCGCCGACAGAGTCTCTTCCAGCGGTGACGCCCGAAGCCGAACCAGCGATCGCCACTTCGCCATCAAGATTTTGGGAAACCGAATCTCCCCAGGCGACTCTACCGCAAGCCGAACGATCAACCCAATCTCCCCCCTCAACTGCTGACGTTTCACCACCGGTTGCTGAACCACCGGTTGCAACTGGGCCGATGATGGGGCCTGCATTACCTGAAGGTGCAGTGGTTGACGTGCCGATTTCGGAGCAAGAACTGGGCCAGTTGTATGAGCAGATTAAGTTTCTACAGGAGGCCGTAGAGAGTGAGATCGGGGAAGATCAAGCGCGGCATCAGTCGGTTTTAGAAAATGCTCGCAAGGCTCTCGCCCAAGCCCACAAGTACATGTTGAAGGACATCAAGCAGCAAAATCGATCGAGCAACTTTGAACAAGAAAAAGATCGTTTAATCGGGCATTTGGAGAGTGAGCGCGAGAAACAGATCCCCCACGAGAACGCGACCGCAGACGAGCTGTTCTCTCAGTTAGAGCAACTTCGGGCCGAACTGGCCGAAAGAAACGAACGCCTCCGCGAGATCAACAAGGCGGAGCTATTGCAGAAGAAACGGATGGAGAAAATCCCCGGGGAACGCACCAAAGCGAATTCCGATCTGGCCGACATTAGCCAACAGATGAAAGATCAAGAACACGGCGACCACAATGTTTACGCGCTTGTGATGTTGCGAGCCAAACAACTAGAGCTGCAGTATCGAATCAAGGCGCTGGGCAGCGAATCGAAGTTGCACGAATTTGAGAACCGGTTGCTGCCGATGCGCGGCGACGAACTGGCGCGAGAAATCAAACTTTTGGAGCAGGAAATCGAAGCTTGGAATTTCGCAGCCAACCAACAGCGGCGCGATGACATTGCTGAAGAAGTTCGTTTGGCAACACTCAAAACCATCGAAGCTGCCCCGGCACTTAAAACCTTGGCAAACACCAATGCCCAATTGATCCAGCTGAGAGCCGAGTTTGCTGAAAAAATTAGACTCGCCAGTGAGGAAGATCTAGAAGTACAGTCGGAATTGAACGTAGTGAAAAACCATCACGAGACTGCCGAAAAAAGTATCGTTGGATCTACCTACCATGAGGCGAATGGAATCCTGCTGGTAGATATTCGTCGACAGCTTCCAACACCGTTTCGTTCTCGCTCGCGCATTCGGGAGATTGAAACCGAGCTGCGTAAGATCAATCTTGAACACCTTGAATTGAATGAATCACGTCGTCCGCTGGCACACCCGTTCGAATACGTTGAGGCAAAACTTGCAGGGGTGGGCTCAGAGACGACATCCGCAGATGAACTCAAACAAATGGCTTTAGGGTTCGTAGAGGGTATCCGGCAGCAATACGATCAATTGAGTTCAGACTATCACGACTATTCCGAATTGCTACGAAAGATAGAAGCAGAGCGCAAGGAATTGGTTAGTGAAATTGAAAGCACGAAGAAGTTTGTTGACGAACAGACGTTGTGGATTCAGTCGGCAAAATCAATCGGGCTCGACCATCTCGTTAAGACTCGGCATGGCGCGCAGGAGTTTTTTGACCCCGTGCAGTGGTATGGATTAATGGATTATTTAACCACGCGAATATGTCGTCGACCGCACGAATCGGCTATCGGGCTGATGGGGCTAGTGGGGCTATTTGTCGTCAGCAGACGTTTCAAGAGTTGATCGCCCTCGCTATTTTCTGCGTCTGCGGACAGACCATGCGGCGACCACCGAAAAATACAATAAAGATTCAAAACAAGAGCCGAAACTACGATGGCAAGTGTCACCAGTAATTTACAGTCAAGTTCGCCGCAGAATCCTGAATTAATCAAGGATATCCAACGCTTCTCGCGCTACCGACCGATGCTCTCGCGCGTCATATTTTCGATGCTTTCGGCTTTATTTGTGCCTCTGGCAATGCTGTTTCTGGTTTGGCAATTGTCGCCCGCATACGATCTTAACTCTCTGCGTGGAGCCGTCTGTCAGGGGCTCAAGGATTTGACTCCCATCGTTTTGGTTTCGATGGTTCTGACCGCTCTAGTTTCGTCCAAAGGACCGGCCCATCAACATTTTGGTTGGGGAGAGGGTTTCTGCCAAGGACTGTATGTAATGATGTGGACGTTCGTGTGTGTTAGTTTGCCCTGTCGATTTTTTGCCGTAGCCCTGATCACGTTTCAGGAAGGCTCATGGAGTGATTCACTGGGACGCGTGTTTTTTATTGGCTCTATCGTAGCGCTGACCACTGGCCTGTTGATGGGGTGTCGTATCATCAACAAGTCATGGGATCAAAATTTAAGTAGACGCGGTCTGCGAGTTGGTCGCGCTGAGCGACGTCGATCCAACGAGAACCTGTTTAACGGGGGGCCCGTCGATGTTGCCACTTTGACTGCTGCTGAGCCGTGGACGGCGTTTCCTCGTCGGTTGGCGTTATCGGTGTTGCCGTTAGTTTTACTGACACTGTGCTTCATGTCCGCGACCGGATATCACTTCACGGCGTTTGAAATGAGCACGCGCGCGATCTGGAGCGCGTTGGCGGTATTTGCCTTGGCCATCGTTGCCGCCTTTATCAGCCGCGTTCTGCTGACAGCACAATTCCGCATCAAGTTGCGACAGTTGGGCCGCAACGAGGAAGGTCAAATCGACAAGGACGAATCGATCAACATCGGCGAAATATCCTCCCAAGTTAATCGCCTGGTCAACGTGACCGCTTTGATGGCAATGATTGTTGTGACGTGGCAGATTTGGTCTGCTGTTTCGCCAACGATCTCCTACTTAGACAGTATTGAATTGTGGAAATCGACGCGCGTCGATGCGCTTGGAAACGCCGATCTAATCACTCCGCGTGATGTCCTGATAGGGCTGGGAGTGCTTTCCATGACGTTCGTGCTAAGTCGTAACCTGCCGGGACTGTTGGAGATCACGCTGCTGGAGCGTTTGCCGCTGGACAAAGGAGGCCGCTACGCGATTTCATTTGTCGTGCGATACGTTTGCTGTATCTTTGGGATTTTGTTTGCCGTGCACTTGGTCGGGTTCTCGTGGTCCAGCGTGCAGTGGTTGGCGGCTGGTCTAACTGTCGGCCTTGGCTTCGGCTTACAGGAAATTTTTGCGAATCTGATCTCCGGAATTATCATCTTGATCGAACGCCCTGTGCGTGTTGGAGATTTCGTTTCGGTCAATGGGATTACCGGAACCGTTTCACGCATGGAGCTGCGGGCGACGACGATTCGAGATCTCGATCATCGCGAACTGATTGTTCCCAACAAAAAATTCATTACCGATGATGTGATGAATTGGACGCTGTCTGATTCGCTTTACCGAACCATCATCTCCGTCGGTGTCGCCTACGGAAGTGACACTAAAATGGTGGAAGATTCTTTGCTTGAAGTCGCACGCCGTCATCCGAAAGTGCGGCGCGATCCGGCCCCAGAAGTAGTGTTCAAGTGCTTTGGCGAAAGCACGTTAGATTTCGAGTTGCGAGTGGTGCTGCCTGACAGGGACAGCTTGCCAAAAATTCAGCACGACTTAAACATGGGGATCGATAGGGCCTTCCGAGAAAAGAATATCGAGATCGCGTTCCCACAACGTGAGATCCGCGTGCGTACGTCAGAACAAATACTCCCCGTGGCAGAGACCGCCGACAATAAAAATCGTTCAAAGGCCGCGTAATAGAACAAGCCAACGCGATCTAATTTGGGCCACGGGACATTCAAAAAAGATTACTTCCGCTCAATACCGTAGTCTTCAATTTTCCGGTAGAGCGTTGCGCGGCTGATACCTAGCAGTTCAGATGCTTTAGGGACATTGTTGCTGGTGCGCTTCAAGGCATCGATGATCAGCTTACGCTCCCAGTGATCGATCCTCAACGTTTCGAATTCTCCATCGCTTGCGTCGCGGATTCCTAAATCCGTCGATTGAATCTCTTCGCCTTCGGCCATCACCGTAGCGCTGTCAATGACGTTTCTCAATTGGCGTACGTTGCCGGGCCACTGGTAGCCCAACAATCGTACATTGGCCTCTTTGGACAACTTAAGCTTCGGCTTGCCGTGTTGCATGCGAAAGTGATCCAAAAAGAAGTCGATTAGCATCTGAATATCAGATTCGCGGTCGCGCAACGGCGGAATATACAATTCGTAAACACTCAATCGATAGAACAAGTCCTCACGGAACTTCTTCTCCGCAACAAACTCTTTCAGGTCTCGGTTGGTGGCGCAGATGACACGCACATCGACCGAAACCTCTTCAGTGCCACCAACTGGCAAAAACGGATGCCCTTCGAGCGTGCGAAGAAGTTTGGCTTGTCCTTCAAGCGTCAGTTCGCCGACCTCGTCAAGGAAAAGGGTTCCAAGGTCAGCCTGTTGGAACCAGCCAACGTGGTCGCGATCGGCTGACGTGAACGAACCCTTCTTGTGGCCGAAGAGCTGGCTTTCCATCAGCTCACGTGGAATCGCCGCACAGTTAACGCTTAACATCGGGCGGTCTTTTCGCGGGCTCGAGCGATGGATAGCTCTGGCTACTAATTCCTTACCGGCGCCACTTTCACCACGCACCAGCACAGAACCGGACGCCTTGGCGACGCGTTCTATCTTCGATTTAAGCTCCAGCATCTTAGGGCTCTCGCCCTTCATCTCGTCGAATGCAGCCGATTTTTGCACCAGAGAGTTGTGCTCGGCCGACAGCGCCGACAGCCGATGCGCTCTGTCGAGCGACCGAATCATGATATTGGCTAACGCCACCGCGAGGTTGAAATGGCTATCGTGAAATGGATTATCGTTACGGTAGAGGTGGATTGCCCCTTTGACTTGGTCGTCTGAAACCAGAGGCACACAAATCGAATCCGAAAACGGGCTTTTTTTGGATTTTTTCGTCTCCCCTGTTCCCTTCTCCACACGCAGCGCGCGTCTTTCGGTGACAACGCGACTGGTCAAGGAAGGGTTCAATTCCAAAATGCCGGCTTGATCTTCTGGAAAGAATACTCTTGGTGTGAGGACGCCTTCTTCGGACAGCCAGAGAAATCCCGCAGCCGAAGCGGACGTTCGGTCGAACAAACGCTTCATGCAGATCGAGATCACTTGGTCTGGTTCGTCAATGGAAAGCAATTTTACCGATAACTGAAACAGAAAGAAGAAATCCTGCCCCCAGTTTTGACCTTTCAAGAAATCAAGCGTGTACTGTCCTGTTTCTTTTGGGTTCATCGATTGATCGAGGATGATCGTCAGACCCTCGGAGCCGCTGTTGTCGGCCGCATCGGCCTCTACTTCGGCTTGATTTGGCAAGTTGAAGGTAAACGACGAAGCGCCGACCTTGACTTGAGTGCCATCAACGAGCTGGGCTTGTTCAACTGGTTGTCCGTTGACGTAGGTACCGTTGCTACTTTTATTGTCCCGGATCCACCATCCGTTTTCCTCGTGGAAGATCTCTGCATGCACGCGCGAGCACTGCGGGTCATTGAGAACGATGCGACATTCCCAATCGCGCCCCATCAGGTTTTGTTCAGCTTCGATCAGCTCGAAACGAGCTCCCGAGTTGGCACCAGCATTTAAAAGAAGATAGGCTTGCAAAATGTTGCTTCGGTTAAAAAATTATGACCGGGTATTAGGACCGGTGTGCAATACATGATACCCACCCGGAAATGTGTCGTCGGGCACATGGTGCCGATATCCCAATAAATACCGGCTAGATTCACATTGTATGATCAATCTGGACACTCGCCAGAATGACCCATTAGTATAGTTTAATTTTCTTTTGTTAACTTGGCCATAATGCTGTTTGCTCACCGTTTTTGGCCGGTGTTTGGCTTTCAAATTGCCGTCTAGGTAAGGTTTCCGTTTGTGTAGGGCTCAAACGGTATTGTCGATGTCGTTGCCTAGTCCTACGATTTGAGTAGGCGGTGCTTGTCCTTCCCTAGAATATGTTCTGGGAGGCTGGCGACGCAAAGCGTTTCCAGCACGGCAAGTATTCAACCAAGTGCCTTGCTGGCCAATTATTGTTAAACGATTTTTTTCAGGCAAAAATATGCTTTTTAGGTTCCCATCGCGCACCAGTATCCCGTGCTTTCTTTTCACTGCGGTTCTACCTGTTGTCGTCGGAATCTCGATATTGTGTTTTCAACCAGCCCGAACACAGGCTGATGATCTGGGCCGGCCAACAGTCATCAATAAGATGGTTGCGAAACTGGTAACCAAGCTGATGCAGGATGATCACCTGTCCAATCGCCCCTTGGATGACCAAATCTCTCAACGAGCCTTTGATCTATTCGTCAAGTCGCTCGACCCAATGAAGGTGTATTTCGCGCAATCAGACATCGACGAATTTTCTGTTTGGCGAACGGATCTAGATGACGAGATGAAAAAAGGTGACTTCACTGCAGCGTTTGCCATCTTCCGCCGATTCTTGCAACGTGTCGACCAACGCACCGAAACAGCCGTGAAAATGGTGGATATGGATCATGACTTTACCGTCAAAGAAGAGATGGTTACCGACACGGACATGCTGACGTTTGCCGCCACCGAAGAAGAAGCCGTCGAAAAATGGCGGAAGCGTATTAAGTACAGCCTGCTAGTTTTTCGTGATGACGAATCTAGGAAGGACAAAGAAGACGATTCAGAGACTCAAGAGAAAACCGACGAAAAGGGTGATGCCGATGGAGAAGCCAAAAACGTCAAGAAGATAGAGAAGAAGGACCCCAAGGAAGTCTTGCGAAAACGCTATCGATCGTTCGCACGTCGTATGCACCAAACCAACGCTGAAGAGGTTATCGAAATGTTTGTCAGTGCCGTGACAAACGCATTTGATCCTCACACAACCTATATGTCATCGAAGACATTTGAGAATTTTCGCATCTTGCTCAGCCTTCAGCTGGAAGGAATCGGAGCGACTCTTTCGATGACCGACGACGGGTACACGGTGATTAAGAGTATCGTGCCTGGTGGAGCCTGTGACACCCAAGGCGGGATCAAGGTCGAAGATAAAATCGTGGCCGTCGCACAGGGAAATGAAGATGGCACCAAATCCTACAAGAAGCTCTACGACATTCATGGCGGCGAACCGGTTGACGTTGTCGGAATGAAACTCGATGAGGTCGTCGGCATGATTCGTGGAAAAGCGGGCACTGTTGTCAGGCTCTCTGTGATTTCAGAGAACAGCGAGGAGATCCACGACGTCAAAATATCGAGGGAGAAAATCAAGCTGGAGGACAGCGCCGCCAAGGGAGCGATCTTCGAAGAAGGCACCCGTGAGGATGGCTCTCCCAAAAAAATCGGTGTGATCGACCTACCAAGCTTTTATGCTGACATGAGCGGGAAGCTCGGTGGTCGACGGACGACTGTCGATGTTGAACGCATCTTAAACGACTTTAATTCCCAAAACGTCGATGCCGTTGTGCTCGATCTTCGTCGCAATGGTGGCGGAAGCCTGAAAGAGGCGATCGATCTTACCGGGTTGTTTATCGATGAAGGCACCGTTGTTCAGGTGAAAGATTCGTACGACCAAATCACTAAGTACGATGACGAAACTCCTGGGCTTTCATGGGACAAGCCGGTGATTGTTCTGACCAGTAAGTTTAGTGCCAGCGCCAGCGAAATTCTCGCCGGTGCGTTACAGGATTACGGTCGAGGAATCATCGTCGGTGATACCACGACCCATGGAAAAGGAACTGTCCAAAGTTTGCTGGATCTGAACCAGATCGTCGCCAACATTCGAAATCCGCCAAACACTTACGGCGCTCTGAAGATCACAATGCAGCAGTTCTATCGCCCCAGCGGAGAAAGCACGCAGCTTCGCGGTGTGCTGGCCGATTTAGTGCTTCCATCACTCAGTGACAAAATGGACGTGGGTGAGTCCGATCTAGATTATGCCGTTGAGTTTGACAAAATTCCGGGCGCGTCACACGACCTGTATCAACTTGCCTCGCCGCAAGTGAAGGAAACCCTTCGCCAAAAGTCGTTGCTACGAATTGATAGCTCCGAAGATTTCGCCAAACGTAGACGACAAATCAAAAACTACGTTTCGCAGAAAGCGCTGAAGAAAGTGTCGCTAAACGAAGAAGAATTTATGGCTCGCCGCAAGGAGTTGAGCGCGGAGAAGGAAGACGAAAAGACCATCGAAGCGCTTGAGAAAAATGAGATTGAGCGTGATTTCTTTATGGATGAAGTTCTCAAGATCACCAGCGACTACGTTGAACTACTGGGTTCCAACGGTTAGTGGAAACGCCACTGACGTTGTTTACCGCGGCGTGACGTTTTCCACTACGAACGTCGCGTTATTTACTACGGCAAGAGTTTCTTCAGCTCTGCCGTCATGGCCGCTACGCGATCGGCGTGATCGCCCAGTTTCAATGAGTTGTTCTCCTCTGGATCCGAAGTCAATTCGAACAACTCGATCTTGTTTCTTTTGGTGTTGGCGATTTTTTCTTCTACAACGACATTTTTCGCTTTTCCCTTGTCGTAGCGGTGGAGCTTCCATATTTTTTCGCCGTCACGCTGAATATAGCTTAACGTGCCGGTGTTCCCATTGTCTTGCAAAACCAGTTCCTGCCGCCCTTGTGCCGA
The DNA here is from genome assembly GCA_938036435.1 of uncultured Pirellulaceae bacterium. Taxonomy (GTDB): domain Bacteria; phylum Planctomycetota; class Planctomycetia; order Pirellulales; family Pirellulaceae; genus Mariniblastus. The sequence goes on along the minus strand of CALHPU010000075.1, from coordinate 48,340 downwards.
TGGCGTCCCAAGAAGAACGTCCAGCACATCGACGCTATCGGTAAAGCTGCCTTCGGCTACCGCTTGATTCGTTAGCCCTGCGAAACTTCTTGCCATGTCGATCGTGCATACCATTTGGTCACTGACGCCCGGTTTAATGGTTCCACTCCAACGCGTAATAAACGGAGTTCGGCAACCACCCTCGAACACACTGTACTTGCCGCCTTTATAGATGCCGGCCGCCCGGTGTTTGCCGACGTTTTCTAATGCGCCGTCTGCGTACCCGTCGTCCATCACCGGGCCGTTGTCGCTACAAAAGACGACCAGCGTATTGTCCGCGATGCCAAGTTCTTCGAGGGATTTAGTTAACTCCCCCACGCACCAGTCCAGCTGTGCGATGACGTCGCCTCGGAAGCCCAGTTTGGTCTTTCCTTGGAATCGCTCGTGGGGCATTCTTGGCACATGGAGATCGTGTGATGAGAAGAACAAAAAGAACGGCTTGTCTTTGTTGGTTTGCATGAACGTTTTTGATTTTTCAACCCACTTGTCGGCGAGGTCTTCATCGCGAAAACGTGCCGCATTGCCGCCAGTATAAAATCCAATGCGGCTGATTCCATTGTGAATCGTCGAATTGTGCCCGTGGGTCCAATCCATCTTCAGCGTGTCGCGATGAGTGATACCCGTTGGGTGGTCGTCGGAAGGTTTTTTGTTTCCGACCCACAATGGATCGGCTGGGTCAAGGTTAAGAACTTGGTGATCCTCGACGTACACTTGCGGAACACGATCGTTGGTCGTGGGCAGCAAGAAACACTGGTCAAAACCAATCTCAAGCGGACCGGGGTTGAGCTGCCCGTTCCAGTCCGGGCCGATGCCTTGTTCACCCAATCCCAGATGCCACTTGCCGATCACAGCCGTACGGTATCCGGCTTTGTTTAATATCGAGGCAATCGTCTCGGTTCCGGGTTGAACCAGTGCCGGTGAATTTGGCGGAGCAATTCCCGTTCCTTTGGTTCGAAAGGCATAGTTCCCTGTTAGAAACGAGTATCGCGTTGGCGTGCAAGTCGATGCCGAACAATAGCCACTGGTGAAACGCATTCCCTCGGAGGCCAACCGGTCAATGTGCGGCGTCGAAATCTCAGTCGCCCCGTAACAGGAAAGGTCGCCGTAGCCGAGGTCATCGGCCATGATGACGACGATGTTGGGTTGGCGCTCGGGCGAGTCGCAAAGGGCTTCTCCTTGAGCAAAGAACAGCAAGCCGCAATGGATTATGACAAAGACGATAAATCGAATCATTGTTTGGTGGTCCCAAGAGGGGAATGTTTGATGGACAATGTTAACAATTAGTTTATACACGCCCGGCCAACATCTGGCACCTCTCTCAGAGGTTTTCACAGAGGAGATTGATTCAAACTCTGGATTGCCGAAATTCGCGGGGCGAACAGCAAGAGGCCAACGTCTTCATGATTGCCTGTCACCAACAGGTTATCCACCTCGCAAAGGCATGCTTTTGAGTGTTGCGGGCTTTGCTTACCGGCTAACTCGCCATTCCGACTACCGCGCACTAGGGCAGAACGCCGGAAAACTCACGCCTTTCGGACGAACCCGAACAACGGCCGATTGAATCGCCAACGGTGACCGCGTTTTCGCCGAATTCACCTATCGATTCCTTTCTCGTTGGATAACTTGATTGAACTCAAATTTAGGTAATCAGGACGATTTTCAACGGAAGAGAAACGAACCCCATGGCAGAATCCGCGCTCGAAAACAAAGAACAAACCATCGTTTCGGACAAAACACAGGAGCAGTCTCAGCCTTTCATTGGCAAGTGGAACCAGTTGATCAGTACCACGAACTGGGACAAGGGAGAGATTATCTGCCAATGGCGAGATGCGCTTGTAAAGAAGGATGCGCCCGCGTCGGAATATTCTGATGATGCGTGGAGTCAGCTGGTGGGGGGCGTGACGCCTCAGCATGTTGGTCGTCTGCGTCGTACCAGCGAGCGGTTTGGCGATTCGTTCGGCGACTACGAGGGATTATTCTGGAGCCATTTTTACGCCGCACTTGACTGGGACGACGCTGAAATGTGGCTTGAAGGTGCGGTGCAAAACAAATGGTCGATCTCTCGGATGCGGCAGCAGCGTTGGGAGACTATGGGCAAAGTCGAATCTGAAAAGCCTCAGGATGGGGACATTGTCAGCATCGAGATGCAAGAAGAAACACAGTCACTGGCTTTATCAGAAACCAAGCGTAACAACGATAAAGAGTATATCGAGGGTCCTGTCCACGAGGGACCAGATTTTGGTGACGAATCCGAAGGTGGAGGATCGAAAAAATTCACCGACGATGATGGTGATGAAGATGACAAGCCTGCCACGAAGCCTCATCAGATTAAGCCATTCGAGGCATTTACTGACCTGCCGGACGATGTGATGGAAGCCGCCAGCCAATTCAAGGTTGCCATCATTAAGCACAAGTTGAGTGAGTGGGAAGAGATTGAGCAAAAAGAAATGTTGGGTTTGCTCGACGCATTGAAGCAGCTTGCGACGATCTCCGCTGAATAGCTCGTAGACGAAGTCGCAAGACTTTGGATCACCCCAAGGCAAACTCCCCAATCTCTTGCGAGATTGGCTGCCAGACGCCGCTGCCGGTTGGGCTGCGGCCTTCTTTCATTGCTCTATAATTCTCATCGACACGCCTCGCGCGGGGTGCAGGTCCTCTTGGTGATTTGATATACTTACTCAATCGAACAACAGCGATCCCTGTCGCTTTTCCGCTGAGTAAGAACCATCGAAGAAGAGAGAACCTATGCCGACAAACGAACCGATCAACCGCAAACTTCGCATGGCTTTAGTCGGAGGCGGACGGGGATCCTTTATTGGGCGCGTCCACGCCACTGCCGCCGTTTTAGACAACCGAGCCGAATTGGTTGCCGGAGCCTTATCCTCCGATCCAGTGCGTGCCAAAGAATCGGCAGAAGACTACGCCATTGGGCTGGATCGCGCGTACGGTTCTTATCAGGAATTGATCGAGAAAGAACTCGCACTGCCTGAAGATCAACGTGTCGATTTTATTTCGGTCGCAACGCCAAACCACACTCACTTCGAAATCGCCAAAGCGGCCGTTGAAGCGGGTTTCAATGTCATCTGCGACAAACCGCTAACGTTGGACTGCGCCCAAGCCGAAGAGTTGCTCGCCGCAGTGGAAGCCTCCGACGTCGTTTTTGCCGTCACACACAACTACACCGGCTATCCGCTAGTTCGTCAGGCTCGGCAGATGGTGACCAGTGGTGAACTGGGGGACATCATGGCCGTGCGGATGAATTACATCCAAGGTTGGCTGGTGACCAAACTCGAAGACGAAGACCAAAAACAAGCCTCTTGGCGAACGGACCCTAAGCGTAGTGGGGCTGCTGGCTGTTTTGGTGATATCGCAACTCACGCTTTTAATCTTGGAAGGTTTGTCACCGGATTGATTCCTGAAGAAATCAGTTGCCACTTGAGAACGTTTGTCCAAGGACGACAACTCGATGACTACGGTCATGCGGTTGTCACGTATGAAAACGGTGCGTTAGGAACAGTTACCGCATCTCAGATAACCCACGGGCGCGAAAACGATGTCACGATCGAGGTCGATGGAACCAAGGGGTCTTTGTCATGGCGTCAGGAGAACCCTAACGAACTTTGGGTGCGTCGAAACGGGGATCCGCATCAGTTGTATACGCGCGACCCTAACGCACCGTACACATCTCCAGTCGCCGCCGCGTCCTGCCGATTGCCTTCGGGGCATCCGGAAGCGTTTTTCGAAGCGTTCGCAAATATCTATCGCGCCGCTTATGACGACATGGCATTGCGAATCGCCGGGCAAAAGTTTGAAACCGTCGATACGCTTTACCCTAATGTCTACGATGGCGCTGAGGGAATGTACTTCATTCAACAAAGTGTTGCCAGCAGCAACGAGAACGGGAAATGGCTGCCCATGAAGCACGAAAAGGCGCGAAGTTAACTCCAACATCTGACGCGAAATAGTCTCGATGTTTGATCGCGTCAGAATACCACAACCAGCTCTTCTAAAACCGAAATTCAAAACAGTTGAGATTCAGGATGGTCCGTAACTTGATTTTAGTTGTTCTTGCAGTGACCGCATCGGCGGTACTGTCGACTTCCGTTCTCGCGCAGACAGGGGACGCCAGCTTACGTTGGCAATTTCCTGTAGGGAGAAAGCTGGAAATCGAAATGACTCAGCGTATGAAAAATGCGCAAACCTTGGCTGGTAAAGAAATGGCCACGGTTATGTCTTCGACCAATTTTATGACGTGGGAGGTCGAGTCGTTTGATGAATCATCTAAGGTCGCGACGATCAAAAGCCAAATAGATCGAGTGACGATGAATATGGAATCACCGACTGGCGAGTTTCAAATTGATTCTGCTTCAGGAAAAGAGCTCGAAGGTATGGCGAAAGTCGTCGGTGAAAAATTGGTCGCCATGGTGGGCAAACCGTTCGGACAAACAATGGACGCGCGAGGCGAGGTGTTGAGTGTTGACTTCCCTGAGGAGTTCAGTGAAGCGGCGATGGTGATCGGTAAGGATGCCATGGAAAAGCTGATTAAGAACGCTTCGCCAGTGTTTCCGCAGCGTTCAGTTGCCGTTGGTGACACTTGGGACCAGAAAACGTCCGCTGCGATTCCCGGGGGGATTGGACAGATGCAGATCACGTCCACTTACACCTATAAAGGGCGTGAGACGATTGAGAACAGAGATCTGGAGGTGATCGATGTCGATATGGTGATGGCGTTTGAAACCCCCGAAGACTCGCAGGCCAGCATCGACATCACCGACCAGAGCACCGAGGGTAAACTTTACTTTGATGCGGCCAATGGACACACGGCCTCCATGAAGATCGATCAAACGATGGCCATGGAAATTACTTTCAGCGGCCAGAAAATCAATCAAACCATGGAAAATAATACCGAAGGCAAATTTCGATTGGCCAAGTAGATGGCCCTAATCGTTGGTCGGCGCGAGCCAATTTGACCAGGAGTGCGGTTGATTTTCTTTCTGAGGAAAGTTGCATTGTTCTGACAGGAGCGTCATACTTACAACACCGAACAAAACGGAAATCTAGATTGTTTTAAGGACGGGTAAGACGTTGGAAAATTATTTCTTGGCACAGGTGGCGCCCACGACAATCTTTCTTCTCGCGATAGCTGGAATTGGCCTGCTGGTACTGATGGTGATCGCCATTGTGCTGCTGTCCTATTTTCGCTGGTGGGTCCAAGCATTTTTTGCCAAAGCAAAAATCTCTTACTTTGATTTGATCGGAATGTCCTTTCGTAAAGTCAAACCCAGCATCATCGTCCCCTCCAAAATCATGGCGACTCAAGCCGGGCTCAATGACCCCGAGATGACGACCAAGGCCCTTGAAGCACATGATTTGGCCGGTGGTAATGTGCGGACGGTGGTTCGCGCGCTGATTGCGGCCAACAAAGCCAAAACCATTCAGCTCAGCTTTCGCGAAGCCACCGCGATTGATCTTGCCGGTCGAGACGTGCTCGAAGCGGTCCAGACCAGTGTTTATCCACGCGTGATTGACTGTCCGGCCCGTGGGTCGGCTCGCCGATCTCTTGATGCGGTGGCCAAAGACGGAATTCAGTTGAAAGTTTCTGCACGCGTGACTGTACGATCTAACCTCCAGCAACTGATCGGTGGTGCGACCGAAGAAACGATCATCGCCCGCGTTGGCGAGGGAATTGTTAGTGCAATTGGTTCGGCTGAAAAACACACCGTTGTACTTGAAAATCCGGATATGATCTCCAAAGCGGTGTTGGCGAGACGATTAGATTCGCAGACCGCGTTTGAGATTGTTTCGATCGACATCGCTGACATCGACGTAGGCGAAAACATTGGCGCGCGACTCAAAGCCGATCAAGCGGAAGCCGACACGCGCGTGGCTCGCGCTCGCGCCGAAGGCCGCCGCGCGATGGCGGTAGCTCAAGAACAAGAATACATGGCCAAGATTGAGGAAAGTCGCGCCGAACTGGTTTCCGCCGAAGCGGAAGTTCCCAAAGCGATGGCCGATAGTTTTCGATCAGGAAAGTTGGGAATCCTCGACTATTATAAGCTGCGTAATGTTCAGGCTGACACTGACATGCGTAAGTCAATTTCGCAGGCTAGCCCAGCCAGCTAGGTTTTGTCCCTATAGTCGCCTTTCGCTCCGCGAAAGTAGCGTTCTTTCGCGGAGCGAAAGGCGACTATGATAGTTTTGGGCAAAGCATGGTTGGATAAGCGGCGATACTTTAATTGTTTTTCGGGAACAAGATGGCCAGAGATATTGAAGAATTTCTTCGACGGGCTGCCGAGCGTCGTAAGCAGAATCAGGCTGGCGGTGGCGCGGCTGCTCCAAAGGCTCCTCCCGCAGCGCGGCCTCCCCAACGGCCACCTCAGGCACCACCCAAAAAGCGATTGGCAGCCGAAGCGACACCGCCGGCTGAAGATCCGTATGCTCGCAAAGAACAGGTAACGCCGCCAAAAGCTCCGCCTCGTAAGCCTACTCGACCAGCAAAGCGCGAATCGATCGCGGAGCATGTCCGGAAGGCGATCGTTGTTTCCGATGTGACTGAGAATGCCAGCCATCTAGCTCATGAGATCAGCCAAGCTGACGAGCGGCTTGAAGCGCGGCTGGAGAAGTTTGATCACGCGATGGGATCCTTAGAGTCAACGGACACTGTTACTGATGATGAAACTGCGGCGGTGGAAGGTCCAGACAAGTCTCAGTTGGCAGTGGATTTGTTGGGCTTGTTCAGCAACCCAAAATCCATTCGCCAATCCATTTTGATTTCGGAAATCCTCAAACGTCCTATTTTCGATGACGAGTAAAGAAACAGTCAAGCTGGATAATTGCGGTGAGGAAAGAAAACAATCCACATGAACAAGCTTGCAACTTCGGAAACAACAAAGATAGGTTGGATTGGGACCGGCGTGATGGGCACCGGGATGTGTCGCAATTTGATTAACGCTGGGTACTCAGTCACGATCTTTAGTCGCACCAAAGAAAAATCTCAATCGCTGATCGAACTTGGCGCTGCTTGGGCGGACTCTCCGCGCGAGGTCGCCGCTCAAAGTGACATTGTTTTTTCAATTGTTGGCATGCCTGATGATGTTCGGCAGATCGTACTCGACCCAGAAACCGGCGTACTGGCTGGTTGTAAGCAAGGCGATATCTTCGTCGATATGACCACCAGTGAACCAGCACTGGCGATCGAGATTGCGGCAGCGGCCGCCGAATTAAACGTCGCTTCTATTGATGCACCCGTTTCTGGAGGCGACATTGGCGCCCGCAGCGGCGAACTGTCGATTATGGTTGGTGGTAACCGAGATGCTGTTAGTTTTATCTTGCCGTGCTTCGAAGTGATGGGCAAGACAATCGTCCATCAAGGCGGACCGGGAGCAGGACAGCACACCAAAATGATGAATCAAATTCTTGTTGCTGCCGGGATGGTCGGTGTGTGTGAATCGTTGCTGTACGCCTCTCGTGCGGGGTTGGATTTAGAGACCGCGCTAAAGTCGGTCTCTAGTGGCGCTGCGGGTAGTTGGGCGCTTTCGAATTTGGGCCCGCGAATCGTCAAGAACGATTTTGAGCCCGGATTTTTCGTAGACCATTTCGTGAAGGACCTTGGAATTGCCATCGCCGAAGCGGACAAGGCCGGACTGAAGCTGCCGGGGCTCGCTTTGGCACGTGAACTGTACCTGCAAGTTCAGGCTGACGGTGACGGTCGTTGCGGAACGCAATCGCTTCAAAGAGCGTTGGCCAAAATGTCCGGGCTATCTTGGCCGGCGTAAGTATTGCCGTTCCAAGCGAGGCTTTGAGTTTGTTTAGTGATCCTAAAAGCATTCGCGAGTCCATCCTGATTTCCGAGATCCTGAAACGACCGGAATTCGACGACGAGTAGGCCAGCAGCCAGTATCTCCAACGACTTTAGTTTTCTTCCGCTTTTACCTACCATATTGGCCAATGAACGGGCGATCGAAATCGCTATGGCAACCGCGAAGCTAAATATCGCTTCCTAGAGAAAATCGAAAAACTCTGTAAGAAACGACGTTTTGCTGTGTGATACTCTGTAGGAGAGTATCTATATGGCAGAATTCCCAGAAACCAACCACAATCTGATCGCTCGGGTTCAAGACCTCGACGATGGGGCTTCGTGGGCTGAATTTTTGGAAATCTATCAGCCCGTTGTCTTTCGAATGGCTCGAAAACGTGATCTACAAGACGCTGACGCTCATGACGTTGTGCAGCAGGTGTTCGTGTCGATTTCTCGAGCCATCGGGCGCTGGGAGGAATCTCCTGACAAGCCACCGTTTCGCGCATGGCTTTCGACGATCGCGCGCAACGCGATCACCAATTCTTTGATCCGTCGCCCACGCGATGCTGCTTCGGGGGCGTCTTCGGTGATGGACTTGCTTAACGCACACCCTGTTGCCGCAGAAACCTCGGCGGAAATTCGAGTAGAAGCGAAAAAAGAAATCGTACGGTGGGCGGCGGAGCAAATTAATGGCGAGTTTGCCTCTGACACGTGGGAGGTGTTTTGGCGCACGGCGATCGAGGGCGAGCCCATTGCCAATGTGGTGAAAACAACCGGGCGAACCGCGGGTTCGATTTACGTGATTCGCTATCGCGTGATCGCTCGGCTAAAAGAAAAAATTGCGGAAGTGTCGCAACACTGGGATTATTAGGAGACAGATCAATGGTAGAGTCAAAATTTTGTCTAACGTCCGAGACTTTGAAACAGCTGTCAGCCGGCGAACTAGCACCGGCATCCGTTCGAGAGATCGAGACGCACATCGAAGACTGCGCGCATTGCCGTCAGATGCTGACCGCTGTCGAATCTGATTCGCAATGGCAAGAAGAAATTTGCCCAGTCTTGCGCAAACGTGAAGACCTGACTTTCCATCGGGCCGAAGATTCGGAGGCGGAACTCGAATCGCAAACACTTGCTTCGGTGTTGCGGTTGCTGGGGCCGACGGATGACCCCCACATGCTGGGGCGTATTGGCGCATATGAAATTGTTAGCGTGATCGGTCGTGGCGGAATGGGGGTTGTCTTCAAAGCCTTCGACGGAGCGTTGGATCGATTCGTCGCCATCAAAATGCTGCTGCCGCATTTGGCCGCATCAGGAGCAGCTAGGAAACGGTTCGCGCGCGAAGGCAGAGCCGCAGCCGCCGTCATCGACGATAACGTGATGCCGGTCTACAACGTCGATCAATGGCAGGGCAATCCTTACTTGGTCACGCAATACTCACGCGGCGTCCCCCTGCAGCAGCGGATTAAGGACCAAGGGCCGCTGGAAGTCAATGAGATCTTACGGATCGCCATACAAACGGCCAAAGGGCTAGACGCGGCTCACGCTCAGGGACTCGTTCATCGCGATATAAAGCCGTCGAATATTTTGCTCGACGGAAGCGTCGAAAGAGCAATGTTGACCGACTTTGGTTTGGCTCGCGCTGTCGACGATGCCAGCATCACTCGGACGGGAACCATCACCGGCACGCCGCAGTACATGTCGCCCGAACAAGCGTGCGGCGAAAGCGTAGACGCTCGGTCGGATTTGTTTGGCTTGGGCTGCGTGATGTACGCGATGTGCACCGGCCGGCCACCGTTTCGAGCGGACAACAGCTACGCCATTTTACGATTGATCGCCGATGAAGAACCGCGACCGATTCAAGAAATCAACTCGGACATCCCTTCATGGTTGTCCACCATTATTTCTCGGTTGATGTCCAAGCGTCCCGAGGATCGTTATGCAGACGCCGCTGAAGTTGCCGAATTGTGCGAGGCCTGCCTAGCTCATGTTCAGCTGCCAACAGCAGTGACGTTGCCCGATGCTCTGGCACGTTCGGTCTCCGATCGCGATGGATCACCGTCTTGGCGAAAATGGCTGGCGATCGCAAGTTTAGTTCTCTTGCTTGTTTTTGCCGGAGGCTTATTCGCAATCGAGTTCAATAAAGGAAAGCTAGTGATTGAATGTGCGAGCGACAATGTTCCAATCCGCATCATGCAGGGTGGCGTTGAGGTAGAAAAGCTAACGGTGTCCAAGGAAGGAGCGACGATCAAAATCGCGGCAGGGAAGTACTTAGTCGAAGTCGATGGCGATTCCGATAACGTTATCATTGAAGGTAACTCGGTTTCACTCGGCCGTGGCGAAGTTGAATTGGTGAAAATACGTTTAGAGGAAGATTCGGTCGCCCCTCAAAAAAATCTACTCGTAGCTAATCTGCGGAAGTTTGACGAGGAGTACACCAGACGATATGACAAAGAATTCACTGAGCTCTGTCGTCTATCGCAGTTAAAGATCGATAAGAATTTGATGGTTGGATCAAACGTCTCTCATTCACAATTGCTTTTGAAAAATGTTACCCAAAAGCTAGGTGAAACTCAAGAAATGCTTAAAACATTAGTGTCTGACCGCGAAAGAATTCAGGCAGCCACCGAGAACGGCAGCGGTGGAATTCAGCAGTTGGTTTGGCAGTTTCGTACGGAAAACAAAATGCCTCGCGAAATCCTCTCGGAGAGCAGAAATGGTCGAATGATCGAGAATTTACAACTGCGCATCGGTGCTGCGGAAGACGCGTATCGTATACGCAAGGCGCAGCTTGCAGATGAACATCCGGCGGTTAAAAAAGCTAAAGACCAGTTGGATCGCCTTATGAAGAGTCTTGATGAAGTTCTCGATAGTCCTGAAGAAAAAGCTGGTGACTTTCGGCTTCCACTCACAGACGCTGAAGCGCTCGATAGCTATAAAAAATTAGTGGATGCGAAAATTAAATCCTTGGAGGAGGAATTTCGTGTTCTGCTGAATCAGCAGAACGATCACGCTAAAAACACAAAGGAGTTGCAGGAACTAGATCAAGAAATCGATATTCAAGAGGACAAAGTTCAAACTCTCAAAGAAATGCTCAGGCAGATTACACAAAGATTCGCCGAATTAGCTAGTGAGGAAAAAGATGCCAAGTAACGATCAACTAGCATGGGTTTGACAGCTATGCTCCGCACGTAAGGACGCGATGGTGCGGATGAAAGAAATCTCGGCTACCGAGTCGGCTTTGCGCGTGTATCCAGATCGCCCCACCAGCTTGAAAAGGCGGCCTTGACCTTTTCGGTGGGGAAACTCCGAAGCCTCAACTTAAGCTGCCGGGCCCTGCTCTCGCAAGTGACCTACGACTAAACGTCCAAGGTGACGGAAGTTGTGGAACCCAAGCTTTGTAAAAGACGTTGGCCAAAATGTCCGGGTTATCTTGGTCGGCGTAAGTATTGCCGTTCCAAGCTAGGCTGCTAGACTACCTTGATGAGCGAGAAGAAAGCATTGGATCCGGCGCGGTTGCGTCAGGACTTCCCTATTCTGAATCAGACGATTCACCGGCAAAAGCCGTTGGTCTATTTCGACAACGGTGCCTCAACGCAGCGGCCCACATCGGTTATCGATGCGATGGATCAGTGCTACCGAGAGACGTACGCCAACGTCCATCGCGGGATCCACTGGTTAAGCGAGCAGGCTTCGGCCCAGTACGAGGAAGCGCGACTCAAAGTGGCCCGCTTCATCAATGCTCCATTCCCTGAAGCCGTCATTTTCACAGCTGGAACGACCATGGCGATCAATTTGGTCGCCAACAGTTGGGGCAGATCGACGCTTAAACCGGGCGATGAGGTTCTGCTGACGATTTGCGAGCACCATTCCAATATTGTTCCTTGGCAGCAGGTCGCCGCAGAGACCGGAGCGGTTGTCAAGTTCGTCGACATCACCGATGACGGGCGCTTGGATATGGATGACTTGCGCGGCAAGCTATCTGATAAAACGAAGATCGTTGCGTTCATGGCAGTCTCCAACATGTTGGGGACGATATTCCCTGTTGCCGAGATCATTGCACTGGCAAAGTCAGTCGGGGCCGCAACATTAATTGATGCGGCGCAGCACGTTCCTCACGAGCCGACCGACGTTCAGCAATGGGGCGCAGATTTTGTCGTGTTCTCGGGACACAAGGTTTTGGGGCCATCGGGAATTGGAATCCTTTGGGGCAGGAAGGACCTTTTGGAATCGATGCCTCCATTTCTTGGCGGCGGCAGCATGATCGACAAGGTTACCACCGAGGGATTCACTCCCGGCGAGCTTCCTGCGAAGTTCGAAGCCGGTACGCCACCGATTGTCGAGGCCATCGGTCTTGGTGCTGCGATCGACTATATCAGTGCGGTTTCCTTGCAGTGGGTAGCCAGCCACGAAAAATTGCTCTCTGCCACTCTGATGAAGCGTTTGGAAAAAATCGAAGGGCTGACCGTTTGGGGGCCAGCCCCCGAGCACCGTTCGGGAATCGTTAGTTTTACGATTGAGGGCGTTGCGGCACAGGATTTGGCGATATTGTTGGACCAGAAAGGGTTCGCCATTCGTGTTGGACATCACTGCGCGATGCCACTGCATCAGCGGCTGGGCATCAAAGCCAGTTGTCGAGCTAGCTTTTATCTGTACAACACGATCGAAGAAGTGGAAGCTTTTGCGGATGCGGTAGAAGCCGTTGTTAAACGATTACGGTAACCCGACGCGTGAGCGAGGCGGCGAATCCTAACCCGACGCGTGAGTTATTTCCGTGGGGGGACGGCGGCTCCTCCGGAGCGGAGATGCAAAGTGCGGCCACTGGGTATCGGGGCTTCCGCCCAATGGCACTCACTTTAGGCCGGAGGCCGGCACATGAACTGCCGGTGGCGTGAGCCACCGGACAAATCATGCTCCACAATTCAGGCCGGAGGCCGACACAAAAGTACTCACTGAAGGTTGTGTCGGCCTCCGGCCTTTGTGAGTCATTCAGCTAACTCCGGTGGCTCACGCCACCGGCAAAGGATATGTCGGCCTCCGGCCTGAAGCACTCTGAGAACAAAAAAACATCTGAACAAACGGCTAATGAAAATCCAAAGTGAGTGCCATTGGGCGGAAGCCCCAAGAATCAATCCCATCACCAACCAATTCGGCTACGGAGGAGTCATCGTCAGCTACATGCGACCAACTCGTTTTCGGCTACGCCTATTCAAAATCAAAACACGGATCAAATTCGAGATTGGTTTCTTCAAAAACAACACGCAGTCTACAGAAACGGAAGCTAGGCTTACTTTTTCTGCCCGATGAACTGATAGTATGGCGTCTTCAACAGTGGCACGTAGGGCATGCGGTTACGCTGCTCATCTAGGTGAGTCTGGTCGAAATGATGACGCAGAAACGGGATGTGATCCTTTGAGGGAAACACATTGTCGGTGGCAAACCAAGGTAGCCAGAGCGTGCGAGATAACCATCCGTGTTGCTTCATCTCCTCTTGCGGATACTTGCGGCCCACATAGAAATCGACAACGCCAATGTGACCGCCCGGTTTGAGAATGCGTTTCGCATTCTCGATTGCTGCGAACCAATCGGGAATCATCGTCAGCGAATAGGAAAACGTCACCACGTCCGCCAACCCTTCCTCGGGCGTGAACGTGGTTGCGTCTGCAACAACGGCTTTGGCGTTGCTCCAACCCTTTTCCTCAAATCGTTTGGTGGCAACATTCAAAAGTGATTCAGACAGATCGACGACGTATACCTGTTTCAGTCGATCAATCGAGTCAGCCAAATTTTCGATGTTCGACCCTGTTCCGCCACCCATGTCAACCCAAACTCCGCCTTCGGGTTTCGGCAATTGCTGGTAAAGCGATTCGCGCCCTTTTAAAAGTCGTCGACGGAAATCATCATAGGCTCCTGCCTGACCTCCGTAGAAACTTTCCATCCTCTGTGCATGGTCGTCTCCGCGCACAGGCTTCAGCAGCATGTGATACAGAACCTTCATGTCAGCAAGAAAAGGCATGCGCGATCTTGTCTTTCGTAAATCTTAGGCTGGGGAACGGATTCGGTTGAAAACCGAACCTACGCGCCAAGGTCGGCAATGTAGAAACTGCCATACGTGTGAACTCGGTCCTTTTCGTGCAGCTCATCGGAAAGTTGACTGTTGTAGGTCAGCATCGAGGTGATTTTCTGCTGCTTGCCGTCGCGCGTGACTTCGACTTTGTCAATGAAGTCCGTCTCCAGCCCGCCGCTACGCCAGATCAGACGCGTGTTGGGTGCGGCCCGATCAATAATCGCTTGCCATTCCGACTCCAGCAGTGGGAAGAAATGATCCGATAGCCAATCCATGTGGTCCAGCAAAATGTACTTGGAGATTTGCCCGTCGTGCTTCTCGAGAAAACCCTGCACAGAATCGGTGTGAGTCGAAACGTTATCGATCAAACCGTCTTTGTATCGCTGAATGTTTTCAGGCTTGAGGTATTCAGGGCAACACTCTGGCGTGTACTTTCCCGTCATGTAGACCCGCCAGAAGTAGTTGTCCTTCATTGGCAGGTCGGCAAAAACACTCTCCATGCAATCTTGAATGAACTTCACCAGCCCGCCGGGGTACTGATTTTCAATCTGTCGTCGTTGCGCTTTGGGAACGCCCAGCATCGACATCGTTGTATCGCGGTTCATCGTGAACTTAATCAGACCGGTCCAAAATTTCTCGCGCAGCTCTGAATCGTAAATCTCACGTTGTTCCTCAACCGTATCGGCGCTCAACAATTTTTCCAACAAAGGTTTCACGCGAATCACACGCTCGTTGTAAATCTTCACCATGCGGGCAAATGCGCCCGATGTGCCCCGGTAATAGAATGACTTGCGAGGATTGTCGAACCACTTGATCTTCTTGTCCCAAAACTGCTGAGACCACTCGGGCAGTTCCGCTCGTAATTTGGAATCGTAGATTGATTTTGCCTCTGGCAACCTACCCTCGCCAAACATCTTAAAAATGTCTTCGTATTCGAGGTTGCGGATGGCTGATTTCTTTAGGTCCAACAGCGCGTTTTGGCGCGGGTTCATGTCCACCGCGTTGACGTGCTTGGGGCCCGCCAGTGCGTAGTCGAGCGCATTACAGCCGGCCGAAGTGATCACCAGCACGTTGTCCTCGGGGCCGAATTCTAGCGCTACCCGGTCAAGCCTCGGATCTTCCCAGCAGGTGTTGTAAACGAGGTTATTCCCGTGAACGGATGTGAATATCCGCTGACTGATCCAATCCAAAATCGCCATAGTTGCTTTGTAGTCGGTGTTTCAATTTGCTGGTTATTAAACAGCCGAGATTGTAACACTTTGCGCAAACGCGAGAAAGGACGGAAAACTCTTGCCAAGGCTGATTCTACAACCTATCGCCGGGTCGTAGCGATTCTATTTAACGGTAGCGTTTCGCATCCGATAGATGGCCCAAGTATTCCCGTCAGGGCCTTGGAAGGGTTTCAAATAGAACGTGCCTTCGACGGTCACGGGCCTGACGGTGTAGTCGGTCGTGGTCTGCTTCTTCAGCTTCACCAGCATACAGTCGTAGATGGCCGCATTTGGTCCGAAGCAACATTCCTTGTTGTCTCTAACGAATACAAAGTTTTTAAGGCCGCGCTGGCTGAAGCTTGGTCGGATGTAGCCACGAATCTTAATCTGCTGTCCGTCGATGCCGCGTATTTCGTCAGTCAACCGATCCGGTGAGAAGGGTTCATCGGGCTCGAGGTCAAATTTGACATCGTCAAAGGTCAGATCATACAGACCGTTGCGAGATTTGAGTCTCCGAGAGACGGGTTCGGCTGTTTGCGAAGTCTTTGTAGTTTCGCCGCTAAGGTTCAGCCTTTGTGCTTCCGAAGTGTCAAGAGCTTTGGGAAGTCGTGCCAAGATGTGCTCTGGAATCGAATCGCCATCTTCAAAGTTGTCGGATTCATTGGCCGCGTCGGCGGCGATGGCATCAATTTGCGATTGGTCTAGAGGGGCTATGGGAGTTGGTGCTTCAGTGGTGACGGGAGTCGCGTCATCTGAAGAGGTGCTCAAACCAAAGTAGAAGAACAACCCCAACGCAACGAGGGTCGCGATCATAGGTGTCGGATTGCGTTTGGAAACTGCCATGTTGATTGGACCTAAGATTATGCGACTGAGGCATTGGTTTTAACGCACATGGTTGGCTTCGATTTCGTAAAACACCTGAGGCACTTCTTTTTCGTTGACGGGGCGCGTGTTTGGGTTGAGGCGAAACGTACCGCCGATTCTTCGCAAACCGTAAGAGTAATCAACGGTATCATCGGAGCTGATCTTTACTGCAATAACCTCAGTGATTTTTGGATTGCCACCAAAGCAGCAATCGCCAAAGTCACCCACCATGATGAAATTTTTCAGTCGCTTTTTCTTGCCAGATGGCGGTCGCACGTAGCCTTTAATGAACACCTTTTGGCCATCGAATTCTTTGGCTTTTTCCGAGTAGGGCAAATTTGTTTTCTTGTTGTTTCGCAAATCGCTGAAAGAAATTCGTCGATGGTCGGGAGGAACTTCAGTCGCGTAGATGTAACTGTGCATTGCAACGCTGCCGATCAACATTACCGCACAGGCGGCCAACCCGATTTGCGAGGGTGTTTTTCCGACCAGTTCGTCTGGATAGCGTTTGATCCCTGCCAGTGCGGCCATCCCACAGCCGAGGCCAATAATCGGCAGAATCACAAATAGCTCTGACATAAAAGCGGCAGCGCTTAGGATCGCAAATACAAGACAGGCGACAGCCGCTTTGCTAACCGCCTTAAACTCATCGTTGCTGACGGCGTCGTTCTTTGAGGATGATTTCAAGTCGCTTTTCATTCGCTGGAGTCATAAGAATGTGGATCGTACGCTAGTGGTCTGTCAACATTTAATTTTAGGGTAGCTGGATTGGCCAGAATTCAGTTCAGCAGTATAAAACCGAAGTCTGGCGACTCCGGCTACGATGACACACTCTAACTTCCATCCCTGACAAACCACTAGGAGCATTTGCCGCAAAAATTGCCCTGATCGTTGCTACGTAGCAATGCGCGAGATAGTTCACGCCGCGATTGCAAATCCGTTTTTACGTTGCCCAATGTAAACCCGGCCGTTCAGAATATCAAACGCTGAAACGAGCCATTAACCACCGACCAGAGCAGAAAAAACAGAACGATCGAGCAAAGGAACGGGATTAGAATGATCTTCAACGTCAAATAGGGAACCGATGCGACAGGCGTCACCGGTGAGACCGCAGCCACCGGGGGGGCCGCGCTGGCGGTTTCCGCCGTCAAGGCGACCGGCGACGGGGAAGGTGCGTTCTGAGCCGCAGATAGATCGGCAACTCCTTCATCGCCAGCGGCGATGTTGGATTGATCTAGGGTGACCGCTTCATCGGTCGTCATCGCAGGGATCGCGACCGCTGGCAGCGTCGCTACCGAAGACGTTTCACCTGCCATGTCCGTCACGAGTGGAACTTTGAATGATTTGTGACGGGATTGAAGTTTGGAGGGCATTGTGATGGCCCGAGTTGGTTGTCGACCGTCGGTGATCATTTGCTCAAGTTCAGCAAACGGATCGAGATCGTCATCAACCATCTGTGTTGACACAAAACCTATAGAGTCGGACGGTTCATCGTTTGAATTAGACTGAGATTGCGGTTGCACGCCCGCGTCTTCACGCTCTACATCGCTGTCGTCGTCTTCATCATCGTCGAAGCCGCCTCCGAATAACTCAGCCCTCTCGATTGAGCCGGGGTCAATCTTTTTCAATTCGGCAAGGTGCTCTTTCGCTCGTGGCTCGGGTGATGCCATCAGAAAAGCAACAATCGGTACCCGCAGCCAGCGGTTTTCTTTCTTCGATTCCTTAAACATCTTGACCAGTTTGTCTGTCGCGTCCCAATCCTCCCACCGCGCGAGATCTGAGATAATCAGGTCGGCCATCTTGGGACGATCAAGCAGTGTTCTGACTGCTGAAATGATGCGTTTACGCGATACGATTTCAACTTCGGTCCCGTGAAACCGCAGCGCCGAGACAGCTCCCATCGTTGTGGTGAAATCACTCTCATCGTCGATCAGGAATTTCTCTTCGATAAGATCCACTCCCGCGTCGCCTTTAATACACAAATAGCAGGCCACCAATGCATCCATGCCTCGCAAATTAGTGTCGCCACCCTCGGAGATCATCTTCTCCAGTGCGTCACCGTCTTCGGCTGTCCCGCAGACGCCCAGCATCGTCAGGTACAATCGCCGTCGATTGATCGAAGTGTCCTCGTCGGTAATCCAAGCGAGCAACTGTTTCCGGTTCATTCGATCTTTGAGGTCGATCAGATCTTGATAAGGTGCTTTGGCGAACTCGTCGTAGGCGTCAAACGCGATCGAAGACTCTTCATGCTCGAAGTAGTCTTGGAAGAAAGCCAAGCGGTCGGCACCTGACTCCGGCAGTTTTTGAATATCTTCAAGATACTTCAGCAGTACGGGCGATGCCTTGATGGGCGTCGTCCAAGCAATCTTTGGCGGGTCGAGTCCCATTACCAAAAATTCTTTGCCTTTGGGATATCTGCCGACCAATAGCGCTTGGAATTCCATTCCTTTCTCAAGCACCTCGTCACCCTTGAGCACTTTTGTGATTTCAAAAGTGGCCCTGGGTAGATCGGCGTCAGGATCTTCAGGAAGCTCGGGTGCGTCTATCAACTTGGCCGCCACGACAACATCTTTTGCTGCCATCTGATCAGTGAAAGTCAAATTGATCGACGCACAGAACGGACAGACTGTTGAAGATGCACATGCCATTGCCTGCGACTGAGAATTCAGTATCAAACAGGCCAACGCTATACACCATCTGGCCGCCCACGCACCGATAGCCCGTACAAAACGGTTGGCGCGTTTTGTCTTGCTGATGGGGAAGCGAGTGGTTGACGGTGTGATCAAATTGAACGGTCCGACGTTCGCGACATGCAAAAAGTAGAATGGCGCGAATCAAAAATGTGGTGGATGGTTGAATCGGGGAATTTTAGGTTAGGAAGGCCCCAAAGTTCAATGTTTGATTTCGCTTATTTTTTCCATAGTACGTCTTTAAGCGCGATAAACGGCCAAATTTGTGCCAGCAGTTTACCCAGAGCTACATTTTGGGCGCAATCATGAAGAAGAAATCCCCCAAGAACCCGTTTAGACAAGGCAATTGGTGGGTCGTCGCGACGATGTCGCTTGATCCACCCTACGTTGAGGATTGACGATTAGACGTAGGTTGGGTCACTAGGATTCCGTCTAAGCCGAATCCAGACTCACCAACAGTCCCTCACCGCAATGACGACTGCATTTTCAATAGATAAGATTCCAGTTGCTCTTTTTTCGCCTGATCGGAATCCTCTTTCACAGCCGGACGAGTTGGGCTGATGTGATTCTTTTCCTTAGCATACTCGTTGCCTTTCCACAGATAGACCGTTTGTCCATCAACTTCGTAGCCGAACATTTCGCCGGTGAGGTTGGAGTAGTCGTCAAACTCTAGTCCAAGCGTCTTAAGATCTGACAACTGCTTGGGCCAAGTCTCGTGCTGTTGGTGATATTGTCGGAGAGCAACGGCGGTCAATGTCCAACGTCGAGTTTGCTCAGTTCGAATCGCGGCACTAATGACTTGCGCGGTTGCCGGGAGAAGCATGCCGGCAATAGAATTGCGGTCCTCGGTGTTGACGCGTTGCTCTATCGCCTCAGCTCGCTTTTTCCAATCGAGAATCGAGCAGTCAGATGCATCGATCAGTTCGTTGTAGTATTTCGTCAACAACTGAATATCCGATGGCTGAATTGCTCCACGTGCCATTGGATTTTCCTTCCCCACTAAACCAAAAATTTCTCCAAGGTTTAGATCTTTAAGGCTTACCAACGCCATCGCACGCTCAGCGCGTATGCCCTCACGGTACGGAGTCGAAATGTCATCCTCGGCAGCCAACAACTCTCTTAAAGATTCCAGTTGGGAATGATCCCAAGCACAATGAGTCAAAGTGCGGCGAATCGAATCAAGCTGAATCCGACGTAGTGCGTTCATTACCAACGAGGTCACAAGAAAGTCGTTACTTTCAAATGCTGCTTTCGTCGACTGCATCAAAGTTAAATCGTGTAACGCTCGGGCTGTGTCGTTTTGCGAGTAAGCGTACTCACAATCGAGTGACAGCAGCCTCACGATCGACCGGCTCGACTGAATATGTGGGAGCAGTGTATTGAAACCCTGAAAGTGCATTGGGAATTGCACCGGGGTGGGATGCTTGCTGGCGCGCTCAACGAGGTCGATGACTGGCTGCACCTCTTCCAGATAACTGGCTACTAATGCCTCGTCCGCCCATTGATCGACGTTTGCGTCTGGAATCAGTACCTCTGGTAAATCACCCTCACCACCAATAATTGGAATTTGATAAAAGGAATTAATACCGTATCCAAAGTCACTCAGACGGATCGCTCTGGCCCAATCCGAGTATCCCTCAGAGTGTGTCCGTTCTAAGTACTGCTTTTGCATAGAAGCGTTGTCGTAGGGAACGCCCGCTTTAGCATATTGTTCAATTTGCGCCTGATTCGCCTTAGCGGCCTGCCATTGGTAGATTCCTCGATAGGCGACGATTAGTAGCACGATCCCAAAGGGGATCATCGCCAGCCAGAGGTATCGCTGTCTGAATCGTCCGAAGCCAAGACGACTAGATTTCACATTTCGACTTGATGCTAACAATTCATTCATCCTCGCCTCCTACGGTTGCAGGTGTTGATTTCAAGGACGCTGCTAATTCTTTGGCTTGGGTTTCCCATGGACGATGCCAGAGTATGCCCCTAGTAGGGCCAAAGTCGATTTCCAAACTGGCAAGTTGGCTTGGATAGGAAAGGGGAATAGGAACAGACGATTCTAAACGGTCCAAGAGTTTTGCCGCTCCCACTCCGGCGTCACGCTGTACGACTAACCATCTTGGGGCCAAGGGTTGCTTCCTCGCGTCTGTTTTAAACTGATGTCTGGTCTGCCTTTGTGATTCATCCCAAGCCATCACGATCGCGCGTCGGCGAGCTTGGTGACGCTTCTGTTGGTCAGCCAGCCCCGCAATAATGCGAGCGTACTGTTGCTCTGAAAAAATCTCTTTTCGCCCGGGTTTGCTCAATTCACTGACTAACCAGCGTTCGAGATAGTCAGCGTAGTCTTGTTCCTGTAACCGCTCGCTGAGCCGTAGATGCCGGACAATATCGTCGAGTATTCCAATGACCTGTTGATATCGCTGCTTGTAGGCTTGGTCCTTTTCGGCGGGATCTTCGGCGCCGATCATCGAGTCCATTCGCAGCGACAATAAATCTGCGGTCCTGATCGCTAGTTTGTTGCCGGGGAAATTGATCGGACCGGGCGTCGCTGAAAGTTCTTTTTCCATTGCGTCAAGTCTGTCGCTGATCTCAGCGATGACATCTTTTGACTCTTCTTTGGCGTCGCCGGTTGGCGAAAGACGTTTGTTGCTTTTCAAATCCACCGCTTTTGGTTGTGGTGATTGTCGGTACTGCTCCACTTCGGCAACCAACGTGCTCTTCATCTCAGGCGGCATGTCTGGATAGGTCAGCCAAGTATACAAAAACGGTAGGAAAGGGATTCCCAGCGCCACCAACAAGAGCGATCCGTGTCCAGCCCAGTATCGCGTGTCGAATCGACCATCCATCCAAGGGCACAGCATCAACCGAGTCGCCAGCAGCGCGACGCCGATCGACGGTATCAAAATCCACAGCGGCGCTTCTAGGCCTCGAAACACAAAAATCAAGTATCCCAACGCCAACACCGCCACTGCCGGAGCAACGCAAAAGCTGATCAACGTGCTGCGTGTCCACTGCGAAAACCATTGCGCCATCGCAAAAATGAAGAAAGTGACGATAATTATACTCGTCGGAATTGTATTCTCCGGAAACGTATCGCCTATTGTGAAGGGAAAGGTTTGGACTCCTATCAGCACCGGTAACATAAGGACAACAATCGTAATGCCCAGTGGAAGTATCATGCGCGTCCACCAAATCAAACCCGGCGCGACGCCACGTTGAGCCAGAAAATTGATGCGTGCGCGATACGCGTCGCTACCGAACACTGATGCTCCCACCCAACTCAATACCAATCCGGTTGGCAACAGCAAAGCCATTGCAAAATCTGCTTCGCTAGGTTTGTTGAGCCTGCACCACAGTAAAAAGACTGCGGACAGGGCGACAATCAATATTAAACCACTCCATAGCAATTTGTTCTGCCTACCGCTTTGCCAAATTAAGCTTGATGCAGGACTCTGAGTCCAAAACACTGGTCTTCTGTCCTCAGTGAGCTGTCGCCTACCACCAATCCCCCAACGCTTCCAAGAAAAAATGGATTCGGCCTTGGCCCCAGCAATAAACCATCGCGGCGCGTAAACTATGGCCAATAGGGCTGTCACCAAACTGACTAGCACCAACCCAAAAATCTCAAGAGGCCGATCATACGTTTCGCTTTCAAAAATCATGTTCAAAGCTGCGATGCCGACGGCAAACATCACACAGGTAGAAACCGCAAGCGCGATCAAAGATGAAATGGCCGTTGAGAGCATCCAAGCTAATGCGAATCCTAAGCTCAACAGCGCGAATGTGCTGGCAATCCAATGCCCAATATTTGCATTTTTCACAACTGCAGATGAAAGAAATGAAGGGGCCAACAAACAAGTCAGCCCGGTGCTGAGGAGCCAAGACAGTATCAAACCCAAAGCGCAGACGATCAGCTTTGACATCACGATTGATCGTGGACCTACCGGCAGCGAGCCTATCCAGTTCAACGTGCCCTGTTCTTTTTCTTGGCTGACCAACATTGGACCAGCTCCGATAGCAAACAGAAGCGGAACCATCAGCAGCGATGCACTATGCATCACATTCTGTTCGTTTTGATACCCAAATTTTGCCAGCAAATGTAACACGAAACTACAGGCCAACAGCGCGATCATGATCGGAGCCAACTGTTTGGCTTCTTTTAACAGCAGGCATGCCCAATACGATCGAGTACCGGTTGATTTGCGTGTTGCCATCGAGGGATCAGAACCACCGAAGTGATCGATGGCGTCTTGAGTTGATTGAGACGTGCTCATTGTATTTCTGCTAGATCTAAGCTCTGGTGAAATAGAATCTGCTTTTCTTTTTGTTTGCGTCCTAAGTAACGTCTTGAAAGACAACCCGAGGTGAGTCGTCATTAGATAGCTGTGATGGCGACTTTGAGCCGCGCGTGCATGCGACAAACAACTCTTCCAAATTTGCCGGTCGTGATCGAACGCTGTGTACTCCCGGCCAATCGCTGACCGTTTTTTCGACCGAGTCATCGCCGCTGAGCGCGATCCAGCGCACCTGCCGTCCGGACTTCTGCTCGCTGAGCACCTCAACGTTCCGTTCAACCACCGGCAATACCGCCAGTGGATCGGTCACCGAGAACGTTAGCTCGACCACATCGTTCCGCATATCGGAGAGTGTTCCCTGCAAACGGACGTGGCCGTCGTGAATGATGGCCATCCGATCAGCCACCCGTTCGATCTCGGATATTTGATGACTTGAGAGAAGCACCGTACGGCCCCGCGCTGCTCGTTCGACCATGCTTTCTAAAAACGCTCGCCGCACCAACGGATCGAGTCCCGATGTGGGTTCGTCCAGAATCAACAATTCCGGATCATGAGAAACCGCCAGCGCCAACGCGACTTTTGCACGTTGGCCCTTACTCAAATGTTTGATCTTGCGATTGGCGGGTAATTCGTAACGGGTAATCAAATCGTGGTAGTTATCTAGGAAACCCTCCGGGTAGAAAGCAGACGCGAAACTGCCGATTTCATCGATGCGCATCCATTGGTAAAGCGCCGGAGTATCCGACACATATCCGATTCGGCGACGAATGGCCAACGCGTCCTTGAGTGGATCAAGTCCCAAAATGCGTACGCTTCCGCTGGTGGGGCTTTGGAATCCAGTCAAAATTCGAATCAACGTCGTTTTGCCAGCGCCGTTTTCGCCCAGCAACGCGAATACGGATCCGCGCGGAATCGCAAGATCGACATTCCGTAAAGCTTGGCAACCGCGAAAGTGCATCGCCAGTCCCTCTACTTCAATGATATCACTCATGCGCCGCTCTCCCCGTTTTCGCTTTCGATTGATTCATGACCGCTCGCCCAAACGCCGTTTGTGAAAAATTTATTCCGTTGATTCTGATGGAGACTCCGCCGCAACCGTATTGATCTTTGGCCCCAGTTTTTTCAGCTGCTTGCGAACCAAATCCTCGATTTCCTCTGGGGAAAGTCCAGCATGCAGCGCTTCGGTCAACACCGTTTTCAGTCCATCGGTAATGATCGCCTTGCGTTCTTGACGGCAGAATTTGGCAGCTCCCTGACACACCACCATTCCGCGGCCGCGCATCGATTCGAGTACGCCTTCGGCTTGCAACTGCTGGTAGGCGCGAACAACGGTGTTGGGATTGATCGCTAGCTCAACACTCAGCGAACGCCCGCCGGGAAGCAACTGGCCCGGCTGCAAAGAACCTTCGGCGATCGCAAATTTCACTTGGCGAACAATCTGTTGGTAGATCGCTGTGCCGTTGTTGGTATTGATGGAAAAAAACATGCGCAAATGCCTGTGGTTTGGTGCACTAGTGCTATGGTACACCGGTCGAAGTGCTCGGTCAAGCTTTATCTTTGAGGAAATTTTGGCCACTGAGGTACTTGCGCAAAAAATACTCGAGCCAAATTGTTGACAGGCAAATTTAAACCGGTAGCATTCCCTTTATGTTAAGACCAAGAAAACGCTATACCGTTTACGATTTGCAGCAACTCAAGGGCAAACGCTGCTTGACTCACATCCACGTAAAATCCCCTCAAGAAGCTGCCGCAGCCGACGCAGCGGGTGTGGATTTGATGAGTTGCAGTTTCGATTCGCCCGAAGCCCAAGCGCGGCTGCCGAAACTTGTGGCCGCTGCGCCGACGGCGTTTTTCTCAACCGCCACGCCTCATGGATTGGCGTCCCCAGAGGAGGCGATCCGCGTCGGTTTCCGAGCGCTGGAGCTGGGCGCTAGTTCGGTTTACTGCTCCGCCAGTCCGTTCATCATCGAAGCGATGGCGCGCGAGGGCATTCCAGTGGTCGGGCATCTAGGGATGGTGCCCCGGCACGTGACTTGGACGGGTTATCGCGCGATCGGTAAGACGGCTGAAGAGGCCAAGCTGCTTTACCAGAAAATGAAGGAGCTTGAGAGTGCCGGCGCGTATGCTGCCGAACTTGAGGTCGTTCCTGAAAAACTAGCGACGTTCCTGTCGCGCAAGACCAAGATGCTGCTGATGTCACTTGGCTCGGGAAAGGGGTGCGATACGCAGTTTTTGTTCTCATGTGATATTCTTGGCGACTACGAAGAGCGCCCTCCGCGTCATGCAAAAGCTTACCGAGATTTTTCTGCCGAGCATCGTCGCCTTCAAGACGAACGAATCAGTGCGTTCAGCGAGTACATTGCAGATGTGAAAGATGGAAAATTTCCCGCGGACTCAAATCTCGTTGGTATCGATGACGATGTGATGTCGGAAGTGATTGACTCGATTGAAGGAACTGCTTGAGAAGCGTACTCCGGTTGGTGCGTGTTTTGTGCGCGCGTAATGATCGCGGAGCGATCAACGACTGTGGTTGATCGCTCCGCGATCATTAAGCGCCCTACCCCATTGGTTCTTGAAACACCGAACGATACTGGCCGTGATTCTGAAAATACTCCAGCAGCTTTTGAAAGAAATCGTTGCCGCCGAGTGTCGCGCTGTCGCCGACTACGATTAGTTTGCGTTTGGCACGCGTGATCGCTACGTTCATGCGGCGTTCATCACCTAGAAAACCAATCTCGCCCGTTTCGTTGCTGCGGACAGTGCTGATCAAAACGGCTTCCTTCTCGCGTCCCTGAAATCCGTCGACCGTATCGACCTCAATCCCACTGCATCGTGGCAGCTGGTTCAATTGATCGCGCAGGTAACGTACTTGAGCCGCATAAGGGGCGATGATGGCAATGTCCTTGGGCAATAAGCCGGCTTCGATTAACTGACTTGCTTTAGAAACAATTAGATGTGCTTCTTGCGGATTAAGTTTACTCAAGCCCTCGGATTCCAGTTCCTCATTCCAACCTGCCCCAGCGGTATCGATGAATTCAACAGGGAACTCGGTCAACTCTGCAGGTTCGACTGAATCAAAATCGGTCAACAGATGTCCCATTACAGTCTTGTCGGCGATCAGTTTTCCATTGTAAAAATGATTCGAAGAGAAAGTCATAATGTCGTTGTGCATTCGGTACTGCACATTGAGCAACCGGTTGACCGCATCGCCGTACTGCTGCATCTGCCGCTCAAGTAGGCTGGTGGAGAATCCTTGTTTAGCAGCCTCGCGACTAAGGACTGTAGGTGGCAGTTGTTTATGGTCGCCCGAGAGAACAATTTTGTCGGCGCGTAGAATCGGCACCCATGCTCCCGGTTCGGTGCACTGACACGCTTCGTCGATGACGACCATGTCAAAGAATCGATCTTCTAGTAGATCTTCGTTAAACGTTGTGGTTGCGCAAATGATCTTCGAGCGGGAGAGAATGTCGTCGACGGCGTGTCGTTCCATCTCACGGGCATGCCGTTTGAGAGTTTTTGCTTCGTCCCTCATCGCGGCTTTTTCACCTCTAGCCGGGCGATGGCGCGTCCATTTGCCAACCTTGCGAAACAGCACTTCGGCCTCGCGGTACATTTCGCGGATGACGGAGATGCTTTCGTGTGTTTCAGCCAGTCCGTCGAGCGTATAGTGTCGCAAGTCTTCGGCCACGCGCGCCGGATGCCCAATCCGGACAACCTTTTGGTCCTTGGCCACCAAACGCGCCAGTAGGTTATCGACTGCGGTGTTGCTGGGGGCACAGGCCAATACGCGTTGTCCTTGCTCAACCGCCTGCACGATCAGTTCGACCACTGTCGTCGTTTTACCGGTTCCCGGCGGGCCGTGAATAATGGCCAGATCATTAGCCGCCAGAGCGAATTTGACGGCCTCGTGTTGAGAATCGTTCAGTTGCGTGGTCAGGGGGATTTCGGGTGGTTCAGGATGGAATGTCGGTTCGGCAAGTCCCATCAAAATGTCGCGTAGCTTCCCCAGTCGTCCGCGCGAGTTCATTGCCGTGTTGATGGCCGACATTTGACGCTGACGAGTTACCTCGTCGGCGGTTAGATCGATACGGAACTGGTTACCATCGGGACAGTAGTCCATCGCGACTTCGAGGCTGTCGTGTTTGCGTTTGCTGACAACGCCTTGCAATGTTGGCCCGTCATCATCGGGCCAGAGCGAAATGATAACGGGCGATCCGGTTCGAATCCGGTGCCACGGCATGGGCTTGTTCTTTTTTCGACGGACGAAAGTGATCAGCGCTCGACCGCCAAGTCCCGGACGATGATCGGCAATCGACAGGCCGACGATCGTCTCACCGCTGCGTTCGGGATCGCCGGACCGCATCCGTTTGCGGCGCTCGGCCATTTGCTGGACCTCGGCCTCGGACTCCATTGCCAGCCATTGAGCCATTTGGACGAAGTGGGATTCGGCACCCACGTCCATCATTTTTTTTCGTTTTCTTGATGACATGGGTTTTGCAGTTCGGTGCCCAAGACGCTTTGCACGAGGGGGCATTTTTAGTTGGTTTCTGGAAAGAATTTTTCCAGCGTTTCTTTCGATGGCGGACGAGTCAGCCACGATGTCACGACCATGGCGATGACGGTCAAGGCAAACATCAGGACCACCGGCATTATCTGGATACCATCGGTATAGGGAATACCCAACGCGTAAGAACCGTTGGCACCAAAGTCTGATTCACGGAACAGAAAATACCAAGTCGCGGCCGCAGTAACGATTCCCGAAACGGCACCGGCCGCTGTCAGCCGACGCCAGTACAACGCCGCAAACACGATAGGAAACAGAGACGCGAATCCTGAGAAGCACCAGATGCCCAGCGTGAACACGCTGCGGTTTGCGATCAGGCTGAGGAAGTAGACTGTGACGACGACCGCCACAACAAATCCTCGCGCGAGCCACATCTGCACAGCATCACTAATTCGTCCCTTTCCAGCGTAGTGATCCACAATGTCGTTGGTGAACATCGATCCAAGGCAGAGGAACTGGCTGTCTAGTGAAGACATCACCGCCGCGAGAATGCCGGCGGTCAACAGTCCTCCGACCAACGCAGTCGTGTGAAACTTCACCAGCGCTGGAAGCACTGCATTGGGTTTAATTTTTGCCATCACGGCTGATGGCAACGCACCGTCTGTAGTTGCCCAAATTCCGATCAAGATACAAGGAACCCAAACGATCATGATGAAAATCGGATGACACACGACCGACAGTTTGAAACTGTTGACGCTTCTGGCCGTCAGCCAGTGTTGAAACAGATGCGGGAACATGCCGACCGACAGAGGGATAAACATGTAGGTAAAAAACTTAGTCTTGGACATCGACATGCGCGTCGTATGATCGGCGTCCACCTTTGCTGTAATATTCCTCATGCTTTCCAACAACGATTCTCCGCCGCCCAGCTTATTGGCGATCAGGACAAATGTGACTAAACCCAGCACCATGAAGACCATCGTCTGGAATGTGTTGGCCCAAGCGGTTCCGCGCATCCCGCCAAAGAAGACATAAATCAAAACGACCGAACAGACGACGGCCGATCCGATTTGTGGCGGCAGTCCGCCGGCGAAAGCTGGGTTGTCACTTTGGAAAATTCCCTCGTTGGCGAACGCCCCTGAGGTCATTGTCTGAATTACCGTTCCCGAGGCCATGACCCCAATGAGTAGATAGGGGACGAGCAAGCAAACTAAAATGGGAAACAGCAGCAGGCCAATGAAATTACTCTCCAATCGATCCCGAAAGAATTGGATCTGAGTGGTGTAACCGTACTTGCGACCAAAACCATAAATCTTTACACCAATCACGAAGAAGCACAGCGAGTGAACGATCCCGCTGCTGGAGGCCAGCATGCCGTAGACGCCGATGCCTTCCTTGAAAGCCTCACCTGTGGAGCCGACGAGCGCAAATGCGGTCATCGTTGTGCCAAAGAGCGACATCAATAACAGAAACGGGCCGATCGAGTGGCTGGCCAATAAATAGTCTTTCTTGGTACCGGTGAAACCGCGATTGGCCAGATAGCCCAACCCCAATAGCAGGACCATGTACAGCGCGATCACCAGCAGCCGAATCATTCCCGGTTCCATCAGCTGACTCCTTCGCTGGAATCAGTTTGGGCTACCGAATGTTCATCGAGTTCAACTTCTTTGGGCCAAAGAAAGATCGTCGCGAGAAACCAAACGAAAGCTGCGGCCAGAGAAATGCCGACGTGATAAAGTAAACCAATCGGCATGAAACCTCCGATGAGCGTCGGATCGGTCCAGTACCAATTATCTTGGTGAAGAATTATCAGCAGTGCGACCAGCACGATTAGCAAAAGTTTCATGTTCGGTGGTCCGATTATGTAGCCGGATTCGAAATGATTCCCGCTGTCAGATCGTAGTGGGATTCGCCAGAATTCCTTTTGTCCTATAGACGACTCGGACTTCTGGTGAAGTCCACTACATGTTTTGAAATGTCCTCTAGGTTAGCGAGTCACGATCTCCAGCAGACCAATCGCAGGAACGCCGTCACACTCGATGATGGCAGTTCGACCGGCGACCTGTTCTCCTGATTTAACCGAAAGGTATCTTGCTAATTGGTTTTCAGCAGCAATAGAAAAAAGCTGATTTAGTTTCACCTCGCGTAGTACATCATGGTTGATCAAAATGCGTCCCAAAGGAGTTTGCTGGGCCATGATTTCTTCGAACACGTGCGTGGAGATTGCTCGCTTGTCGATGCTGACGATGCCGTACTGTACGACAGTATCGTCGGACTGGCGCGTCAGCAATATTTTGCGAGAGTAAAAATCTTCATCGTGGCGGATTTCCAAAACTTTCACATCGACCGGGCAACCATGATGTGCTTCAACGGTCACCGTCATGTGGGCGTCGTGGTCCAGCAGTCGCGAAAATGGCTCTTCCAATGCGCCTGAGGCAACTGGTTCGAACGTTCCCAGTTCGTCTATCGAACGATGAAACAGGCCGACGAGTGATTGGAGCTCAACTCCTGAATGAAGATTTAGTAGATCGCGTTGCAAGAAAGGGTCCGCAAATTTGGGTTAGGTTTTGATATGGCTGGAGCGAGAGGATAACGGCTACTTCGTCTCGGACGACACGATCGGTAGGACCTCTTGATAACTGAGATCAGTAATTTCGATCGTCGGTGTAACGTCTTCGGTCCGGTCCAAAACAGTATCGACTAAATAGTATAGCAATCGTCTAAGTTCGTCAGATTCTACGCTGTCGGCGATATCTTCAGCCTTTTGTTGGTGTTTATCCACAAGGGCATAGGCCGTTTCGAACACACCGGCTTCGAAGTACAGCTGCCGCACGCGGTTGACGCGCTGATGAGGCGTCTGCTGGGAATTAGAATCCATCAGCGCGATCAGTTCTTCTCGCAAGTTGTCTTTCAAACCCTCGAGGGCTAATGCCCATAAAACCGTCGGCCGGCCACCTAAAATATCGGATCCCGTTTGTTTTTTGTTGTCGTCGTCTTTTTCAAAATCCTTGAGATCATTGAGAATCTGAAATGCAACGCCCAAGTTTCTGGAGAACGTTTTTATCACATCCAGATAATCCTCAGCCGATCCCGCAAGGCGGACACCACTGTAAAAGGCTGCTTCAAAAGCGGGGGCAGTCTTCAGAGCGTAGATCTTCAAAGCGTCGATTGGTTTAAGGCATTTATCACGCGCATCCCGCCAAATTAGCTCAGCCCCCTGCCCTTCGGCAAGCCGTTGGTGAGCCGAAGCGAGATAGTCGAGAATGTCGGCAGCCGTTTCAGCGCCGAGTTCTTTTCGGTCGCGACTGACCAAGCGGTAACCCATTCCGACCAGATAGTCACCCACGTTAATCGCAGTTGGAATTCCGTACTGACGATGCAGCGTTTCCTCCCCGTAGCGAAACGGATCGGCGTCTTCAATGTCGTCGTGAACCAGTGACGCTTTGTGGAAGGTCTCGATCGCCATCGCTGTGCGGAAAATCGAATCCGACCAACCTTCGACCACTTCTTGGCCGTTAGAGAGTGTCGCATCGGTTTCCTTAAGTGCATCATAAACGGCCAGAGTAATAAACGGGCGCGAGTACTTGCCGCCGCGAGCAAGGAACTCATAGGCGATGTTCTCTGTCGCCGAGAGAGGATCGAGTTCTGGCTCGGACCATCCAGCTTCTGCGGTTGGTTTGCTGCGCAACTTCGGAGCCAACTGCTCCAACGTATCAAGCTCGAACAACTGTGAGCTTTTTCGCAGCAAATGCAAGTAAGACCGAGTCTGTTGATTGCTGGCCTCGTGCGGGACACGCACCATTTGATCGACCCAGTCCTCATCGACCGAAGTATTGCGGCAGTCACTGGACAGGAGTGGGACTGCCATGCAGGGAATCCCAGCCAACATGATTTTGTCGATGGCTTTTTCCAGAACGTTCAGGCAAGCCACCCCAACGATCGCGTCGACGTGTCCGCTGACGATGATCTTCAGCACGATCGGCGACCCTTCGGCGACGAGGACTTTGTAGCCCAAGCGTTCTGCGGTGGCACGGAAGTCGGCGATGCTGCACGCGCCGCACGTTTTGCAAGCCAGGCCGAATTCATCATAATCGGCCGGGCAGCCTTCGGCGTGTTTCAAACAATGCGGCAGCAAAAACAGGCGGCGGTTGTGAGGGATCGACTGGATTTGTGTTTCCCAAAAACAGCTCGATAGGACCACCATCATCCATCCCAAGAACCCGTCAGGCTGACCTTGATCGTCAAGAATCTTTCGCGCGATGGCTTCCAATTGATCTTTGTTGGGAGGCAGCGCAGGATCAAGCGTACTGGCAACCGCTTGGCAACACGCGCGCAGCGATTCACGAAGCTCCTTCGTGGCCGGCACCATTTTGAGATGTGCCGTTTTCCTGCGTCGTGAACGGCGCGGCTTCTTCGCGGGCGCTTCAGCCGACTTGGTTTCGGAGGAAGTCGGGGAAGATTCGGATGTCGTGATGGGCACCAAAACTGGCCTCAAGGTGTTACTGAAAAGTGTATCTGTCGCCCGGTTGATGCAGGCAATTAGTAGGTGATTGCGACGATGTCGCTTGACCCACCCTACGTTCTAAGATCTGTTTCCGCCGGGCTGGTTTAGGCTTGGCTCTGTTCCTGTTTTTCAATTGGAAGACCCGTTTCTATTCGGGCCAACGCTGCGATGGTAAATACTAATGGGTAAAGCTTCTCGTGGTACCAAAGTTTCGCGAAATAAAAGCCTATCGGATTGAATATCGCAATCGAATTCGTCTCGACCGCTTCCTCCAACCAACCAACTGCTCGAATCGCGGCGTCGTTGAAGTCCGCGTTTTGATGTCGGAGTTTGCCGGCCGTTAGTAGTGCTTCGGCACACAAAGCCGTTTCTTCGACGGTCGAACTTCCCAAGGACGCGTTTTTCCATTGGACTGAAGGACCGCCTCCAAAGCCACCATCGTCGTTTTGGTGGCGATGCAGCCATTTTAGCCCATTTTGGGCCTCGGGTGTATCGACTAAATCACACTCTAAATACGCTTGGAGAACTTTGGCGGTTCCGTAACATGGGTTGATATCGTCAGGAAGATCCTGATTTCCGAACCACAGCGGCAACCAGTATCCCTCAGAGTGTTGCTTTTGACGCAGGTAATCAAAACCTCGCCTGATTGATTTGGCAATTCGATCAGAAGGCACGCTGGGCATTGGAGTCGATTTCCAAATTTGAAGTGCGCGGATTGCATGGGCCGTTAGATCCGCACCGCTGCGATCAAACGGTAGCTTGCCCCATCCGCGACAGAACGTCGGCCAACCTTGGTCTCGATTCTGCAAGTCGGCCAACCACTTCAAACCGGCATCGGCGGCCGAAAGTATTTGCTGTTCCAGTTCTTCTCCAAAACTGTTTCGGTGTTGATCAGGAAGTTTTGCGCGAAAATCGGGTCGGCGGACTAAGTCGTAGAAATGTTTGAGTGCAATCAACGCTCCAGGCGTGTCGTCAGCGTCGGGGACTGCTCCGCTAAGGTCTGTCCAGCCCCAGCCGCCGGGTGCTGCGCCGGTAAACGGATGCACTGTTGTGTTCTGGCAGGACAGCACCCAGTTGATACAGTGCAACCAACGCTCTGGTTCAGCCAGTACAAGTTGAGCTAACGTTTCTTTGTCGTTGGCGATGCCATTGAGCGCTAGAGTTGTTCCCCATGTTGCGAGGTTCGAGTCGATTGGCCAACAACATTGACTCTCGTCGTGTCGAAGCACATCAAGCAAGAACTGAATCGAATTTTCGACCACCGTGCAGTCGCATCGCCCGGATTCGATCAGCGCCATGGCGACAAATGAGGTAAGCGGAATGGCCTCAAGATATCCGCCGCTCTCAGGCTGCATGTTTTCTAAGACTTTTAACGAACGACCCACCGCCAGTGAACGAACTGTTTTGCGGATGGGGTCCCAAGGTGGATCATTGATGAACTTGCATTGACCAATAGCCACCAACGCCGGAATTGCATAGCTGACGACCGGTAGTTGCATCAGGTTGTAAAACCTCTGCGGGACGCAGGCGGCTTCGAATGGCAGCGCTGAAACTTCTTTCCACGGGACGATGCCAGCCATGGCGCAGTTTGCCAGAATCGGCACCGCGAATGTTTTGTCTTTCCCATAGCGCTTACGCAGCCCGGCGATGCCACCTTGAGTGCTGATGTAATGCCGGGCGTTTTCGATCGCCGGTAAGTGGTCCTGTGTCACACCGGCCGCCTCAAATGCGGCCTCGACCAGCATGGTTGTTGAGATGTTCGAGTAGTTTTTGTCTGTGTCGCCCCAGCCACCGTCTGTGTTTTGCTGCCTGAGAGTCCACGCAATCGACGCGGTGATGATTTGTTCGATGTGGGCACGCTTATCTGCGGCAAGCGTCTTGCGTTTAAGATAGAAACTTAGCGCGCTAATTGCGGTGGCTGTTGAAAGCGCCGACGCGGACAACTCTCCCACGAAATGCCCTTGGTCGGTACGTTCATTCAACAGCAGTTGAAGCGTTTTTTGAAAAGTTAAGCTGCCAGTTTGCATTGAGATTATTTTGATGGAATGGTCTTAAGTTTTCAGCGCAAACATTGACTGATAAACGGGATTCACGGTCGATGCTAATGCATCGGTAATGGCGTTGAGCAAAATTTCGTTGGGCTCGCCAGTCCACTCATCCATGTAAAACTTGCTGACCTCTAACGCTAACGAAATGCCGACGCCCGGATAGTTCTCATGAACCCAACGTGAAAAACGCGTGGCCCGAAAACGCACGTTGCGACGAACGTCTAATTGTCCGCCGAGAAAATTATAGCTTAACAGGGCTTCTTCAAATCGATCCACCACCGCGCCGCATCGATCAAGGTCCATGCCGCCGGTGCAAATGTTGATCTGCGGATTGTCTTCACGGGAGTCAAACGGTGCCTCCGGCCCACTACGTCGGTGGTTGTAGCTGTGCAGGTCGTAAACGAAAAACTGTCCATGTCGCGCCGACAAATCATCAAACAGTAAACGTATTTGATCATAAAACGCATCGTACAACATGCGTGAGAACTCAATTTCGTCAGTTGATGGAGTGGATTGCCAAACTTTCAGTCCCCAAGCGTCTTTGGGGGTCAGATAGACTGATCGATGACGAGGCCGATTGAAGTCGACTTCAAATCGGCTACGTGTAGCAACGACACGAGTTGGAGCGATATGTGTCCAAAGTGAGGTGAATGCATCCTCTTCGCGAAAACGCTCCTCCGAACTGAGGGCAAGGAGCGGTTGCAGTTCAGCGCGTATGCTACGTCCGTCATGAATCGCGGCGGCTACGATCGGCAAGGACGCTTCTTCGTTGTCCTGAAAAATCGTGCAGACCTGATGCGTGCGAGCGCTGTTCACCGTTGCTACCTATTTACTGCTTAACTCATGCACGATATCGACCAATGCGATGGCGTTTTCAACCGGCGTCATTGGGAGGATACCGTGACCCAGATTGAAAATATGCCCTGCCCTGCCGGCGGCTTGGTCTAACACAAATTTTGCTTGTCGTCGAATTTCATCCGGGTTGGTCAGCAGTACCGTGGGATCCAAATTGCCTTGCACGGCGCGGTCGTAGCCCACCGTTTGCCACGCGTCATCTAATCGCGTTCTCCAGTCAATGCCAATGACACTGGCACGCGTATCGGCCAGCAGCGGCAGCAGCGCAGGATTTCCGGTCGCGAAATTGATCACTGGAACATCTGCTGGAAGGCTGGCGATGATCTTTTGAACGTAAGGATGAACTCGTTTGGAGTAGTCTTCAAAGCTAAGGCATCCCGCCCAAGAGTCAAACAGTTGCACGCACTGAGCGCCGGCTTCGATTTGACCTTTGAGATAGATTGAAATCGAAGTGACTAAATGCTGCATCAGCTGGTCCCACGCCGCAGGATCGGAGAACATGATTTGTTTGGTCGCTGCGTAGTTGCGGCTGGATCCGCCTTCGATCATGTAACTGGCAAGCGTAAACGGAGCACCGGCGAAACCGATCAGCGGCATGTCGGCCGGTAGGTCTTGGCGGGTTTGCCGGACGGTCTCCATCACGAATTCCAATTCGGCGTTGGAGTCCAGCGGTTTGATGCGGTCGATATCTTTGGTGGTTCGGACAGGGTTGTGAATCACTGGCCCGTCGCCTTTGACGAATTCCAGATCGCACCCCATGGGGACAAGAATCGGTAGCAAATCGGAGAAAATAATTGCCGCGTCAACGCCCAGTTTTTCAACCGCAGTGCACATGACTTCACTGCAAAGTTGCGGGTTGGCGCAGAGATCGAGAAACGAAACGTTGGCTCTGACCTCGCGGTATTCCGACATGTACCGGCCCGCTTGCCGCATCATCCAGATGGGCGTCACGTCAGTCGGTTCGCCTCGGCAGGCTTTCATAAATGGGCTGTTGTACCAAGGCGCGTTGGAGTCGTTGCTGCTGGAAGAAGGGCCGGACATGTTGATATAGCTGTTCTGTTTTCGGGATTGAAGTTGAGGGATCGCTGCTGCCATTTCCTCTACTAGTTCGCTCGAAAGCGGAGAAGAATTAGCAAGCGTGAGGTCGACCGGTAAGCACCGATCGGTCAGTATCTCATGCGTGTCGTTTCCGACTGCAATGACAATATGATCGTCCAAGAGATGATTCGTCAAACGGGCTTGGCTGAATCGTTTGGCCAAAAATGCAAAACTGCTGGCCTCAGCAGGAGAATTGAACAGCAACACTTGATTATTTTGCGTTTCGAGTGCTGCAAAAAAACGAAGGGCGGCAGTGTTTCTTTTCGGCAACGAAGTTGCAAACACGGGGATCGGTAAGACACTCGCTCCGCGTGCCTCAAGCCCTGAAGAGAGACTAAACCAGTCTTCGCATTGCTCTAAACCGAACGTCATGTTCAACATCGGGTTGCCGGTAGGTTGTTGCGGATGGAAGTGTTGGTCGATCGCAACAAGAACGTTTCGCCACGATCCCGCAGACCGGTGCGAGTAGGCGACTGAGTCCTCTACGTCAGTCGCATAGGCGGCAATCGGATTGATCGAGGAGGCGGCCAAAGCAATCGCGGCCGGTCGAGATGCGGCGATGACTTGCGAGTCTTGCAGCAGGTCCGTGACTCGCCGCGCGTCCTGCTGTCGCGAAACGGTTTCCAAGAAATGAGTCACGCCAGCACCGGTGCGAAAGACGACCGCGTCGACCATGCCGGTGAGTAAATGCCCGGTGAACTCCCACAATCGGTTGTGGTCCGATTTGACGTTTGAGTTATTGGTTGACGACACGTTGACCGAACGACTGCCCTGCCCCGCATCATGCGGATCGAGGATTCTGACTGATGCTCCGAATTTCTCCAGCAAGCCAACGGTCTGCTGGAAGGCTTCGGGCGCTCTCTCCGAAGCCTTCACCAGCGCGAAAGCAAGCCCCTTGAGTTGTCCGGCATGGTGAGCCATGGGAGAATGTGGTTCATTCAAAGTGATGGTGTAGGAGACGTCGACTGTGACAGTCTGCCGGTAAAGAATAGCCTGTTTTGAACCCTGCAAAAGCCCAACAATGTTCGTTAAACATAAATCGGTGCCCAAGTTTCGGATATGCCTTACAATGCAAGCCGCGCGTTGATTGCTGTTACCGCTTTGCATCCCCTCATTAATTTCCAATCTTGAATCTTCATGTCCGAATCTGTTTTTTCTAGTTTTGATATTGCTCTGGAACAGTCTGGTACAGGTGTCTCTTTGGAGTTTCTGAGAGAGTACTTTCTCAAGCAACAAGACTATCACAAACTTTTCGAGATCCTGAAGATGCAGGTGCGGGAAGAGTTAGAGTTACCCGTGGTGTTTGATCCTGAAAAGGAGAAAGAGCTACCGGAAGAGGTCAAGCGAAAGTTGGAGGATGGCATGATCGCGGCTTGTCGCGACGTCGGTCAGCATCTGTTTCGTGTCGGACGGCCTGAAGAGGGCTGGATGTACCTGCAGCCTGTTGGCGACCGAGCGCTGACCAAAAGGCTGCTTCATGAAGTGCCGGTCAACGAGCAGACGCGCGACGCCATTGTCGAAATCGGCTTGGGGCAAGGCGTCGATCCGGCATACGGTTTTCGTTTGATGCTCGAAGAACATGGCGTTTGCAATGCGATCACGACGATCGATGTGAAGACGGGTCACGGTGAATTAGATCAACAATCGCTCAAAGAAGTTTGTGTTGTATTATTGGAATATTTTTATCAGGACATTACTGACAAAGTTTTGGTCGATGTTGCTCAACGTGAGGGGCAAAACATAGGGCAAGGGTCTGCGGAAACACCTGTGTCACTTGGTGAATTGCTTGATCGTCACCCGTGGATTGTGACCGAGACAGGACATCACGCCGATGCGACACACTTGTCGTCAGTCGTGCGTTTGTCCCGCAACGTTTCACAGTCGCAGCATTTAGAGATGGCCAGAGATTTGACGCGTTATGGGAGTCGCTTGCCAGAAGATTTTCAATATCCGGGTGACGCGCCGTTTGAGTCAACGTTCGCCGATCACCTAGTCTGGTTCAAAGGCTTGTTGGGCGAGTGCGAGACAGACGTGCAGGACGCGATTGAATTACTGGATTGGAAATCAAAAAAGTGTCACGAGCTGGACCTGCCGATGGTCGTGGAGACATGGGTCGCTTTTTTGGTCAAATCGAATCGACCGGCCGAAGCGCTGGAGGTTGCGATCGAAAAACTGGCCGGTAAGTTCGAGCCAGTCGGTGTTGCGCCGGGGTTGTTTGAGATTGCCACGACGCCCGCGTTGCGGCGGCGACTAAGTCAGTTTTTTAAAGATAAAGGCGACTTGCTGGGGTACGCGGTGTGTGGTCTGGCGATTAACAATAACCCATAGCCACAAAAAAAGCGGTGTCGCATCTTTCAGCCACACCGCTTTTCTTTTATATCAGCTTTGGAAAAGCTAAAAGATTTTAACTGCCCATCGTGTTATTCGAGCGAGGAGCGAAGGCACCGGGATCAACGATAGGATCGTCTTCTCCATCGCTAATGCTAGGCTGAGTCACGTCGCGACGATCAGTGTCTTCGACTTCTTCAACAGATTGGAGTGTGCCTTCGGTTGCAGGCGGAGCAACTGGATCAACTCGGGTTCCAGATCCTTCTGATGTCGCTGCAGCGGCAGCGGGTAGAGCTATCGGCTGTCCGTAGATTGGCGTTGAACCGCAGGCGCCGTTAGCACATCCGCTCGCTGGCATTGCGTC
The DNA here is from genome assembly GCA_938036435.1 of uncultured Pirellulaceae bacterium. Taxonomy (GTDB): domain Bacteria; phylum Planctomycetota; class Planctomycetia; order Pirellulales; family Pirellulaceae; genus Mariniblastus. Next base: position 9,687 of record CALHPU010000075.1, on the reverse strand, counting down.
AGAGTAGATTACTTCTCCGCCACCACAAGTGCTACAGCTGCTGCAAGGTGCAGCTTCGACGTACGGCGCTTCGACGTAAGAACCACAGCCGCAGTCAGCCACTGGTTGGACGGGGCATGGTGGGTTGCAACCGTCGTTGCAAACACCAAGCACTTTTCCGTTGCGGTCGCGTGGTACACGATTGCCTTTGAGGCGATCCAGCAAAGACAGTCTTGGACGAACTGTTCCGCCGCCACCAGATCTACAGCCGGCAGAGGCGGCTTCGCATCCGCAAGTCGAAACAGCAGGTGCCGCATCACAACCGCATGATGAAGAGGTCGCAACAGGTGCAGCTTCGCATCCGCAAGCCGATGCTTCAACGGCAGGGGCGGCGTCGCAACCACAGGGCGATGCTTCAACGGCAGGAGCCGCGTCGCAACCACAGGGCGATGCTTCAACGGCAGGAGCTGATCCGCAACCGCTTTTGCAACCCATTGCTTTTAGGCGACTTAGAAATCCTCCGCCAGAGCCACAACCGCAATCGGCAGGAGCAGCCGCCGAGGCGAATGGAGGAACCATTTCAGGTGCAGATGCGAAAACTGTAGGCGATTCTGACATTGGTGTTGCTTCACATCCGCAACTTGGAGCTGCTGCATCGCCACCGCAAGGCGATGCTTCAACGACAGGTGCCGCATCGCAACCGCAAGGCGATGCTTCAACGACAGGAGCCGCATCGCAACCGCAAGGGGATGCTTCAACGACAGGTGCTGCATCGCAACCGCAAGGCGATGCTTCTACAGCAGGAGCCGCATCGCAACCGCCACTTGGAGCCGCATTGTTTCGGCAAGACAGCAATTTACTCAACAGGCCACCACCGAAGCCGCAGCTCTTTGCAGCAGGTGCCGCTTCACATCCACAAGGTGATGCCTCTACGACAGGTGCGGCATCGCAACCGCATGGGGAGTCTTCAACGACAGGAGCCGCATCGCAACCGCAAGGGAATGCTTCAACGACAGGTGCCGCATCGCAACCGCATGGGGATGCTTCAACGACAGGTGCCGCATCGCAACCGCATGGGGATGCTTCTACGACAGCCGCCTCTTCGCAACCGCAGCTTGGAGCTGGATCAACGTTGAGGATGCCGGCGTTGTCGCAAGAATTTTGTCCGCAGGAAAACAGTTTATCCAGCAGCCCTCCTCCTCCACCGCACCCGCAGCTTTTTACCGCAGGTGTTGCACAGGATGAGCAGCCGGCTCGTCCAAGCATGCGGTCAAGTAAGTCGCCGCCGTAACTCGTGTTCGCTGACATTAAGACGCTGACTATCAGCATCGCAGCAATTTTCAATTTCATATGACCAGTCTCCATTGTAAGTGCACTGCGACAGCGATAAACTCCCACCCGACGCCGTTGGTGTAATTCGGCCGTCTCCACCTTCAGCGCTTCAACAAAACCCAGTTTGGGCAGTGCTGGTGCGGTGCAACAGTTGGAAACTGTCGCGTGTGGGGGTTAGTTTGCGCAGCTCTCGCAGAGAGCTTTTTTCAATCCACAGGCAGAGCCTTCCGTTAGCTCTGAAAAAATCCTTGTCGATTGACGCCATTAAGCAGAATGACTCTGCCAAACAGTCCTTTGTTTAGTTTGTCAGGGGTTGGAATCGACTTCCGATCTTACAGTCCTGCATGTTTCTCCGGGGACTGTTGCTGGTGCCAGATATTGGCATGATGCAGGTTGCTACCTTATTGACAGTGAGAGAATTGGTAGCAATCAGCGAGAGTTTTACGGCTGTCGCGCCGCAATGCCGCACTGACTCCGGATTGTGGGGGGCAGTTTTACAAAAATGATTCAGCAACGATCATCTACCGACATTCAGTGCCCACGAGCCGACAAATCGAAATTGCACTTTGGCAAAAAATTCCCTATAACCCGTTTACTTTACCTTTAAAAATGTCAACACGCAGTTAGATTGTTTTTCAAACAAGTTCGGCAACGGTCGTTTGGACGATAGCACTTAATATCACCAGTTAGCACCGCACCTCCAATTCCTCACTCAATTCTGTAACTGATCTCTATGCGATCCTTTCCTTCTTCGATTATACCCGTTGCATTTTGCGTCCTCGTATTGGCCGTTGGTTGTGAGAACAAGCGTTATCAGCCCGCACAATGGAAGTCCACAACGTTGCCTGGCGAGGTGGAACAATCGAACAAGACCGCATCAGGTGGCTCAGCGGGTGCCGCCTCGAAGGAGCTCGAAAGACCGACCGACTGGATGACGATGGTTGGCAAGGGTGGCGAAAACGTGAAACGAAGAAGCACCAGTCTGCCGCTGGCTAACCATCGAGGCGGTACACTGCCGGCGCGTCGGTTGGGGACCAGCCTTCCTGCCCGCGGCATGGGCGGCACTAGCCTTCCCGCCCGCAGCATCGATGGCACCACATTGCCCGCTGGTCAATCTCCCTATCAAAGCGGAACAACAATGCCGGCTCGCAAGGCAACCACGCTGCCAATGCGCTAGGAAGCGTTACTGCTGTGCCTCCAGACGAAATTGCACCATCCGTTGCGGCGGTAAGTCTTGTTAATTTGACGTTTGGTTGAACGTTTGGTTGAACGTAGGGACAACTTCGTCACTGTCCTCAGATCCAATTGGAAAACCCGAGTCGATTAGAAGAAGCTTGATTGGGCCTCAAAGCCCAATGCACAAGCAAGCCCAGCGAACGGTCGACGTCAAATTACTGGCTGGGAGATTTTCCACTGCCCACCCTCGATGCGGTGCGGTGCGGTGAATGGTTAAGTGGCTGGCGTCCAAATTAAGATTTTTGGAGACGACCAAATTAAATTGGCGAAAGCAGAATTAAGCCAACGTGATTAAGCCAACGTGATTAAGCCAACACGTCGCGAAACGTTAAACCTGTTCTCGGAACGTGAGCCAGCTCATTACTGCCAGCGATGCCGAGCAAACGATGAAGATGATGTCCATCACCATGTTGTTGTATTTAAACGGAGCCAGTTTTTCCATCCCAGCTAGACCCAAGATCAGGTCTGACGAAAACAGGACAAGCACGATCACTGAGATCGTCAAAGCCGTGATGCAAAGCCCTTTTGGCACAGCAAGCTACTCCGGGTGGTTGGTTGAGTGAAGTCTAGAAAAGCATAGCTTAAATACAATCATCGTCGCATCGATAGGACGAAATTACCTGCGAGTGCAATTTGTTTTGGCAATTTGCTCAGCGCCAGCGATATGACAGTATAATTGGTTAAGCTTCGGTGTCACGGCGGGTCAGTGAGTCAAAGACATCGAATCGTGCTAATTTTTACGTCGGTGTAGAACGACAGTGGCGATCGCGCCGCACGGCGCGCCTAATTTTGACGATTTTAGTTGATGCAGGACCAATAACATGAAGATCGCAGTTTACACCGGATCATTTGATCCAGTCACTCTTGGCCACCTGAACGTTATCGCGCGAGCGAGCAAACTGGTTGATACGCTGGTCGTCGGGATTGGCCACAACAGTGAAAAACAGGGATTGTTCTCGCCGAAGGAGCGCTTAAACCTGTTGCAGCGCGCCACCCGAGATGTCGCCAGCAATATCGAGGTAAAGACATTTTCCGGCCTAGCAGTGAATTTCGTCGAGCAATGCGGGGCGTCGGTTGCCATTCGCGGCGTGAGGCCGATGACGGACATCGCCGGCGAGTTCACGATGATGATGGCCAACCGCAAATTAAATGACCAGATTGAGACCATTTTCCTGATGGCCGACAACCAGTACGCTCACGTTTCCAGTTCACTGATCAAACAACTGACTCCGCAGGCCTCTGACGAGCAACTGGCTAAATTTGTCCCCGAATCAATCATCCCTGATTTACGTCAGCGTCTGAAATGATCCTTCGTGGCCTGAGTCGCCAGACTTTGGACGGTTTTAGATTAAGCCATCGAATCTCTTATAAGATCGGCTACCCGCGGTACTCCGCCCACGTTTTGGGAGTCTCGAAGACTTTGACGGCAATAAGGTTTGCCTCAAAATTGGCGTTCGATAAACCACTCTTCAGCCAGTCAAAAACGACTATCGCAATGTTCTCGACGCTAGGGTTGACGGTCTGGAAATGTTCGATGTCTGCGTTGAGATTTTTATGATCGATCTTATCAACGACCGATAATTTCACAATTTGCTGGAGTGCCTCAAGGTCTGGTACAGCGCCAGAATTGGGTTCGACCGTAACATCAAACACATAGTTATGACCGTGCCCGTTGGGGTTGTTGCATTTTCCGAACGTGTTTCTGTTCTCTTGTTCTGTCATGCTGTTGCAGTGCAATCGATGAGCCGCAGAGAATTCAAATTGTTGAGTAAGCTGAAGCATGTTTTCGTTTTCAGGCATAAGAGTGAAAGAAAGTTGCTCGGAGAGTCGGAGCGTCAACGAGACAAGCTGTTCGGCTGATTTCCAGCGATTTTGGAATTGATGCAATACCTCAAGCAACAGCGACGGCCCGCTGGTTTGATGTGGTGCATCACCCCATTTGGGAATTAGGTGTTCGGTAACGATCGCTCGTAATACATCGTCCAACAATGCGACGTTGCAGACGTAACCTGTGACAGGATCAGGAATTCCTTGGACTCGAGCCTGTAGCTTTAAATGCGGTACGATACTGAGCGTCGTCGGCCAGCCAGCCCACGAATTGGAAGGTTTGCGTTCGAATTCTGTGGCTTGAGGTACCAGCGCGAATCTTATTTCCCGAGAAAGCAAAATCATTGGCCTTAAACCGTTGTCTCAGGTTGGTTGGTCACTGGGAAAAATTCCCCGGAAGGGTACTTTTTCGGATCCTGCACACAGCCCAGCACCATTCGTGCGATGCTCTCTGGTGGCACACACTGATCAGCAGGGAAATCTGGGAACAGCCCCCGCAGCAACGGCGTCTCTACGGCACCCGGCCTGATGGAACAGATCCGAATCCCGTGCGGCTCTCCTTCGGAGGCAAGCGACTGCGTCAAAAGATCCATCCACGCCTTGGAGGCACCGTACAGGCTGAATCCTGGAAAAGGGTCGATGGCCGACATCGAGGAAATGTTTACGATCGTTCCGCCGCCGGATTTGATCATGTGCTGCCAAGCCGTCTGAGTCAGATAAAAACCTGCTCGGATATTAACGTTGACCACAGACTCAAACGTCTCCACCGAGATCTGCTCAAACTTATCCAGCGGCGCGATGGCGGCGTTGTTGACCAGTACATCAACGTCGCCGAATTCTTTGATGGAACGTTGAAGAAATTCGACGGCTTGGTCGGCATCATCCAGATCCGCTTGCACCGCCAGCACGTCTTGTTCGCCTGTTTGCGAAGGTTTGGATGCGTTGTCTTGTTTAAGGGTGACCAGTTCTTCATGGGCCGCAGAGAGTCTCTCCGCGTTTCGCCCACAAATTGCGATCCGGTATCCGGTCTGACGCATGAGTCGGGCGGTGGCTAGGCCGATTCCGCTGCTGCCTCCGGTGACGACACAGACTGGTGCGGTTTTAGGGGAAGATGTTGGCATCGTGAAGAGCTTGGCGGTGTCGTAAGGTAAAAGTATCGAACTGATATCAGAAAATCATATCATCTGCCGCCGAAGCTGGTTTTTTGTTGCGATGCAAAATACCAGAATCCCAACAACAAACCTCGTATGGTTTGTTTTGGAGGTTGCGGCAATCTGTTGCTCTCTATGGTTCGTGCAACGGGCATTCGTGCACCGTAGTTTCACGGTTTCGGGTATTGCTGAGGTTTTAGGTGGAATTGTCGAAAGCAATGAATACCAGCGAACGTCCAAACCGAGCTGTTTTTTTTTGACCTGCGCTGATATTTCCCGACTAAAATCTCGATTCTCTAGGAGACTGTTAGCGGAAAAATCCTCGGATTGCATCACCAATCACCAATCGATTCAGCATCGTTGGTACCAGATCAGACATCATTGACTTTAACACCTGCTATCAAGATTGCTGTAATGAATCAGGCTACTTATGCGAACAAAACTGTTGATCTGAACCAACTGGTTGCCCTTCGCCCACAAGGAGATAAATCACCGCTTTTCTGTATCCACCCTTCAGGCGGAGACGTGGGGATTTATCGGAAGCTAGTGACGCGTCTTGAACCCAACCGTCCTGTCTGGGGAATTCAGTCGCGCATGCTGTGTGGTGCAGAAAGCGAGTTTTCGTCTCTGCAGGAAATCGCAAGTACGTATGCCGAAATTATCAAGTCCAAGCAACCGCATGGTGTTATCCTCATGATTGGTTTCTCTCTGGGAGGGTTCATTGCAACGTTGGTTGTTAATGAGCTGAATGCTGCAGGGAGAACCGTTTCGTTTCTTGGCTTGATCGACAGCAATCCCAGTTGGACTGCTGCGGCCGAAACATCGCAACGCGAGCTGTGCCTGCGTTTGGAACAGGTCTTCACCAAGTTCCAAAGCATTGGCATTTTGAAGGCCAAACCGATGGAGAGAGTCCAGAAGGATATTTCCTTTTTGGCTAACGCCTGCCTTGGGGATTCGTCAATGTCTTCTGAGGCGGTGATCGATCAAATCGACGAGATGGGCTACCTGCCCAGCGGTTCATCTGAACGCGCTATCCTGTCGAAATTCACCAGTACTTTTCTGGCGCATTGCAATCTCCTAGCGGACTTCACGCCGAACCCAATCGATTGCCCGCTCCATCTCTGGTGGCCCAGCGAGTCAATCAGCGAAAGCGAATTGGGATCAAGTCTTTGGGCGGACCACGCAAGTTCGACCGTCACCGAATCGATCGTCGAGGGTAGCCACTACTCGATCATGCGCGGGCCGACGGTGCGACAGCTGGCCAATGAGATAGACGCCGTTATCGACAGCGTAGACGAGGCAGAGTCCATTTAGTGGTTCGTCCAAGCTGAGATGAACTGTTGCGCGTAGTGGATTTCGCCAGAAATCCTTGGTCGATCAGGAATTCTGGCGAATCCCACTACTTGGTGACTCAGCTCTGACAGACCACTAGGGAAGGCTGCTTACAGGCTTGCCGTGTTCTGTGGTGGTGCACTTCAGGGTAGCTGTCAATCGATGGTGGGAGAGAAATCCGTTTCTACAAATGGCGGCGGGTGACGGCTTTCTAAAAAAAAATCCGACACGGTTGTGCCGGATTGGATGATTGAATTCAACAGCGTGATCCGGCGCTGGGCGATTTGCCCGACGAAAGAATTGCGTTGTCTCGTCTGCGAGCTGCTAAACAGCGATCGCCTAAACAGGCTTACTCAACCTCAGCAGCACCCTTCTTCTTTTTCTTACCTTTTCCCTTGCCGCCTTTGCCGCGTTTTTCTCTCATCGCCATCTTCATTTTCTTTTGAACTTTTTCAGGCAAAGCACTCATCTGTTCATCGGTCAGCATGCTGGCGACTGTTTTCTCGAAAGCCTTGACCGTCTTGTCGTAGGTTTCGAACAGCTGAACTTCTTCGGCGGGCAATCCGTCGGCGACGTGATCCAAAAGCTCTTTACCTTTAAGCCCCGCCTTACGACCTTCCTTTCGTTTTTCTTCGCGCGCCTTATACATCGCTGTTGTGAGTCCGTTTTCTTTTATGACAGCCAAATCTGCGGTCAGTTTTTTAGTGGCCTCACCAAATGCAGTTTCTTGCTCTGGCGTCATCGTGATGGCGGCCAGCGATTTTTCGATTCTCTTTACCTGCCAAGTACTTTTTTTCCCCTTCTTCTCCTTGGTGGCAGTCTCCTGAGCAAAGGAAGTGGAAGCTAATACGGCGACGACTAGTAGGGTAAGTAAATGTTTCATGGGTTTCTTTCATCTTCAAAAAGTATGTCGCTGGTTAACGACTGTGGATGGGTGTTTGTAATTAGATGGTTGTCCACGCAACTTTATTGCCCGGATTTTGACACACGAGCAAGTTCTGGCACGTGGAACCTGAAGACGTCACGGAATTTAGGCCAGTCGGTGGCGGCCGCTTAGATTCTGTACGCAGACAACAAGCTCAAAGAGCTTAACTTCCAAATTCAGCGTCACCAGTTTCAGCGTCACCAGTTCATCGCGGAGTTGTCTCGGGCGGGCGTTTTTCTCAAATCGGCTCAGGAAATGGCCCGTCATCCCAATCCCTACCCCCGCTGCCAGCTTCTCGCCGTCTGCGGCGGCCATGTGAGTCCTACCCAAGTCTTTTTTGCCAATGATCAAAGCTCATCGACCGATGCCAAAGATACGAAAAAGCCCCGCGAAACGGTATGTTTGCGGGGCTTTTTTTAAGCGACACTGACGGGACTCGAACCCGCAACCACCGGATCGACAGTCCATCATCCGACAACGAATTGAGCAATGAAAAACCGGTGATTCCCAGCGTTGTCAAATTTCAGGAAAGCACTGAGGAAAGCAGCTTTTGCGACACCGAGCTACAAAGCTGGCTCGAATCCTGTCCGGCTGAACTGACTAACGATGCACGCCTAGCGATAATTTTCATTGTTAAATCAGGTCGTGGCTGAGCTGAACAAGAGCTCTACTGAAAAGAAAACGCGAGGTTGATCTATGGATGTTGAAGGCGCGAGAGCAGTAGCCAACGATTTGATCGTGCTCAGAGACGATCCTCTAAGCCTCACGGCCGCACAGGCCATTGAAGGCCTGACCGATCGACTCGAACAGCTTGTGGCTCTTATCGAGCGTCAGAGCGAATCCTTGAGTGAATCTTTGGCGGTTTGCGAACAGTTTCGCCAATTGAACGACAAACTGACCGCCGATTTGGAACGAGCAAGACGCTCTCAGTACGGCTTAGGTGGGCCGCGGTAGTTCAATGATGCTGGTACCCGAAAGAAACAGCACAAAGGGCGCTTTTCTAACAAAGCGCCCATAACATGCGTCGTCGGCCGATGATCGCCAGCACACCACACTGGCCAACGATCGCCAGTACTTCGACGCTGAGAACCTCGGCAGCACTTCATCTCTAAAATGCGTCACCGGATCCTGCCGAAGATGTCAGCGTCGCACTCTCGAGGTCTTGAGAAATCGGGGAGACGGCTTGCTCGTAGTCGGTCGACCGTCATGGTTTTCTGCGTCGGTGCCGGCAAGCTGGCTAACTTCTCGATGCTGAGATCGCCCGATTCATACAAAAAACACACACAAACTGGCCCCAGATGGGCTCGTTTTGCGTTCTGTGATCCAGCAGCATCGTTCGTTCGGGATCGGCTTGAACGTGATCACATTGCCCCATCATTCAGAACAGCGAGGTATCCTGAGGCTATCAGTAGACCTCGGTTTTCGCCGTGGGAAGGCCACCCCCCCTTTGGGTCCTGTCTGGCCCACCGGGGGCGATCAACGCGAGGCTACGCATGGCGATTTTTGAGCGCGAGAAATGTTTTTTCGGGCTTTATATAGCCTCAGATTTTTTTTGGGAAAAAATTCCAGCTGTTGCCGATCGCCGATTCACAGGGGCAGCCCATCACATTTTGAGACGCAGCCGGGGAAAGTGCGCTCGAGTATTCACACATCTCTACGCAAAGATTGGCTCAACAAAAATTTGCGATGTTGAATTTCAAAGTCTGGTCGCTGAACTGAAACTTCAAAACAACAATCGTCCGGACAAACAAATTCAATCGTGAATCGGTTGTATTTTCTGACGACGCATGCGACGGCCTTCAGATCGGATGAGCAATTCGGGCACCACTGCGGCGACGTTGGGATTTTGAACCTTGGTCTGGTGCGCTGCTCTGATTCACCGCAGCCCGGCACCCTGCAATAGTA